>NZ_JBEXJT010000052.1:0-59682 GCF_040609255.1 Kitasatospora sp. NPDC004723 | reverse complement strand
TCTATTCGCTGGGGGGTGTCTGGTGTTCAGTGGTGTGCCCTCCCTTACTTAGGGCTTCCCGGTTGGCGGGCCGCGGCGTGCCTGGGGCGGGGCCCTGCTTCGCAGGGCCGGCCCTCGGCTTCGCCGAGGGCTTGTGGTGACTCTGGGCTGCTTCGCAGCCTATTGACCTGGGGTTTTCCCTGCTTCGCAGGGAAAACCGGGCTGCTTCGCAGCCTTGGCTGACTGGGAGGGGTGGGGGGTGGCCGGCCCTCGTGTCACTTTCCGTCACCGGGTGTTCCGTGACTTTGAGTCAACACCCGACCGTCGTTCTTGTCAAGCCCGGATTTTATCCGGTTCATGATCACATGCCCGGTCTAATGTTGTTGATCAAGCTCCGCACCTTCTCCTGAGAGGGTATCAGAATTGTCCCGTCAGGTTTTCCCGCCTCTTCTCCCCTCCCCTCCCGGCTCCTCCCTCGGCGGGGTCGAGGGGTGAGGCTTGACCGTGTATCACTTTCCCTTGTCAGGAATTCTCGCCTCATTGCCCGTGCCCTCTCGGGCGGGGGTTCCTATTCCTTGCCCCGCAGGGTCGGGCCCCGCCGCGAAGCGGCTTTAGGGGGCCCTCCGCGAAGCGGCTGCCCGTAAGGGCAGTGTCCTTTCCGCCCCGTGGCCGAAGGCCACTCAGGGGGGCGGGAATCCTTGTGGACCGGCGAAGCCGGGCCGTGCCGCCGGTGGCCGCAGGCCACTTAGAGGCGGCTGTGCCAGCCTGAAAGGCTGTCGATTAGGGCCGTAACCTGGCGCTTAACGATCATGATTCCACCCGCGAGATGGAGATCGAACCGTTACCTTTCGAGTTCGCCGGCCTCGCGGTGGTGGCCTTGCGGCACGGCCTCCGCCATGGTCTCACGGGTCGGTGGGGCTGTCCCGGGAAACGGCGAAGGGGCGCAGCGGGGCTGTTGCCCTGCTGCGCCCCTGGTGGGCTCTCCTACCGGGTGGGGAGGTGTTCCCCTGCCAGTAGGGCGGTGATCAGTTTGAGTGTTTCGTCTCGGAAGTCGCGGAGGGCGAGGAGTTCGTCGTACTCGTCATCGCATGATTCGGTGGACGTCTCCTCGACGTCTCTGTCTAGGACTCGTTGTATGGATGCTGCGAGCGTTTCTGACGGCTGTTCCGTCGGGGTTTCCGTGGTCATTGATTCGGCTTTCCTGCTCCTGTGATCCGTGCGAATTGTCGACTGCTTCGGGCGGAGTTCGGTCGACTTTGAGTCGTCATCAGGTTTCGTGAATTCTCGGAATTCGCGGCCCGAATTTCACGCCGTCGGCCTGTCTTGGGTGCGTGAATATGGCGTCATTTCACTTCCGGATTGCCGGAGAGTTCTGACGTTGTTTCACATGCCTTTTCGGCGGCTTATCCGGCCTGTCGAGGGGGTTCCTCGGTGGCGGGGTGTCCGGTGGCGGTCGCCGCCGGCCCGGAATGGTCTAGACCTCTTTGGGCGTCGCTTCGACTCCGGCCGAGGGCGGGGTCGTCTCCGCCCATCGGGCGTAGAGATCGGCCGGCCCGACTCCGTACTGTTCCGCGATCACTTCGTCGAGCTCGGCCTCCTGGTGGTCGAGGAGGTACAGCAGGGTGTCGAGGGCGAGCTCGGCGAGGCCGGCCTCCCGGCCGCCGAGGGCGAGCTCGTCCCGCAGCAGGCGGGACGCGGCCTCGATCCTCATCAGGAGGTGGTGCCGGGTGTAGTGCTGCGGGAACCCGTTCATGGTGGGGCGGCCGGGCACCGAGGAGTGGGCGAGGAGCCACTCGCCGACACGGTCGACGGTGCGGCGCTGTGCGCAGTGGGCGGGGACCTTGAAGGCCCCCCAGTCGAGGGGTTCGCCGTGGCCGTTGTCGGCCCGCCACGCCACGATGCCGGAGGCGTCGGCGGGCTCGATGTGCAGTACGGCGTACTCGGCTTCGTAGACCGTGTGCGGGATCGCCACGGTGCGGACGTCGTGGCTGGTGATGGCCTCGGCGGAGATGCCTCGCTCGGTGAGCTCGGCGGCGAGCGTCTGTGCTGCGTCGGTGGTCATGCTGGGGCTTCTCCTGGTGGTGGGTGCTGGGCTGGGAGTGCGGGCTCCCGGCCGGGCCCGTGGGCTCGGCCGGGAGCAGCGAGGGTCAGCTCCAGTCCCACCAGCCGCGCAGCTCCTCGGGCTCGATGCCGTACTGATCGGTGATCACGGCGTCGAGGTCGGCCTCGGCGTCCGGGTTGTCGATGAGGTAGCCGGCGGTGTTGACCACCAGGTTGAGGAGGTCGAGGTCGCGGTCGCCGAGGTCGAGCTCCGCGAGGACCAGGTCGGCCGCCTCGTTCACCAGGGTCATGAACTCGTCGCGGGTGAGGGCGAGGAGGTCGTCGGCCCGCTCGGTGACGTGGTGCTCGGGCTCGGCGGGTGCCGTCTCGGTGCGGGTGGCAACGATCTTGCTGTTCAAAGGGGTCTCCTTGGCCGGCCCCGGGCGGTGTGCCCGGGAGGTGGGCCACAGGTGGCCGCACGGCCCCCCTGCTGGGCAGCCCGGTGCGCGCCGACGAAGGAGGCGCAGGGCTGGCCACCCTCGCCGGTGCGCGCCGACGAAGGAGGCGCAGGCGAGGGCGGTCCGCGTAAGCGGACTGGATTGCCGGTGAACGCGCCGAGCGGAGCGAGGTGCCCGGCAATCCACCCGCAGGGCCCGCCAGGGCCCGGAGGGCGGCCTACGGGCCGTGTGGCACCCTGGGGACCACCTCCCGGGCCTAGTAGGGGCGGAGGCTGCTCCTCGGGTCCGCTGCGCCCGGTGCTGCGCCCCGCCGCTGCGCCCTGATCGGGTCGGCCTGTGCGGGTCGGTGCCGCGCGGCCCTTGGTGCGCTTGGTGTCCGGATTTCCGGACACCGGCCGGGGCGGATGCGGAGGGCGGTCGAGAGGGTCGTCGCGGGCATGGAGAGGCCCCCTGCAACCGGGGTTGCAGGGGGCCTCGCGTTCGTCACCGGGCGGCGGTTCCTACCGTGCCGCTCTCCAGCCACTTGATGACCTCCTCGGCGTGGCGGTCGTCGCCGAGGAGGTCGACCAGTTGCTCGGCCGTCTCCCGGGCGTAGGCGGGATCGTCGGTGGCGAGCCTCCACCACGACCGGTAGGCGTCCCGGAGCACCTTCCGTGTCTCCTCCTCGGGGGCTCCGCCGGCGCGGCGGCGCTGCACCGTCAGGAGCAGCGTCTCGGTGCTGAGGGCCGAGTCGACTTCCTGCCGGATGAGGAGCCATCCGCGCAGCGCGAGGGCGTTGACGGTGAGTGGGTGCTCGGGGCCGTGGAGCTTTTCGAGGATCGACTCCAGCACGTCGGCGTGGTCGAGCGCGCGGTCGAGGTGTCCGGCGCGCTCCTCCTCCCGGAGGCGGTCGAGCAGGCCCCGGTACTCCTCCGGGAAGGGGGCGGCCCAGAGGTCGGCGGAGGCGGGCGCCGGCGGGGTCGGCGAGGGGGTGCTCGCCGAGGGCGGGGCGGTGGCGACCGGCGGGGCGGGGGCAGGCGCGGGGGCGGGATGTGCCCACTCGGGGAGGGCCTGGCCCTGGTAGGGCTCGCCGGGGGCCGGTAGGCGGGTGTACGCGGGCTGCTGGACGGTTGCCGCGGGCAGTGGTGGTGCGGGAGCCGCGGGGCGGGCAGGGCCGGACGCCGCGGCCGGTTCAGGCGCGGGCTGCTGCGCGAGGGGCGCAGCGGGGGCCGGTGCCGGGCGGGCGGGCGCCGGGTGGGGGTGCGGGAGGGTGGTCACGGAGCCGTCGAGGTGGACGACCAACGGTGTGGTGACACCGCTCGGGTCCTTGGCGTTCACGCGGACGGGGCGGCCGAGGTAGGCCGCTTTGATCACGATCTCGGCGAGGGCGGCGCGGTGGACGTCGTCGCCCTGGCGGAGGAGCACCTCCTCGCCGTCGATCTGTGCGGTGCCGTGGGTGGTGAGGGTGATCGTGTAGAGGGGCGTGGGCGGTAGGGCGGCGAGGGTGGCCGGGTCGACGGGGTGGGTCATGGTCGGTGCTCTCCTATCCGCCGGCGGGGAAGTAGGGCGGCGCCCACCCGAGGTAGACGGCGTTCCACTTCGTCTCGATCTGCTCGGCGGGGACGATGTCGATGTATCCCGGGCGCAGGATGTCGGAGGAGGCCACTTGGCCGTTGCCGACATAGAGCGCGACGTGTCCCGCGTCGGACCCCGTGTCCCAGAACAGCAAGGCCCCCGGGGGCGGGTTGCGGTCTTTGTCGTGGTGCATGTTCAGCGGGATCATGTTGGTGTACAGCTCGGTCGCGTAGCTGTGGGTGTTGGCGGGCGGGTTGGTGTACCCGGCGCCGTGCCACCCGTTGGCGGCGGCGACGAAGGCGAGGCAGCGTCGGCGCCAGTCGGGGCCGCCGGTGGCGACCTCGTTGCGGGCCCACGCGATGGTGTCCGCGGTCGAGCGGGGGTTCTTCACCTCGGCGGGCCAGGGCGAGGATGCGTCGTGGAACGGGGTTCCGGGAGTGCCGGGGGTCTCGGGGTAGCAGTCCGTCGGGTTGCTGGGCGAGGCGCTGGTGCCAGTACCGGGGTTGGTGCCGGTGGCGGTGCCCGCCCGTTCGAGGTCGATGCCGGCCTGTGCGGCGATCCGGCGCGCGTTCTGCTCGTGCCGGTCGTAGAGGTCCGGGTATGCGCTGCGCTGCACGGCCTGGGCGGCGGCGCCGTAGGGCATGAGCTGCCACCCCTTGATGTCGGTCAGGCCGGGTGGGTCGCCGCTGTCGCCGCCGAAGAAGAACATGTGGGCCTGGTAGTCGGGGTGGTGGAGGATCTGCTCGACGGTGCCCCAGCCCTGCGAGGGGCGCTGCTGGAACAGGCCGATGGAGTCGCGGTCACCGCCGGCGAGGTCGACCAGCGAGCTCTCTTGGAGTGCGGTCATGAGGGCGATCAGGGTCGCGCGTCCGGGGAGTCCTCCCCGGACGGCCACCCCGTCAATGATCATCGCGTTGGTGACCTGTCCCTCGGCGACGGGTCCGGGCGGGGCCGGACCGCTGCCGGGCTGCGGGGCACCGGGCACCCCTCGCCCGCCGCAGGAGCTCCCGGCGGCGGCGGCAGTGCCGCCGGTGGTGGCGCCGAGCAGGCCGAGGATCACCAGGAGGATGAGGAAGACGACGGCGACGACGCCGCCGACCTTGACCATGGCCCCGCGGCCCGCCACCTGCGTGAGGGCACGGGCGACCCGGGCCGCGTCGCGGCTGTCCACCTATGCCCCCAGACCGAGGATCGCGGACACCCGCCACCGGTCGCCGTCGAGGGTCACCTCGACGCGCAGCTCGGTCGTCTGCGTGGTGGTGGTGTAGCCCTCGACGGTGACGGCCGCAGTCGCCTTGCGCCAGATCCGCAGCGGGTTGTCGGGCGGCAGGTCGGTACCGGCGGGGGCGAGGGTGACGGCGGTGACGGTGGCGATGCCGGACTGACTGTTGAGCTTGTCGAACGCCGGGTCGGTGTGCGCCTTGAGGTTGTCGACCAGGGCTGCGGTCAGGTAGGGCGCGGCCCGGTCGACCGAGGCCCGGTGGTCCTGGTCCTTGACCGGGTCGCGGGTGAGGTAGAGCCGGACGGCCTCCCGGGCGACAGCCTCCCCGTTGGTGCGGTCGACGGGGGATGCGGTGGGCGACGGCGAGGACGTCGTCGCGGTGGGGGCGGGCCCCGCCCCGGTGGTCACCGGGGCGGGGGCGGAGGTTGCCGCGGGCGGGGCGGCGGCGGGTTGGCGGTCGCCGTTGAGGCCGGGCCACAGCCAGTGGAGGGCGGCGCCGATGCCGATGACGACGGCGACGACCAGGAGGGCGCCAGCAGGGTTGATCGGCTCCCGGGCACGCTCCTCCCGCAGTGCTTCCTTGATCTCCTTCCGTCCGGCGGCGCGGTGGCCGGCGCGGGCCGACCGGCGGTCCCGGCGCTTGCCGGTGCGGGCTTCCGGCGGGGTCTCCGTGGCGCGGGCGAGGAGCTCGCGCCACTGCTGCGGCGTGCGGTCGTCGGACATCGTCAGACCCTCCCGGCCGTGCGGGTGGGCGCCGCGTCCGTGGTGCGGGCGTTGGGTGCGGTGCGGCGGGCCGGAGGCGGCGGGCTGGTCGAGGCCCGGCGGGTGGGCGGACGGTGGGCGACGGTCGGGGCGCTGCGGGCGACGACGGTTCCCCGGATGACGCGGGGCGCGCCGGGGGCCGCCGGGGGCGGGGCCTGCCGGAAGTCGTAGCCGGGCACGGTGTCGCCGCGCTCGGGGCGCAGGGTGGACGTGGTCGGCCGCGGGGTGCCGGTGGTGGCGTCCTGCGGGGTGCGGGCGGGAGGCAGGGCGGGGCGGCTGCCGGTGGCGCCGGCGCCGACCGCGGGGCGGGGCCGGTCGGCGGTGGCGGCGCCGGTGCCGGTGCCGACTGCGGGGCGGGGCGCGCCGGCGGCGGTGGCCGGGATGGGCCGGGGCTGTCGACGCGCGGGGACGGTGGGCGCCGTGGTGGTGCCCGGGGGTGAGGTGCGGTCGAGGCGGTCGAGGGTGACGGCGTGCTCGGGGGTGGGCACGGGTGCCTCGGCCGAGCGGGGCGGGGTGGGTGCGGGTGGGCGGTGGTTGGGCACGCGGCTGGGCGTGCTGCCGCCCGATGGGCCTCCGCTGCCGGGTGCTCCGGCGGTGGCTCCGCCGGTGCTGCCGCCGCTGGGGCTGCTGCTGCCGCCACGGCCGCCGCCGGGGCGGGCCGGGCCGCTGCTGTCCTTGGGGCGCCACTTCGTGCCGCTGCCGCCGGTGAGCTTGCTCAGGGCCTTGGCGGCGAGGAACCCGCCGAGCATGCCGCTGCTGGACCCGGAGACGCCGAAGATCTGGGCGACGGTGGACCGGAACTTGAAGCCGACGACGGCGGTCGCGATCGACAGGCCCACGCTCGGCAGCCAGCCGTACGACCCGAACATCTGCGTCGTGGCGGTCTGCAACGAGAGGACGGCGCCGAGGACCAGGGTCGCGATCAAGCTCTCCAGCGTGCGGCCGAGGAGCTGGTCGAACCACGCCAGCCCCCATTGCCGCGGCTTCCCGGGGATGACCCAGAGGCACGCGAAGATCACGCCCGTCAGCAACAGCATGAGAGCGCCGAGGAGGCTCGCCAGCGAGGTGAAGGCCAGCATGATGACCAGCGCCGCGAAGATCGTCACGCTGATCAGCGAGGGCACGGTCACCGCGATCCGGCCGATCGGGTTGTGCCCCTGACGCCACGACACGGAGTCCGAGCCGACGGCGTCCTTGGTCACGTTGTCCTGCAACCACTCCTTGCGCTTGTCTCGGTCGATGCCCTTGTCGAGCACCTGGCCGCCGAACTTCTTGCACGCCTCGAACGACCCGAACTCGGCCAGGCACCACGGGGTCGCCACGTAGGCGCGCCACACGGCATCCGAGCTCTTGCGGAGCATGTCGTCGCGTCCGTTGCCGGTGAACTGCGGGGCGTGGTCGAGCTTGAACGGATACTCCGTCGTACCGTCGCCGAGGCCGGCGGCGGTCGCGCTCATGGTGACGTTGGCGCCGACGCTGCGGACCGTGTCGACACCCTGCACCCACGCGCCGGGGGTGGTCAGGAGCGACATGGAGACGACGCCGGAGACGACCAGCCAGGCGATCTGAGACATGCCGCCGCCGCCCTTGCGGTGCTGGGCGAAGGCGACGACCGCGCCGACCGCGAGGGCGGCCGGGAGCAGCGTGGCCGTCAGACCGGAGGCCGCGCCGCCGATCGAGCGGGTGATCGAGTCCTCAAGCGCGGGGATCGAGGTCAGTTGGAACACCCACTGCACGACGACGACCGCGGCCGACCCGATGACGGTGATCAGCGCCATGCAGATGTCCGCGACGCCTTCGAGGGTGGAGTCGAGGACGTCGCTGACGCCGAAATCCGAGTCGAGCTGCCACAACAGCAGGTTGTGGTACGTCTCGTACATGGTGCCCTGCCCGGCCGGGACCGACCTCGACGGCGAGGGCATCAGGTCGCCGATGCCGACGGGCTCGATGTTGGCCGCGTTCGCCGGGTGGGCGAAAAGGGTCATGAGGCAAAGCAGGAACAGCAGCGGCACGGCGAGGTTCCGCAGCCGCGGCAGGCGGTACAGGATCGGCACTACTACCCCCCTAGGACGGTGCGCAGCTCCCCCGCGCCCTTGATGTTGTCTTCGTGCTGGTCGACCCTCCAGCCGCCTTCCTCGGCGACCAGGCGCAGCGCGCGGCGGTCCGTCTCGGGCGTCTTGCCGGGCCAGGTGACCGACCAGGTGGCCAGGACGCCGTACCCGGCGGGGTGCGCGCCGGCGGCGGGCACCTGGATGACGTCGCCGAGGGTGACCGGGCTGGTGTCGGCGTAGTCGGGGCCGGTGGCCTTGGCGGTGGCGGGCGGCGGGACGGTGGAGCCGTCGGCGTAGGTGGCGACGGGGCTCGGGCTGGCGGTCGGCGAAGGCGAGGCGTGCTCGACGGAGGCCGGGTTCGCGGCGTGGTCGTCAAGGCAGTGTTGTACGTCGCCGCCGCGCAGCCGGGCGGACATCAGCGGGCAGGCGGTCGGCCAGTCGCCTTTGTTGGCCGCGTCCTGGTAGCGCTTGGCCGTGGCGCGGACGTCCTCGGTCGGGTCGCCGGTCTTCTTGGCGGCGCCGGAGGAGCAGCCGGCGGCGGTGAGGACGGCGGCGGCGGCGAGCGTGGCGGCGAGGGCGCGGCGGTTCACGGGGTGGTCACCTTCTCCAGGGGGACGGCCTGGCCGTCGGGGTCGTCGGCAGGGTCGTGCTCGACGTCGTCCTCGGGGTCGACGTCGGGGCGGGGCGAGGTGTCCAACAGGTCCCGCAGTTCGAGGCTGGGGATGTCCCACTGGACGGTGGCCGCGGCGAACTTCCGGTCGCGCACGATGCTGTGGCCGTGGCGGATCTCGCCGTCCGGGAGGAGGCCGATCGAGCGGATCAGGGCCCGGGTGTGCGCGTCCTGCGGCAGGCCGAGGAGCTCGGCAAGCGCGTCCTGCTGGCTCGGGGTGGTCAACTGGAACCCCACCACCGTCGTGAGCTGCTCCACGACGCCGATCAGCTTCGCCAGGCTCTCCGGGTCCTGGGAGTCGAGCAGCAGGGCCGTCCCGAGGGCGCGGCCGACTCGGGCGATGTAGCTCAGGAAGGCACTGCCCTCCTTGGTCGAAGTGAGGACGTGCACCTCCGGCACCGCGACGATCTTCCGCAGGCCGCGCAGGTCCCGGCGGCCGGCGGTGGTGATGCCGAACGCCAGCATGCTGTGCATGAGGGCGACCGAGAGGCGCTGCGAGACGGACCAGTCCTCGCGGTCCGACTCGATGTCCGGCAGAGACAGGCCGGGCATCTGCACGACCCAGAGCCCCGGTTCGGGGCGCAGCGGCGGGACGTCGGTGGTCGGGCGGCCCATGAAGGGCGCGCCGATCGACGTCTGTGCGAGTTCGTGCAGGGCCTCACCGGCCTCGCGGGCGAGGGGGTCCTCCATCTGCCGCAGGTACTCGATCACCTTCCACGTCGCGGGGTCGCCCTCGGCGATGACCGCGTTGGTGGCGTGCTGGATCGGGGTCTCGGCGCCGCGGGCCCACAGGTGGCCGGGCAGGGCGATGCCGAGCTGAGTGGGCACCTCGGTCTGCGCTCGCTCGCTGCCCTCGCGGTCGAGGAGCTTGAACAGGTCGGCGAAGCCCGACCACCTCGGTCCGGTCTCGACCAGGTGCGCGCTCAGGCCGTAGTACCTCGCGGCGCTGACGAGTCCACCCAAGTCGCCCTTGAAGTCGAGGGCGAGGCCGAACCCGCCGCGGAACCCGGCGTCGAGGAGCGACAACATCATCGCCGTCGTCTTGCCTCGGCCGGAGCGGCCGAGGTAGGCGGTCGTCGTCGCGTCGCCCCTGCTCGAACCGGCGGTCACGTCGTTGCGGAACGGGGCCGGCGTCGATCCGGTGAGGTACCCGGCGATCGGGCCGTCGGTGTCGCCGACGGCCGCGCCGCCCCACCACCACGACCCGGCGAGCGCGGCGACGTCCCGGACGTGGCCGAGGTCGGGCACCCGCAGCCGGTCGCCCGGCTGCGCTTCGAGCCACAGCTCGCGCTGCTCCTCGGTGGCGACGTGGACCTCGATCCCGAGTCCGCCGTAAAAGGTGATCACGGCGTCGACCCGGGCGCGGAGGTCGTCGAGGCTCTCCTCGCTGGTGACGATCAGCCGCGGGTGGTCCTCGGCGAGGGTGACGTCGTCCCTCCTCATGTCGCGGGTGAGCGAGGCCATCACGTCCTCGGTCTCCTCGATCTCCCGGCCCGGGTCCTCCGCACTGTTGGCCGCGGCCGAGCGGCGCTGCTCCTTGGCCTGCTTGCGGGCGTCGTCCACCAGCTTGAGCGCCTCGCGCTTGGGGTGGACGCGGAACCGGAGGGACGCCTCGGGGCTGACGGGCACGACCGACACGTTGTCGTCGAGGTCGCCGAGGTCCGGAACGTAATTGACCTCGGCGAGCATGCGCAGCCACTCGCCCGGCCCGGGGGCTTCCATCGACTCGGGAAAGCCCGTCATGACCAGCACCGAGGACCAGGCCGCCACGCTGCCATCCGGCGCGGTCACCTGTAGGTGGTCGGGGAACGGCAGGACGCGCCCTCGGGTGAGGTTGGCGAGGGCCGCGCCGGTGACGGTGCCGCGGTGCGCCGCCGGGGCCGGGGCCCCGCGGTGCTGCTCCCGGCTGATCATCCATGCGAGCATCTCGACCGAGGCCGGCTGCGCCCGCCAGGGGGACGCCGCGAGGCGGTGTCCGAGGCGGCGCATCTGCGCGTCGAGGCGGGCGAGCTCGCGGGGGCTGAGCGCCGAGGTTCCGATGCCAAGGCTGTTCTGCACCGTGCGGCGGCCGGCGGCCTGTGCCGCGCCGGTGCGGTCGGTCAGCCGGACACCGAGGAGCAGGTGCCTCGACGGTAGCTCGATCTGGTCGAGCCGCTGGACGCGCAGTTCCGCCCACGCCCGCCAGTCGCCGGCGCTGAACATCTGCTCGGCCTCGGCGAGGTAGTCGGCGGCGTGCAGGGGCGACCACAGCACACGCAGGTGGCAGTCGAGGCCCACCAGGGTCCGCGACAGGGCGGCGATGGCCTGGTCGAGTTCGTCGTCGCGGGCGCCCTCCGACATGAGGTCGGTGTTGCTGGTGCCGAGCAGGTACCAGCCTTCGACGTGCGTCTCGGTCACGATCAGGCCGTCGGCGAGCGCGACGTACCGGGGCGGCACCGCCGAGCGGTCGCCGCCGAGGCCGAGGAACCGCCCCACCCTCTCAACGATCTTCACCATGCGTTCTGTCCCTCCCCCTTGAATGCCTTGCGGCCGTAGGCCCGCACCATTGCGTCGGGTCCGTACAGCCGGGACCGGGAGGCCAGGCGCAGCGGCGCGCCCGAGCCTTCCGGGATCTGCCCCTCGGGGCCGAGCCACCGGCTCAGCAGCGGGTCGAGGGGCGAGTCGAGCAGCAGGTCGAGCCGGCCGCCCCAGCGGGCGCGGCGGCCGAGCCATTCGCTCCGGTGGGCGGCGCGGCGGCCCCCGCAGATGATCGGCCGGTGCCCGAGGACCAGGTACCGGATGCCGATCGCCCACATCGTGATGTTCCACCGCCGCTCGATCCGCCCGGAGCGCTGGGCTCCGAAGACGGCGAGCAGGACCGGCGGCAGGAAGTAGAGCGTGAACGTGAACTTGCTCGGCAGCCCGAGCAGCAGCAGGAACGTGCCCGTCCACGCGGCCACCAGGACCAGGCCGAGGATCAGGGCGCGGCGCGGCGCGCCCTCCCCGAGGTCCATGCCGAGTAGTTCGTGCTGCCGCGTCTCCAGGTCGAAGTGACGGGTGTAGGTGTGCCCCTCGCGCGCCATCAGGCGTTTCCGCTGACCTTGGTCCAGATGTCGCCGAGGAGGGCAATCGCGGTGTCGGGGAAGTAGACGAAGCCGGCGACCACGACGCCGGCGACGATCATCGTGATCAGCTCCCCCCACTGCTGCTTCATGAAGTGCCCGACTCCGCGGGCGGCGATGAGGATGATGAAGAAGTTGCCGATGATGATCAGCAGCCACGTCTTGAGCGCGGAGCCGTCCGTCAATGCGGCGAGTTGGACGTTCACTGATCCCCCTTGGTGCAGTGCGACGTTCTGAGCAGGGTGTATGACGAGAGCTCAACTGCGGTGAGTGGTGCTCACCTTGGAGCGTGGGGGTCAGCCGGTGCCGCCGTAGACCGCGGCGACCTGCCAGGTGGCAGCCGCCGCGCTGGTGACGCGGGTGAGCCTGACGCGGTAGGTCTGTTCGACCGTGGCGGCGCCGAGCGTCCAGGAGATCCGGGCGGTGCCGGTCCTGTCGCTGCCGTCGCCGCGGTCGACCGACCAGGCCGCCACGCTGCTGAACTCGACCCCGTCCGGGAGGGGCGGGATCGCGGCTCCGGGAGCCGCTGCCGTGGCCACGGTCCCGCCGGCGTAAGCCTTGAAGAAGGCTTCGACGGCGGGGCGTGACTCGGTGGACAGGGCGCTGTCGACCTCCGCGGTGGTAAGGCGCGGGAGGCTCGGGCCCTGAGACGGGAGACCGACGAGACCGGGCTCGCCGGTGACGGCCATGCGGCCGGAGGAGGCGACCGCGACGGGCACCTCAAGGGCGACCCACTGCGGTGCCGTCGCGGGAGCCGCGGCGGCGGCGGATCGGATGAGCGCCTCGACCCGCACCCGGGCCTGCCCCTGCGCGCCCACGGTGACCGCGCCCGCTTGGACGTCGACCACCTCCTGACGGCCCTTGCCGTTCCAGCCGAGCGACGGGTCGGTGCCCGTCGGGAGCAGGGGGGCGAGGGCGGCGACACGCTGCTGCGGCGTCGTCTCGTCCCACCCGAGGTAGGCGCGCGCGAACCGGGCCGCGAGGGCCTGCGCCTCCTCGGCCGGGTAGGCGGGGGCGGACTGCGTGGGCGCGGGCGCGGCCGGCGGCGGGGCCTTCGGCGGGACGATCCACGACCTGACGCCGGTGACGGCGGCGAGGACGACGACCGCCCACAGGGTGACGCGGCCGACCCGGCGCAGGTGCAGCGCCGATGGCTTCTCGGTCTCCGGCAGCCACGGCACGGCGGCGGCCGGCGGCGGTGTCGGGGTGGCCGGCGGTGCGGCCTGGTCGGCGGCCGGTCCGGCCGCCTGCTGTGCGAGGGCGGCGCCTGCGGCCTCCCATGGATTCGCGGGCGGCTGCGCCGCTCCGGTCTGCACGGGTTGCCCCTTGCGCCCCGCCCGCTTCGTAGTTCGCTCCGGCCGTGTGCCGGGCTCTGGAATGCCTGCGATTTTGCGCGCAACCGTGCCAAAACTGGGCATACCTGTCTAACCCTCCCCCCGGGCCCGTGCGTCACAGGAGTCGCACGGGTGACCGACCATATGTCGAACGTGATCGGCCGTCAAAGAATTTCGTAAAGTTCTTCGGGCCACCCCCGCCCCCCTTGTCGATGACATGGACACAGGGTCGGCGGTTCCCGACCCGATAGAGTGCGGGCCCATACCGTCGCAACGACACGGGGGGTAATCGGATGCGGATTCATGGCAATCTGCTGCGCAAACTGCGGAAACGTCTCGGGCTGACTCAGCAGGAAGTCGCCGACGCTATCGGCTGCTCCCGGAGTTCCGTCTCCGAATGGGAGACGCGCGGAAGAGTGCCGAGAGCGGCGCGGCTAAAAGCCCTAGCCTCGCTTCTCCGGGTGAAGGTTTCCGACCTGCTCGCGCCACCCAATCCGACATCACTCAAGGAATTGCGGACCTCGGCGGGTCTACTACAGGAGAGCGTCGCCAAGAGGCTTGGAGTCAGAAACACGACGTATTGCGACGTGGAGAACGGAAGGCAGCGAATCCCCGCACGCTGGATTCCCATACTCTCCGAGCTTTTCGACATTCCGGGACCGGCATTAATCCAATTACCCGGCCCACCGAAGAAGTCCACCAAGGCGCAGCGGGGGCCGAGGCGGAACATTGGACTCGATTCCGGAGGAGCCCGAGGGAAAGCCTCCACATGAAGGGCCTCACGGAAACCCGCAACCAATCGACCCGGCCGTTTTCCCGGGGCGAAGCCGAGGGATAACCGGATCGCCACTGGAACGCCTCCGCTCCGATTCGGACCGAGTTGCGACACCTGCTCTCTTCCGCCTCTCCGCCGGATCGCCGGGGACGCACCGGCCGGATCGGACACGGAATGCCGGGACGATCGAAAGGGCCGACGGGGCCGAACGGCCTCCGAGGCGACTCCGGCAGGAAAAGAGAAAGGAGGGGCGGGCCCGGCTTCACTGCCGGTACCCGCCCCTCCTTTCGTGACTCCGCCCCTACTCCTCGCCCTCCGCGTTCTCGGGCGACTGGCGCGGGCTCTTGACTCCCTTGTCCCGCTGCCACGCCTCCCACTTGGCGAGCCAATCCCGGAGCTCGGCCTCGCTGTAGTAGGAGGACTGCCCGTCGCTGATTCCCTCGGGCGGCTCGATTCCCCGATCGACTCCCCGCTTGAAGTACGTGCGGCTCGTTGCGGCCTTCCACGGGAGAATGCCCTCGGTGTACGCCTGCGCGAGCGTGTAGGTCTCCGGCATGTCGTCCTCGACCGGGGGCTCCTCCTCGCCGGCCGCTGTCGCACCGGCTGTCGCACCGACCCCCGAACTGTTGCCTGTCGCGTGCTGTGACGTGGGAGAACCCCCTCCGACCCCCGCCCCTGCGCTCGGCGCGACAGGGGCACGCGACCCCTTGGGTCCGTGCCTGCCGCCGGGCATGAAGTCGGCCGTTGCCGCGGTCTCGTGGACCAGGTCGAGGATCTCCCCCGTGATCCACGGGGCCATTTCGCCATTGTCGAACCAGGCCGGGGCCTGCGGGCACTGCGCGAGCAGACTACCGACCTGCGGGGTGATGTAGCTGGATTGGAACTCCCGCACGTAGAGGTGTTCCCCGTCGGGGCTCTGCCGGGTGTCGGAGAATGCGCCGCGCCCGGGGGTGGAAACGTCGTAGCTGATGACCGGCGTACTCTGCCCGAAAGCGACGCCCCACGAAATGCGGTCCTGGCCGCCGAGGACGACGCGGGTTCCGATCTGCGCCCGTTCCATGGTGCCGCCGAAAAACGCATTGGCGAACTGCTGCGTTCCGATGACAACTCGGTGATCGCTGGACCGGCCTTGCAGGAGGATGATCGAGAGCCAGTCCAGGAACGGGGGAGTTCCCTTTCCCTTGATTCCGTACCGCCACCAGGTGTAGGCGAGTTTGATCAGGGTCGGGAGTTCGTCGCACACCAGCAGGCGGGGAACCAGCATCGCCCGGAGTCGGGGGTCGGCTCCCTTTTCGGCAGCGGCTTCGGCCGCCATCATGCTGGTGATGAATTCCGCGAATGCCGCGACGCACGCCCGCGTGTCCTTGTGGATTCGGACGCCCGAATAGCCGTCCGCCTCGATCAGGCTGTTGCGCTTGGTGTCGAGGATGTCCACCAGTTCGCCATGGGTGCGGGCGTGGACGACCGGGATATACAGCACGGAGGACTTACCGGCACCGGTCGGCCCGGCCACGCCCCAGTGCGGCGTAGCCGTCTTGGTCTGCACGACCACGTCGACCAAATCGTTGTCCTCGATCGCCATTCCGAGGAACACTCGGCGGGCGTCGCCGCTCGGCTTCCATCCGACGGAGGCGGGAAGCTTGGCCCTCGGCTTGGGCTTCGGCGCGAGGGTCCACTCGACATAGTGCTCGGGCCCGGTGCGGTTCCACCGGGGAATCCACTCTCCCGGCACGCGGTCCGCGACGGCCCGCTCGACGGACGATTTCGCTTCCGGCCCTCCCGGCCATTTGATGGGGATTCTCAGGACGATACGGGCCCCCTCGGCGGCCGTGTCGTCGGGCACGGAGAGCCACCGTCGATCCGGCTCCGTGTCCTCGAATCGGAGGGCCTGGCGCAGCGCGACCCACACCGCCGGTCCGTAGATTTGTCCATCTGTCCACACCGGCGAGACCCTCCACCAGCCGAGGCCGGCCCGGCTGGTGAGGGCCGCGGCGAGCACCCCGGCGGCGACGCCGAGCAGCGCGAGCCTGGTCTCCTCGGGGAAGCGCCACAGGCCCCACGCCACCGCGAGGGGTGCGAGGCGGACGATCGAGCGGGCGAAGCCCGGCCACCTCCGCCAGATCCGCAGCACCCGCCAGAGCCCGGCCAGGGAGCGCAGCAGGACCCGCACGGGAGCCGTGACGACCCGGACGGTCCGCGCGAGCCCGGAGGCCCTGCTCGGGGTCTTCTTGGCGAGGCTGACCGACCCGGCGCCCGACTTGAGGCCGAGGCGCTCGATCGGGGTCTCGCCCTGCTGGTCGTCGGGGATCGGCGGGGCCGCCCGCCACCAGGTCGCCGAGGCCGACTGCTCGCCGTTCAGGTCGCGGCCGGCGACGTACCGGCCGACGACCCGGGCCGCGCGGTCGACCCCCCTGTTGATGCTCTCGTTGAACGCCTTCTTGCCCGCCGGCGTGCTGGTCGCGTTGGCCATCAGCGCCAGGAGCGCGAGCGCGACCAGGAGCAGCCCGCTCCCGCCGGCGAGCAGTCCGCCGGGCAGGTGCTCCAGCGGTCCGGGTAGTGCAAGTGCTGTCGTTTCCACCCGTTCCCCCCTTTCACCGGTACGCCCGACGCGGGGCGCACCGTGGGGCCGATCTTCACCCACGGGACGCCTGATGCCCAGTGCCTTTCCCGGGACGGGTGCGCCCGGCCCCCTCGGGAGGGCCGGGCGCGGCGGGGGTGAGCGCGGGTCAGTCGCGTTCGGCGGGCAGGGTGGGCAGGGCGGCGAGGGCCGCCAGCCAGGGGTAGGCGTGGCGGTCGCTCGTGCGGGGCTCGTGCGGGACGAACCCGCCCTCGCCGAGGAGGACGTTCACCCCGGCGCCGCGCAGGGTGGCCACGCTGGCGTTCACCGCGGGGTGGGCGGCCTGCGCCCGGTTGAAGTGCGGCAGGGCGATGATCGGGCGGTCGAGGCCGATCGCCTCGGTGATCAGGCCGAGGGCGAGGGTGTCCGACACTCCCGCGGCCCACTTGTTCACGGTGTTGTTGGTCATCGGGGCGACCAACAGGGCGTCCGGCGAGGGGAGGAGGTCCGGCTCGCTCGGGAGCTTGTACGTGTGGCGGACCGGGTAGCCGGTGAGCTCGGCGAGGGCGTCGAGGTCGATGCCGCTGTCGGGGTCCTCGGTCGCCCACCGGTGCACGGACGGGGTGACGATCACGCAGACGTCCCA
This sequence comes from Kitasatospora sp. NPDC004723, assembly GCF_040609255.1. NCBI lineage: Bacteria > Bacillati > Actinomycetota > Actinomycetes > Kitasatosporales > Streptomycetaceae > Kitasatospora > Kitasatospora sp. NPDC004723. Next base: position 42,533 of record NZ_JBEXJT010000052.1, on the reverse strand, counting down.
CCCGAGTTCCTGCGCGCCGCGGATCGGGGTCGCCAGGTCGGCCGCCGGCGGGGCGGCGCAGGCGACCAGGTAGAGCACGCCGCGCGGCTTGACGACCCACTGCTCGGACCGGGCCGTCTGGTGAAGGTGGCGGGGCCGGTGGCCGCTGCGGCGGGTGCAGTACCGGGCCGGGTCGTGCGGGTAGGGGAGGCCGCAGATGTCGAGCGGCGGGACGTCGTCCTGTGTCGTCATGGCCTCACCCTACGAAGGGCCGGAGGTCCGCCTCGGCGCCGTCCGGACCTCGGCCCGACCGGCGGTCAGTCAGCAAGCCCGCAGCGCCCTGCCAGCGCCCGCAGGCGGCCCTCTGCCGCCCCCGCGCCGAGGAGGCGGAGGTCGTCGACCAGGGCCCGGGTCCTGGGGCGGCAGCGGACCTCCTCGGGCGCTTCCCGCTCGGCGCGCAGCAGGGCGTCGACCGCCTCCGGTCGGCGGCCCGCCTGCACGTAGGCGGCGGCCAGGTCCGCGAGGTGATGGGCCCTCCGCTCGCGCGGGAGGTCGGCGAGGGAGGAGTCGGGGATGGTGAGCGCGACGGCGACGGCCGCGCCGCCCTCGGCGAGCGCGGTGGACGCGGCGACCCTGTGGATCAGGACGTTGGTCGGCCCGAAGGCCGTCCACACGTGATTGCCGTCGTAGCCGAGCAGCGCGGCGTGCTCGGCGGCCTGGTCCAGGAGGCCGGGCACCCGCCGGGCGGCGGGGACGCTGTCGACCTGCGCCGCAGCCATGGCGGACTTGAGGTAGAGCATGCCGAGCACCGACACCCCGGCGGCACCCCGGGCGAGGAGGTCCGACTCCAGCCGGGCCGCGACGGCGAGGGCGAAGTCGACGCCCGCGGCGGCCTGGCCCTGGTGCGTCATGGCGTCGGCCAACTGCCGGGCGGCGCTGGCCATGACGACGGGGTCCTCGCTGCGCTCGGCGGCGAGCACCGCGCGGTGCCCGGCGATCAGGGCGAGGTCCGGGGCGCCGAACTTCACCGAGACGGCCTCGGTCAGGCCGTACGTCAGGGACAGCAGGCGCAGCGCGGCCCGCTGGTCGTCGCCCTCGTACCGGGCGGCGGCCCGGTTGGCCTCGACCAGGAGCTCGGGCACGACCCGGCCCAGCGAGCCGAAGCTCCCGGCCTGAAAGGCCATCCGGCCGTGCACCCAGCGCCGGCGCAGCTCGGGGATCGGGAGCGGCCCGGCGGAAGCGGCGTCGGCGGTGCCGGTGATGACGTCGTGCCGGTGGAGCGCGAGCCTGATCGCGTCGAGTTCGACGGCATCGACACAGGAGACGGTCGGCGAGTCCTCGATCAGCCACTTCATCGGGATGCGCAGGACGCGCGCGGCCCGCTCGACCACCGAAAGGCGGGGGTCCTGCTGCCGCTTCTCGGCTTCGAGATCCTGCACCCACCGGACGCTGTAGCCGCCCATGAGGGCGCCGAACTCCTCCTGCGTGAGGTTCCGGCGGCCTCGCCAGTAGGCGATGCGGCGGCCGATGCCGCGGCGGGTGGTGGTCATGGGCGGTCCCGGGCAGGAGGTCGAGGCACGCGAAGTGCGTGCCTACGGTCTGTTGTACCGCCATTACCGTGCGGCTATGGACCAGTTCGCCAACTCCGCCCAAGCCTCCGCCGCCGCCTGGTCCGGGCTTGCTGCGCCCGACGCCGAGACGTCCCTCCGCCTGCGGTACCCGACGCGCGAGCCTGCCGCCGAGCTGGTGCCGTGCGGCCGGGAGTGGGACGCGGTGGTCCTGCCGCTCGATCGCGGGCTGACCGCGCTCGACTCCCTCGGCCTGGCGCCGGGCGACGGGTATCCGGTGATCGCCGACTACACCAGGCGGGAGCTGGTCGTCCTGGTGCCGGTCGGCACCGGCCGGACGGTCGAGGGGGTGCCGGACGTACGGGTGTTGACCGAGGGCGCATGGCTGCTGGTGCCGGTCGGCGACGCCGGACACTGCGCCGCGGCCTGGCTGGGCAGCCCCGGCCCGGAGGGCCGGTTCGTCGACCCCGCCGCCCTGCGGTCGGTCCTGGTCGGCACCGAGCAGCGCCGCACGCCCGGCCGGGGCTCCGCCGCGGCGACCGCCGAGGCTCTCGCCTCCACCTGATCCCGTGCCCCGCCCCCGCCCCCCCGTCGGGAGCGGAGCGCGGCCGGCCCCCGGGCGCCCCACCGCCCGGGGGCCGCTCCATGGCGTCATGACGCCCGCTCGCCGCGCGTGAGCTGGACTCATAGGCGCAGCCCGCAGCCAAGGCACGCACAGTGCGTGCCCCCAGCAGGGCCGGACGCTCCGACCATTCCGGTATGACGCACACTCAGGCGACCCCCACCGGCCCGGCATCGGTCGGCGACGACCCGCAGCAGCAGACACCCGGCACCCTTCCGGCCGCCCGCCCCGAAGGCGAGGACGCGGTCGGGGCGGCCCGCCCCGCCCTGCTGGCGACCGTCGGGCGCGAGCTGGTGCAGACGATCGGGGCGGCGACACAGGCACTGACACGCCTCGGGGACGACGTCGACCAGGACATCGGAGTCAGCGCCCTGACCGCGATCGGGTGCGTCGGGACGACACCGGCGGAGACCGTACGGGCGGCGGCCCGCTTCCTCCGGCAGGCGTCCGCCATCGAGGTGCACGGGCTGCTGTGGGCCCGGACCCCCGACGGCATCGGAGGGTGGGAGCACCGGCTCACGATGCTGATCTCCAGCGTCGACCCCGACCTCGGCGAAACCCCGGGGGCAACGCACCACGCCGACGCCCGGCCCTCCCGGACCGTGGTGTACGTCGATGCGCTCGCCGAGCACGACGTCACGGTGACGGCCGCCGAGGGAACCGACCACGTCGGCTACACCCCGGCGGACGCGCTCGACGCTGCGGCCCTCACGCTCGACGCGGTGCCCGCCCTCGCGGTCGACGGGTTGCTGTGGGCCCAAGTGGCCGGGCGGCGGGGCCTGGCGGGGTACCGGATCACGGTGCTTCTCTCGCGGGCCTCCGGGGAGGCGCAGCGGTGACCGCTGCGGGCGATCGGCCCGAGCGCCTCCCGGTACGGCGGGCGGGGGCGCTGATGAGCGGCATGGACGGCCACCCGTGGCCGGCGCTGGTCCACGGGCGGCCCGCCGTGCTGGTCCCCCGCCGCCGGGACGCGGTCGAGAGGCTGGTCGACGCCGCCGACGGGTGGGGCGCCTACCTCGGCGGCCTCTCCACCCCGTGCGAGGAGTGGGCGGCGCAGCTCGACGGCGCCCGGCTGGTGGCGCGGCGTCCGGGCGGCGAGGTGTGGCTCGACGAGCAGCTCCTCTTGTCCGCGGAGTGGCGGCGGGGCGCGCTCGCCCACGGCGCGGTGCTGCTGGTGACCGGGGAGTTCGGCAACGCGGCGGAGGTCGTCGGGGCCGCCCTCGCCGGTTCGCTGCGGGTGCTGGCCGCCCCGCTGCGCTTCACCGGCCGACCCGTCGATTGAGGCCGGAAAGCAAGGAAGCGCCCGCCCCCGGTGTCGGGGGCGGGCGCTTCGGGTTGGCCGTCAGTCGGCCGGAGTGTCGGGGGCGGGCGCTTCGGGTTGGCCGTCAGTCGGCCGGAGTCTCGGGCTTGGCCAGACTGAGGCGCTGGCGGGACTCCAGTTCGGCGGTCGCCTGCCGGGGCAGGACGATCACGCCGTCGAGCAGCTTGCGGGCCTGCTCGTAGGCGGCCCGGCGTTCGTGCTCGTTGCCGCCGCCGTCGAGCGCCGTGGTCAGCAGTGCCCGCGCCCTGCCGACGGTGGCGCGTTCCTGCTTGGGCAGGTGCTCGACGCCGAGCTTGCGGGCGTGCCCGTCGGCGGCGGCCCATGCGAGTTTCAGCGAGGTGACGGCCTCGCGGTAGGCGGCCGGGTCGGTGCCGCGTGCGGCGTCGGCCGCCGCGTCGAGGGCGTGCAGCAGGGCGATCGTCTGCGGCACGGTGACGTCGGCGAGGGCCGGGCGGTCGAGGACGGCGAAGGGGTCCGCGACGTACAGGCCGTACTCCTCGCGCACCTGGTCGTGCTCGGCGGTGATCGCGTCCCAGCGGGCACGGTCCCGTGTGTGGCGGCGGCTCCGGTTCGAGAGCTTCCGCCACAGGGCGGCGCCGGCTGCGACGGTGACGACCGCACCACCGATGACCCACCACCAGGCGCCGAGGTGCAGCCCGGTGTCACCTGCGGGTGCGGGAGCCTGCGGGGCGGGGTCGGAGGAGGTCCCGAGGATCTCCCCGAACAGGTCCCCGACGGTCCGCCGCACCGGGGCGGACACGATCGCCACGGCGACCAGGCAGAGCCCGATGCCGACGGCCAGCCTGCCGAACTCTCTGCGCACGAAGGCGTGCACGGCGGCGATGCCACCGCCGAAAAGGCACAGCACAGAGGCCATGGAGATCAACCATTCGGTCATGTCGGAAGTCAACCACCTTGCTCTGTCGAAGCCGAACGAGAAAGAGAGGACGCCCGCCCCTGCGCGGGGCGGGCGTCGGGTCTGCCGGTGACCGGCCGGTCAGGGACCGGGGATCACGCGCACGATGCGCACGATCCCGGTACGCCCGGCGGGGCGGTGGACGCGGGCGATGACGGAGACGCTGGCCCCGTGCGCGACGATCGACATGCTGTCGTCGTCGGCGGCGAGGCGGGTGATCTGCACGCGCTCCGGGTCGAGCGGCTCGACGGGGCGGACGGTGACGGGGTCGAGGGCGAGCCGGGCGGCGATCACCCGGAGCGCCTGCCGGTGGCCGTACCCGAGGGCGGTCACCTCGGCCGCGAGCTTCTGGTCGGCGGCTTCGTCGCCGGGGGCTCCGGTACCGAGCAGCACCGCCCACCGCTCCGGGCCGGACCCCTCCCACCAGGGGGCGGTCACAGCTCGGCCGCGGCGAGGGCCGCGTCGAGGGTGATGCCCTCCTCGGTCGGCCGGCAGCGGGCGAGCGCGGCGGCGGTGGCGGGGTCGAGCAGGGCCTCGGCGTTGCGTCCCCACTTCTCCAGCACGCGCGACACGTTGAACAGGTCGGCGGCGTGAAACTCGCTGGTGAAGGCTTCGCGCATCTCGGGCGGGAGGACCGCGGAGATGCCGTTGTACGTCCTCGGGATCGGCTGGTCGTGGAACTCGATCGGCAGTGCGCTCACGTCCGCCCCCTCTTCTCTCGGTGTGGTGTCGACGCTACCGGTCGGCAGCGTCGGGTGTGGCGACTACGGACGGCGGAGGATCTGCTCGGCGAGCGCGAGCGCCCCCGCCAGTCCGGGCAGGCAGTCGGGGCACAGGCCCCACGGGGAACGCCGCTCGGGGTGTCGGCGCACCTCCGGGAGGACGATGCTCGCCTCGCCGACGGGCAACTCCCGGGCACAGCCCATGCAGTGCGGCTCGGGGTAGGCGTCCTGGTCCTTCTGGGAGCCGTCCCAGACGTCGAGGACGAAGCCGATCCCCTCGGGGATCTCCGGCCGCCTCGGCGACCGAGCGGTGAGCTCCTGCGCGGCCTGCGCGTGGGTGAGGCCGGTCTCGGCGGCGTGCCGCCGGGTGTCGATCTTGCGGGCGCGGTTCCTGGTCATCTCGTCTACTGCTCTCCGGCGGGGCCCACGCTTCCCCGCCCGCAGCAACGACGGGTCCGGGGTGGCCTGCTGCCGCGATTCGGTGAACCTCTGCACTCGCCTCGGCCCTGGCGGCGTGGTCGCGGGGGCGGCGGTGCGGGCAGGCGTGCTCTGCCGTGGACCACGGTAGGGCCCGACGCCGGCGGCGGGTGCGGGTTCCGCGAAACCGCCGCCGGGTCGTTGCTCGCGGGCCCGTCGTGGACGCCGGGCGCTACTCAGTCCTCGTTGTCGGCGGCCATGGCCTCGATCCGCGCCAGCACGTCACCGAGCTGACTGCGGGTGAGGCGGAAGTCCTCCGAGCCCTCCGGCCACTCGACCGACACCTCGATCAGGTCGTCGGGGTCGTCCCGGTCGGGGTCGAGCTGGTCGAGGAGGTCGCGGAGGTCGGCCTTGTGCAGCGTCGTGCCGTGGTCGTCGATCTCCATGCGGGTCTCGTACTCGGCGAGGAACGCCCGGACGTTGCTCTCCTGCGCCTTGGTGGCGCTCCCGAAGACCAGGGCGGACAGGTCGGCGACGCTCACCTCGACGGGGTCGAGGCCCGGTCCGATCAGCCGGGCCGCGACGGGGGAGGTCCGGTTGAAGCTCATGAAGTGCCGGACGCGGCCAGCGGGGGTGTCGGTGGCTTCGATCACGATGACGGTTCTCCTTCTCGGTGTGGCGTGCTGGTGACAAGTGCGGGTTCGCGCGGGTCGGCGCCGAGTTGCTGCTCGCGGTACCCGGCGCCGGGCGCCGGGTACCGCGGGTCAGGTCTGCGGGAGGTCGAGGGCCGCGGCGAGGATGCGGCGGCCGAGCGGCGGCGGGACGGCGTTGCCGATCTGCTGGCTGATGTCGTCGCCGGACCACGGGTAGTCAAGCGGGAAGCCCTGCAATGCGCCCGCCTCGCCGTTGGTGAACCGGCGCTCGGTGCCGTCCTCGGAGAGAACGCGGTTCCGGCTGATCTTGCCGGTGACGGTGAACGCCGGTTCGTCGTTGCTCCGCCGTCCCCTCGCCTTGGGGTCGCCGCCCGTGCCGTAGTTGGAGACGACGACGAATCGGGCGGCGGTGCCGAGGGCCTGGCCCATCGTCACCCACGGCAGGAGGTCGGGGTCGCCGGCCGCCCGGTCCTCGCCCTTGCGGTAGGCGCGGTGGGTGGGCGCGGGCAGGGCGGCCGTGCCGGTGCGGCGGGCGATCAGCACGGCCCGGCGCCGCGCCTGCGGCACGCCGTGCTGCTCGGCGGCGACCACGCCGGTGGCGACCGAGTAACCCTCGGCGGTGAGCACTTCGCCCATCGCCTCCCACACCGGGAGCGCGGCCGGGACCTGTTCGAGGATCACCGCGTCGTAGGGGCGTCCGGCGTCGAGGGCGGCCAGGGCCCAGCGCAGCGGCTCGACGACCAGGCCGGTGCGGACGTCGTGCTCCTCCAGCTCGGCGAGCAGTGCGGCGGGGTCCTCGCGGGCAGCGAGGAGCTTGATCACGTGCAGGACGTCGGCCAGGGCGCGGCGGCCCTTGCCGTTGCCCGCGATGGTGAAGGTCTGGCAGGGCGGGCCGCCGGTCAACACGTTGGCGTCGGGGAAGTCCGCCGGGCCGTACTGGCGCACGTCGCCCTCGACGGTGTCGAGGCCGGCGGCGCGGCGGGTGGCGCAGGCGTGCGGGTCCTTCTCGATCCCGGTCGAGGGGATGCCGAGGGATCGGGCGGCCCAGTCGATTCCGCCGGGACCGGCGAACAGGTCCACGATCCGGTGGTCGACGGCTCGCTCGAGTTTTTTGATCATGGTCTGTCTCCTACCGCCGTCGTGGCGGGGTCGGGTGGCGGTCGCCGCTGCCGCGGGTCAGTGCGGCGCGTCGCGGCCGGCCGTCACCTCGGCGGCCTGGTGGTCGAGTTGCCGGACGACGTCCCGCCGGCGCCTGCTGATGTGGACCAGGACGGTCGCGGCAAGGATGGCGGCAGCGGCAATCAGGGTGTAGGCGTCGAGGGCGACGCTGCCCTCGCGGACGTACCGGTCACAGTGCGCGTCGTGACGCTGCTCGCGGTCGGCGTCGAGGTCGTCGCTGTCGAGTCCGGCCCGCTCGGTGGCGATGCCCTCGACGGCGAGGCGGGCGAGGGCCAGGGCGACCGGCATCGCCGGGTGGTCGACCCCGGCCTCGCGGGCGCCCTTGGTGGTGTCGGCGTGCTGGGAGATGAGCCACGCCTCGGTGGCGGCGACGTCGTCGCGGTGCATCGCGACGGCGTACGCGGCGGTGCTGCGGGAGAGGGCGGCGAGGACGTCGCGGACGGGGTCGGCGACGTCCTCGACCTGCCGGAGCCAGCGCTCGGCCACCTCGGCGGCGTGGACCTCCCGCAGGCTCTCGGGCGCGCCGTCGAGTATGGCGGTGGCGATCTCCCGGATCAGCTCGACGGCGACCAGGTCCGGGCCGTGGCCGTCGAGGGGGGTATCGCTGCTCATTCGGTTCCGTCCTCGGTACGGGCGTGGCCGGCGGCGAGGAGCGCCTCGGCCAGCGCGGCGGCGGTGGCGTCCGGGTCGGTGCCCGGGTCGGTGGTGCGGAGGGCCTGCGCCAGGACGGCGCGGAGCTGCTCGGCGGTCGGGAGCGGCGGTTCGAGCATGCCGTCGCCGTCGAGGCGGAGCTCGCCGCGGTTGTAGGCGCCGAGGAGTTGCTCGATCACGTGACTCGGCGAGACGCGGTCGGCCTTGGCGTTGGCCTTGGTGGCTGCCCACACCGTGCCGGTCATGCTGATCGTCCGGGGGCCCTTCGCGTCGCTCGCCGGCTCCTCCGTCTCGGTCGGCGCGGTGGACGTCGCCGCCGGGTAGCGCTTGGGCGCGACCCGGGGGCTCAGTCGCGGCCGTTCGACGGGCACGCGGCAGATCGCGCGGGGCTTGCCCTCGGCGTCGGTCTCGACGGTGAACGGGTAGTCGGTGGCGGCGGTGCGGTCCCGGATGGTGTCGGCGTGCTCGCGGAGCACCTGCTCGGCGTGGGCGGTGAGCGGGACGGCGTAGGTCTCGGTGCGGCGGTCGCCCTCGGTCGTGCTCTCGACGGTGAAATCCCGCTCGCCCTGGCGGGCCCGCTGCCGGAGCCCGAGGTCGCGGAGCACCTCGGCGATGGTGTTGGTCGGGGTGGCGGCGGCCATCGGGTCGCCTCCTTTCGGCGCGTGAAAGATACGTAGCTTCCCCTAATCCTGGCAGGTGAGGCAATCGCGATTGCGGCGGCGGGCCCGGAGTCGGACCCGCCGCCGCAGGAGCGGTCAGGCGAGTTCGTCGCCGGCCGCCCGGAGCAGGCGCTCGATCGCCTCGACCGCCGCGGTGCGGGCCTCGCCGAGGGCGTCGAGGTCCGCCGCGCCCCGCATCGCGTAGACCGCCCCGGCGGCGGCGTTCGCCGTCTCGGCGAGCCGGGGCGCGAGCACCGCGAGGGTCGCGAGCGGGGCCGTGATCGCGGCCCGGGTGGAGTGGCTGGCGGTCCGCGCGGCGACGTAGTCCTCGGCCCCCTCGATCCGCCGCTCCTCCCGGACCCACATCGCGCCGCGGTGGTCGGTGAGCGCGACGACCAGATCGGTGATCGCCCGCACCCGGTCGCGGTGCCGCTCCTCCCGGCGGGCCTCGGCCCGCTGCGCCCGAGCGGCGCGCTCCTGCATGAGACCGGCGAGCAGCGCGCCGCCGAGGGTGCCCGCGACGGCGAGCAGGGCCGCGATCATGCGGTCACCAGGCCGACGGGCAGCGCGAGGAGCAGCACCAGGAGGGCGGCGATCGTGACGTCGATCGCGCGGCCGAGCAGGCGGTACTTGTCGCGGGCGATCCGGGACAGGGAGATGACGCGCCCGGCGGGGTCGAGCGTGGCGAGGTCGGCGTCGAGCTGGTCGCGGTCGCAGTGGGCCCAGCGCACCCACGTGCCGGGAGCCTCCTCGGCCCGGTCGCGGTCGCCGTTGGTCCAGTGGACCCACAGACCGGGTGCCATGCGGGGGCGGACGACCGCGAGGGTCATCGCCATCGCGGCGGCCAGGCCGACGCCGCCGAGCAGCACCATCACGTTGACGATCGGCGCGAGGTGGTGCCCGGGGACGGCGGCGACCAGGACGGCCAGGGGCAGGGTCAGGGCCGCCAGCAGGGTGCCGGCCTTGGCGTCGGTCCGGGTGATCTCGGCCGCGACGTCCTTGCGGGCCGCGGCGTACTGCTCGGCGGTGACGGCCTGCGGCCCGGGTCCGTGCTGCTGTTCCATGGGTTCCCCCTCCATGTGGTCGCCCGCTGCTGCGGGCCGGTCGGGCGGTCCGGTCGGACCGCCCGTCGGTGCGTGGTCGTGCGGTCAGCGCCGGCGCCGCACAGTGGCGGCGTCGGGGTGGAGCAGGTGCAGCAGGGCGAGCGAGCGGCCGGGCCGGTCGAGGAGGCCGGCGGCGCGAAGGCCGGCGTTCGCGTTCCACGCGACGCCCTCCAGCTCGGCCATCGCGGCCGGGTCGTCGAGGAGGCGGTCGAGCTCGGCGGGGTCGGCGACGGCCGCCCCGATCCGGCGCGCGAGCTCGGCGAAGGCGGCGACGCCCTCGCGGGTCGCGGGGTCGATTCCGGCGGGGTCGAGGTTCACTGCGGCTCTCCGGTTCGGCGTGGTCGCGGGGTCGGTCAGAGCCAGCGGAAGGCTTCGACGATCTGCCCGGCGGCGGAGTAGAGGTTCTCCGAGGCGAGCCGGTCGTCGGCGTCGTACGGGTCGGTCATCTGCCCGTCGACCTGGCCGGAGGCGGCGGTCAGGACGGCCGCGAAGGCGGCCGGGACGGCGGCCTCCTTGAGGGCCCTGACCGCGGCGTACTGGTCGCCGTCGGCGCGGATGAAGTCGCCGAGCCGGGCGAAGAGGGCCGCGGCCTCGGCGGCGAGGGCCTGCGGGTCCTCCGCGGTCGCGGCGGTGGGCAGGGCCTCGCCGGTCTCGGCGTCGCGGTCGACGACGTCGCGGTGCGCGTCGCGGTGGTGCAGCGTGACGTCGAGGCCCTCGCCGATGAGTCGGCGGGCGAGCTCGGAGGCGACGACGTGGGCACGGTGCCGGCCGCCGGAGCAGCCGACCGCGACGGTGATGGTCTTGTCGGCGGCGGAGGGGCCGGAGCCGTAGGCGTGGACGGCGTCGACCAGGGAGGTGATCAGGTCGGGGATGCCGGCGGTGCCGAGGACCGTCTCGACGATCTCGGCGTCGGCCCCGGTGAGGTCCCGGAGGTCGTCGGTCATGTGGGGGTCGCGGAAGTGCCGCTTCACCCTGGCGACGATGTCGGCGGTCGGGGCGGGGCCGTGGAGCTCGCCGAAGCTGGTGATCTCGATCATGGGTTCCCCTTCTCGGGCGTGCCGGTGTCGGCCCGCCCTGGTCGGTGGTTGCAGAGAAGACGATAGCGGAAGCTACGTAGCTTCCGCTAGTGCATGCCCGGAAACGCAGAACGGCCGGTGTCCGGATTTCCGGACACCGGCCGCACGGCGGGCGAGGCGGGTCGGGGGCGAGCGGCGGCCCGCCTACAGGCGGGCGATCAGCAGCGCGGACACCAGGAGTGCGGTCTGGTGAAGGGCCTGATCTGTCAGGTACATGCCGTTCATGCCCGCCGCCTTGAGGTCGGCAAAGCCCTTCGAGCCGATGTGCTCCAGCAGCCACCGAACCGGCCACCGGCGATCGAGGAAAGCGTGCGTGACGATCGAGACGGCCAGGCCGGCGGCGAGGCCGGGCCAGGAGATCCGAAGCGGGAGCACGGCCCAGACCAGGGCCACCATCGCGCCCATCACCAGGTGGTATTGGGTGACGTGCGCCAGGCAGGCACCCCACCCCCGCCGCGGGTTCGCCCCCTCGGCAACCTCGGCCTCGCTCGGGGCCGCCTTGTGGTCGGCCTGGTGGTCGGTCTGGCCGATCACGTGGTCGGCGAGGTTGTGCCCGACGGCGAGCACGGCCCAGACGGAGGCGAACGTCCCGAGGGTGATCGCCTTGTCGAGGAGGTCGGGGAGGGTGGAGAGGTCCATCGTGTCGCCTCCGGCGAGGTGGGAGAGCCGGACTGTCCGGCTGCGGATCTGGGGTGGTGACGCGCCCGGCGGGCGGGCGGGGTGGCTGGACTGTCAGCGCGCCAGGAGGAGGGCCTCGGCGATGATCGTCCCGTGGTCGAACGCGATGGGGCGGTCGGCAAGCTCGGCCACCGGCACCCAGTGCACGGCGGCGGCGTCGTCGCCCGCGCGGGCCTCGGTGTCGTCCGGCACCCGCACCACGTAGGCGACGGTGAGGACGCGGCCCCGCGGGTCGCGGCCCGGGTCGCCGTAGTAACCGACCTCGACCAGGTCCTCGGGCCGCACGGCGACCCCGGTCTCCTCGCCCAGCTCCCGCGCGGCGGCATCCCGGAAGGTCTCCCCGGGCTTGAGGCAGCCGCCGGGGAGAGCGTCCTCGCCGATGTGGGGCTCCCACCGCCGCTCGACCGTCAGGACGTGGTCGCCCCGCAGGCACACCACGTCGGCGGTGAGGAGCGCGAGCTCGTTCTCCTCCTCGTCGCCCTCGACCCCGGCGGGGTCCGCCGGGAGCGGCGCCTCGGGGAGTCCACGCCGGCGCTCCCACTCCCGGACGTAGCCGCCGACGATGTCGCGGACCACGGGGTCCGGGTCGTCCTGATTCGCCTCGATCACGTCGGCGAGCTCCTCGTCGGTGAGCTGCTCGGCGGGCTTCTCGGGCCACTTGCCCATGTCGGTGCCTCTCGGTCGGGGTCGGGGGTGGTGTCGGCGGGCCGCCGTCCGGCGGCCCGGTGGTGCCTTGGGCGGTGCGATCCCGCCCCGCGGGCGGGACGGCGACCGGGGTTCCGGTGCCGTCCCGCACGCGGGGCGGAGGGGCGGGAGGAGGTCAGCGGTCGCCGGTGAGCTCGGCGACCTGGCGCAGGTTCTCCTTGTGCTGCGCGATCCGCTGCTCGGCGATCCGGGCCAGCGGGCCGGCGCCCGCGGTCGAGTAGACCGAGGACCCCTCGTAGTCGTGGGGGAATCCGATCTCCCAGCCGTCCGCGTCGATGCCGGAGTCGGCGAGGATCTCGGCGAGGGCGCGCTCGTCCCCGTAGTCGAGGGCACGGCTGTGCTTGTCGTAGGCGGTGGCGATCTCGCTCCCGGCGACGTCGAACGCGCGGGCGGCGGCGAGCATCGCGGCGTGGGCCTCGACCAGGCGCAGCGTGCGGGCGTGCCATCCGGTGCTGTCGAGGGTGCTGTCGTCGGTGAGAGCCGCGTAGGCGGCCTCCGCGCTCTTGGCCGCCCGGGTCCATCCCTGCCACAGCGGGAGGGCCTTCGCCGCCAGGAGGCCGAGCTCGCGGGAGCCGCGGGCCTTCTCCCAGACGGCGGACAGCGCCTCGTACTCGCGGCGGATGATCTCGCGGTCGACGTCGGTCAGCGCGGGGTCGCGGTAGGTCTCCGGCTCCCGCGGGGCGGACTCGGCGCCGGTGAAGGGGTGGTGGAGCACCTGCACGTAGCCCTCGCCGTGGGGCTGCATGCTCACGAAGTGCGGGTGGTGGTGCCGGTCGAGGTGGTCACCCTTGGCGGAGGTCAGGGCGGAGTCGGGAACGGTCATGCGGTGGGCCTCCTCGTGTGCGTCCCGGGCCGGTGGGCGCCGGGAGCGGTGGACGGAGCGACGGGCCCCGGAGGCTGGTGCCTCACGGTGGCCACGTGAAGAGATTAGCGGAAGCTACGTAGCTTCCGCTACTCCATGTGAGGACACACCCACCCGGCGTCCGGATTTCCGGACACCAGGCAGGCCAAGGCGAAGCGGGGCGGAGGTGCCCCTACAGCGCGAGGTGATGCCCGTCCTCGGCGTCGGCGCAGGCGGCTCCGCCGTCCACGTCCCGCCACGTGCGAGTGCTCTCCTCGCCGGAGGCGTCCGCCGACCAGTCCACCGGCCGGGCGCAGTGGCGGCACCGGTGCATGAAGACCTGTCGCGACGCGGCGGAACGGGGCTGCTGCTGCACGCCGTCGCGCCGCGGACCGGACAGGCGACCGGCCAGGTCGCGCAGGGCGGTCCGGACGGGCGCGCCGGGGCCGGCCTCGGCGCGGAGCGGGCGGCGCAGACGGCGGCGGTAGGCGGAGGGCGCAGCGAGCGCGAACAGCAGGCCAACGACGAACGCGGCGAGCGGTCGGCCCGGAGCGGGGGCGCCCTGCCACGCTGCGGTGGTGGTCGCGGCGGCGACGGCGGCGAGCAGCAGGCGGGCCGCGGTGTTGCCCCGGCGGGCCGCGGCGTGGAGTACCGCAAGGACGGCGGCCAGGGCGGCGAGGAGCTCGCCGGGGGTCGCCGGTCCGGCGGCGTGGTGGGCGAGGTAGGAGTGCAGCGGCTCGACGACGGTAGCGAGGAGGTGCTCGACCGTGAGGCCGGCCGCGGTGTGCGCGAGGCCCGCGGCGAGGTCGGCGACGGAGGACAGCAGGGCGCCGAGCAGCGAGACCAGCAGCCACCCGGCACCGAAGGCGAGCACGGCGAGGAGGACCAGGAGCAGCAGCGCGGAGATCACCGCGAGTGCGACGCTTCGGGTTCCCGTGCCGCGCTTGCTCTGCCAGGCGTCGCGTCCGGCGGCGAGGACCAGGGCCAGGAGTCGGCCGGCGTGGCGGCCGGCCTGGTGCGGCGGGGTCGTGGGCGTGAGCGGGGGCGTCAACGGGGGTCTCCTTCGGCGGACGGGGCCTGTGTGGGGATGCGACCGCCCGCCGTGCGGCGGGTGCGCGCGGCGGGCGGTTCGGGTGCGGGAGGGGTCAGTCCTTCGGGACGTCCACGGCCTTGCCCGCGCGGCGGTCGGCGAGGCGGCCGTGCCAGCCGAGGTACGCCTCGCCGAGGTGCTCGGCCTGGTCCTCGGCGCGGATGGCGGAGGGCAGGACGGCGGCGGGCCGGTCGGCCGGGTCCTCGGGCTGCCACAGCTGGACCACCTCGGCGCCGGTGCCGGTGACGTAGGCCAGGCCGGACCGGATCGGCAGGCGGGGGGCGTCCTCGCCGGCGGGGCTGAGTGCGCTGATGCGCTGGGGCTCGCGGTTGGGGAGCTCGACGACCGTCCCGCCGGTGAGGGCTTGGCGGAGCATGGCCGATCGGATCGCGTCGAGCGCCGGACTGTGGCTGACGGTGCGCAGGGCGATGCCGACGCGGCGGCCGAGCATCGCGACGCGCTCGGCGATGGCGATGACTTCGTGGACCTCGCTGCTCAGGATGTCCCACCCGACGACGGTGACGGACAGCAGCGGGAGCGGGCTGTCGGGGGTCCACCGGCCGTCCTGGTCGGTGTAGGCGTCGAGGGTGCGCAGGGCGAGGACGCGGTCGAGGGTGCGCATCATGGCGGCGGCCTCCTCGATACCGGGGGCGTAGTAGCCGGTGTGCTGGTCGGCGAGGTCGCCGAGGTCGCCAACGACGTCGGCGAGCCAGGGGTCGACGTGGCCCGAGGCGGCCTCGGCGGTGATCAGGTGGCGGGTCAGGGTGCTGATGCCGGTACCGGTCGAGCCGTGGATCATGCCGTGGACGGCGCCGCGGTGCTGGGCGTGGATGCGGACGGCGGCGGTCTTACCGGTCCGGGTCTTGCCGACGGCGATGGTGCCGGCCTTCCAGTCGAGCGTGGCGGCGGCCGGGCGCTGCGGGTTGGGGCCGAGTTCGGGGGTGGTGGTCATGGCGGGTGCCTCTCGTCGGTGGCTGGTGGGGCCGTGCAGCCCCGCGCCGTGCCCGTGGCCCGCGGCTGGTTGCTGCGGGTTCGGGCGCGACGCCGGTAGCACGGCGGGGTGGCGGGTCGGTCAGTAGCGGTTGCGCTGGCGCCCGATCGAGGTCGACGTCGAGTTCCCGGCACTGACGGTGACGTTGACGTTGTTGGTGATCGAGGGGGCGGCCTGCTGCTGGTCCCGGCCGCCGCGGGCGAACAGGGCCAGGAGCAGGCCGACGCCGCCGAGGGCGGCGGCGGCCCACAGCATCTCGGCGAGGGCGTGCAGGCCGGGGGCGGCCTGCGCCAGGCCGAAGCCGACGCCGGCGGTTCCGGCGCCGAGGGCGACGCTGCCGACGGCCATCCGCAGCAGCCACGGCGGAACGGCCTGGTGCAGGGCGGCGGCGGCCGGGGCGGGCTGCGGGTACGGGTGGGCGGGCACGACGTGCTGCGCCTGGCCGAACGGGCCGGGGACCGGGCCGGGGGCGGTGAGGTAGGCCGGGGTGGTGGAGCCGTCGGGGCCGACGATCGTGACGACCGAGACGACCTGCGGCACCGGGGCGGGGAACGGCTGGGGCTGGTAGATCACGCCCGGCTGCTGCTGGGCGTCGGGGTACGGCTGCGGGTGCATGGGAGCTCTCCTGTTCATGCTGCGGTGGTGGCGTCGCTGGTGGCGTCGGACTTCGGTGCCCACAGGCCGTGGCCCCAGTCCTCGACCCGGCCGGCCTTGGCCTCGCGGCCGAGAGTGGTGCTGACGGTGCCGACCGAGCAGCCGGAGCGGTCGGCGATCTGCCCGGTGGTGGCGGTGCCGAGCTCGGCGAGGGCCTGCATGATCGCGAGCTTCTTCGCGCCGGTGGCCGCCCGCCCGGCCTCGGCCTTGATCATGGCGGCGAGTTCGCCGGTCGGGCCGGCGCTGGTGCGCTGCTGCGGGGTGGACGCGGTGGCCTTCTTCTTGCTCTTGCGGCGACCGCCGCCGCCCTCGCCGTCCTCGTTCTCGTCGTCCTCGACCAGGTCGGTCACGCCGGGTACGGGGAGCTCCTCGCCGGTGCGCCGGAAGTGGTCGACCCGGTCGCGCCACTCGGTGTACGCCTCGCCCATGACCTCGGCGGCCTCCGGGGCCAGGGTGGCGACGTTCGTCGCCGACTTGGGCCACCGGGTGGCGACCCGATCGGGCTCCGGCCGCCAACCGCGGTAGGTCGCCGAGCGCTCACCGCCCGCGGACTTGATGTAGCCGAGTCCGGACGTGGTGGCCGCCGGCCCCTCGACGCCCGGCCAGACGGCCGGAAGGTCGGACGGGTCCGCGGGGAGCCTCACCACGTGGCCGCTCGCGCGGTCGGTGTTCCGCAGAACGATGATGTTGCCCGCCATGACGGGGGCCCGAAGCTTGGCCGAGCCGAGGCTCTCTAGCGTGCACAGGTGGTGCGCAAGCCTCAGCTTGACGCCGACCTTGCGGCCCTTGGTGGCGATCCGGACGGCGATCTCCAGCGCCTCCGGGTACGCCTCCCACACCGAGTCCCACTCGTCGATGGTCACGACCAGGAGGGGGTTCTCCGGGGTCGGGGTGAACCCGATCTCGCCCCACTGCTCGTCACCGTCTTCGTCGATCCACCGGGACGCGCCGATGAGCTTGCCGCGGCGCTCCATCTCGGCCTCGGCGCACCGCAGCATGGCGAGGATCTCGTCGGTGCTGCGCGCGAAGTAGTCGAGGTAGTTCTGCCAGAACCCGAAGCTCGCGCCGCCCTGCGGGTCGCCGCCCCAGGAGACGCACACGCCCGAGTGCCGCTCGATCGTCCACAGCGTGTGAAAGACGGTGCTCTTGCCGGAGCCGGTCGAGCCGGAGATCGAGTCGTGCACCGCGCCGTGCCGGGGCCGGTAGAGCTGATACAGGGCGTACGTGCCATCGACGTGCAGGCCGATCCTGGCGATACCCGTCTCCGGGTCGAACGCGATGTCCATCCCGGGGAAAACCGGGACGTCGATCAGCGGGTTGACCGGGTAGAGCCGGAGCTCGGCAAGGGACGGGTTCGCGGAGGGGTGCGCCTCGATCGCCACCGAGGACACCGGCACTCCGTACGCACCGGCGATCTTCAACGTCGCCCCGATCGCGTCCTCGGCCGACTGCTGCCCGGGGTCGAGCTCGACCGTCGCCCGCCACGCGCCCTCGGCCTCCAGCGGCTCGACGTCGCACAGCACCGACTTGGGCAGGGCCTTGCCGGAGGCGCCGATCCGCTGCGCCCACACCGTCGCGGCGTCGGCCGCGACGACGGGCTCCTCCTCGGTGCGGCGGATGCGGCGCCGCCACCACCAGGTGAGGCCGACGGTCGGGGTCCACACCAGCCACCACCAGCCCGCCATGGGGGCGTGCCAGGGGCCGCAGCCGCTCGCGGCGGCGACGGTCAGCATGCCGCCGGCGGTCGCGGTGGCCGCGGCGGTGCGCAGCAGCTCGGCCCGGCGGACGGGACGGCCGGGCGGGGTGGGGAGTATGCCGTTGGTGGCGAGCCACGCCGCGGCCTTGCCCGCCCACGCCTTCTTCCGGCGCCACGAACGCCAGGCCAGCACGGTGCCGGCGGCGGCGGCGTCGAAGGCGAGCGCGCCGGTTCCTCCCTGCGGGGCGGCGGCGAACGCCTCGCCGAGGCCGGAGAGGAGGACCGCGCCGTAGACGGGCGGCAGGTGCCGGCGGTTGCGGTGGTGCCAGCGGCCGAGGGAGCGGACGGCGCGGCCTCGGCGGGTGGCGGGGGCGGGACGGCCCTGCTCGTCGTAGGCGGTCGGCCTGGCGGAGGGTCGGCGGGCGGGCTTGACGCGGGTGGCGGGCATGACGGGGCCCTCCTCTCGTGCGGGTCGGGGGGATCGGGGAAGCGGAGGGGCCGGCGAGCGCTGTCGCTCGCCGGCCCCGAGGTGCTGGCGGGTCGGGCCCCGGGTGGGGCCCGGGTCCGGTCAGAGACGGTTGTTGTAGGCGCTTTCGTGGGCGGCCGGGACGGTCGCGGAGGCGACGGCGCTGTTGATCCCGCCGTGCCGCTGCTCGATCGCCTTCGCCGCGCTCCGGGCGGTGGCGTTGAGGTCGTTCGCGGCGTTCGCGGCGGCGACCGCGCTGACGGCCTGGCCGGCGAGGCGGTCGCGGACGGTGCCGACGTCGGAGAGGGTCAGCACGTCGAACTTGAGGTCGGTGGTCCGGTCGTAGACGACGCTGGCCTCGGTGGCCTTGGCGGCCAGGCGGCTGCGGCGCTGCGCCGCGGCGGTCACCTCGGCGCCGGTCTCGGCGACCAGCTTCGCAAGGGCGGCCTGTACCTGGGCGTACGTGATCTCTGCCATGGATCGGTTCCTTCTCGTTCGCTGGGGCGGCGGGCCCGGATCGGGCCCGCCGCCGGGGGGAGGGGGAGGTCAGTCGCCGTACGTGCTGGTCTGCGCCATGGGCGCGGTCGAGGCGCCGACGGCCTCCTGAATCGCGCCGTGGCGCTTCTGCACGTTCGACGCGGAGGTGTTGCAGTTCGCGGCGCAGTCGCGGCCGGTCGCCGCGTCCTCCTCGCGGGACTTGCGCAGCCCGCCGAGCTGCTCACGCACGCTGGCGATCTCGGCGAGGGTCTTCGCGTCGTACTTCGAGGCGAGGGCCGCGGCGTGGACCGCGTCGAGCCTCTGCTCCAATCCGCCGATGCGGCGGACGGCCGCGGTCGCGTCGTCGGCCTCGCGGTTGGCGAAGTTCACGGCGTCGAGCAGCCAGGCGATCAGGCTGTCGACGCCGTTGACCTCGATCGCTCCGGGCTTGGCCATGGGTGCACTCCTCTGCGCGGGGGCGGAGGCCGGGGCCGCCGCCGGGGTGGTGGTTCCGGTACCGCCGGTGGTGGCGGCCGGGGCGGGCGCCGCCGCCGGGGCAGCCGGCGGCGGGGTGGTCGGGGCCGCCGGAGCGGTGACCGGCGGTGCGGGGTTGGCCGGGGCGGCCGGGGTCGGGGCGGCCGGGGGCTCGGGCGGGTTCTTGACGACGTGCAGCGGCGGACGTCCGCCCGTCGGCGCGGCAGCCGCGGGCGCGGCCGGGGCCGCCGGGGCGGCGGTCGGCGGCGCGGCCGGGGCCGGGGCCGGAGCGGCGGGCGGGACGGGCACGGCAGCGGGGTCGACCACCGTCCCGGCGATGACCTGCCCCCGGAGGTCACGGGCGGTGTTGATCACCTGCGCCTGCGCCGCGCCCGGGTCCTGCCCCGTCCGCCTCGCCTCGCGCCGCGCCTCCATGACCTCCCGACGGACCGGCCAGGCTTCCGACCAGCCCTGCCCGAAGCCCTTCACGAAGGTCTGCGCGGCCGTCGCGCCGGTCACCAGGCCGGTCGCCACCTTCGCGCCGGTGTTGGTGCGGTCCATGGCTTCGCTGCGGGCCTTGTGGTCCTTCTTGACGGCGTCGCTGCCGGTGCCGACGCCATGCCCGAAGGCCCAGACGACCAGGAAGATCGCGAGCATTTCCATTGGGTTGCTCCCCCTCTCAGTTGATGCCGAACGCGGAGCCGATCAGGCCCCCCGTGGTGCCGCCGAGCCATCCGACCCCGCTCGCCACCGCGTGACCGACGTCGCCGGGGATCACCCCGACCACGTTGGGCACGGCCAGGGCCAGGCCGAGGCCGATCGGGCCCGCCTCGTTGTCCTTGAAGCGCTTGATCAGCAGGACGAGCGCGCCGCCGGCGACCAGCCAGCCGACCCCCTGACCGACCCACTCGGTCAGGAACCCGGAGACCTTGTCGTCACACCAGGTGACGGCGGAGTTGATCGCCCGGCCGAGGCCGGTCCCGGCGATGCCGACCCCGCCGGCCAGGAACAGGGACAGGTGCAGACGCTCGTACTCCATCGCGTCGAACACCTTGCCGACCTTGCCGAGGCCCTTGGTCCCGCCCTTGCCGAGGAACTGGAGTCCCCCGCTGACGGCCATCGAGGCGACTCCCGCGCTCGCCGACACCGCACCCTCGATTACGGACATTCCGGTCACCTTCCTTGATCTCTCGTCTAGGTGCTTGCAATCACGCAAAGTGGCGGTACTCTCGCGCGCGCCCGCGCGCCCGCCTACGCATTGGGGGTCCGGCCGACGACGGCCCCGTGTCGAGATCCGTGTTGAACTCAACAGGGGCCGTCACTGACGGTCAGGACCGCAGGCCGTCGCTGACGGACCGCAGGATCTTCGCCAGCCGCTCGAACTCGGCGGTCTGACGGTCGGCCGGGAGCTTCCCGATAGCCGCCTTGAGGATGTTCCACTCGGCATCGGCGAGGCCCCTCGTACCGCGCCGGAGGCCCTCGCGGCGGAGGGTCGTGTTGTGGCCGTCGACCCTCCGCGCGCTGACATCCCGGCGCTTCTCCTCGCGCTTCCGGCGCCATGTCGGCCGGTCAGCCTCCGAGGCTTTCGTCACTTTCCGTCACTCCTAGGCGGGGCGGCAGTGGTGTGCGGTGGGGCACGGGATGGTGAGCTCGTACCGGTGGTACAGCCGGTCGACCGCGGCGAGGCGGAGGCCGATCTCGCTCGCGTTGCCGGCGGGGTCGTGGAGGAGCTCCACCACCCGGGCGAGCTCGGCGTCGCCGAGTTCGAGGTACGTCGGCCCCTTGTTCGCGCCGGTGACGGCGCGGGTCAGCGCGTCCATGACTCCCATGTGTTTCTCCTGGTCAGGGCAGGTTTCGGGCATGACGGCATCGCCGGTCGGCGACCGGCCCGAAACGGGGTGGTTGGCAGGTGGCGCGGGGCGGGGGCGGTCACCGCCCCGCGCGGTCAGAACAGGCCGAACTGCTGCTCGGCGTCGTGCTCGGCATCGCGATGGGCACGGTCGGCCCGGCCGCGGCCAGCCGCCTTGGCGAGGCAGTCCCCGCACCAGGCGAGGAGCTGCTCGACCGGCAGGCGGGCGGCCTCGGCGTCGGGCATCGACGGGTCGGCGGGGGCCGCGATCAGCGGCCGTCCGGCCCGGTGCTCCCGTTCGCAGCGTCCTCCGGACGCGGTGTGCCGGTTGCCGCACCGTCCGGTGCAGGCGCAGCGGCGTTCGCAGCGGGCGGCCACCCGGTCGAGCAGGGGGCCGCCGATCCGCGGGCGCCGGTGGGCGGTCACGGGGTCGCCCCCGGGCCGTCCGGCGGGGCGTCCGTCACGCCGTTCGCCCCCTGCTCCTGCTGGACCTCCTTCTGTCGGTCGTGCCCCCACGTCTTGCCGTAGCCGAACGTCCGTCCAACCTCCGAGGCGGAAGCGCCGGGGTTCTTGATCAGCCACGCCCGAGCGGCGGCCTTGTCGGCCTCGGCGCGGACGGGGTCGAGGCTCCGGCGTGCGGTCTCGGCTCGGGCGGCAGTCACTCCGCCGACCCTCGCGGTCGTCGCCGGCCGCTTGGTGGCGCGGGCGGCGACGGTCGTTCCGGCCCGGTCCGCGAGCGGGTCGGGCTGCTGCTCGGCGGCCGGGGGTACGGACTGCGGTTCCTGCTGCTCCGCGCCGTTCGGGCGAGCGACGTCCGGGGTGATCGCGTCGAGCAGGCGGTCGAGGTCGTCGGGGGCCTGGTCGTCGCCGTCGGCCTCGGGCTCGCCGTCCGGCACGGTTCCGTCGCAGGTCGGCGGCTCCTCGACGTCGCCCTCGACGACCTCCGCCTCCGGGGTGGCGGCGTCGGACTCGGCGGGGTCGGTGTCGGGCTCCTCGGCGTCCGCGAGGGGCTCCTCTACGGCCGGGGCGGGCTGCTCCGGCGCGGCGGGGTGCTCGTTCGTCGGACCGTTCGCGGGGTCGTTCGCGTTCGCCACGGGGGCGGCGGTGGGCTCGGCGGGCGTCGGGCCGTCCGCGTCCGCGAGGGGCTCCTCGACGGCCGGGGCGGGCTGCTCCGGCGCGGACGGGGCGGCGTTCGCGGCCGTCTTGACCAGGTCGACCGGGGCGGGCTGCGGTGCGGCGGCCGGGGCGATGGCCGGACGCTCGGCGCCAGCGGCCGGGGCCTCGACGTACAGCGGCCCGTGGCCGTTCGCGTCGAGCGCACTGTCGCCCGCCAGCAGTTCGAGCGCGTCGGCGAGGTGGTCGTCGAGCGAGTGCTCCGCAGCGCGGTCGGCACGCTCGACGGTGATCGTCTCGGGGGTCGGCTCGACCTGCTGCTCCTCGACGGCCTCCGGCTGCCCGGCGGGCAGGGGGACGGCGGCGTACTCGGGGAGGACGGCGTCGGCGGCGACGAACGCAGCCAGGCGGGCGCGGGCCGCGGCGACCCGCTCCTCGGTGGGGGCGATCGAGCGCTCCTCGTGGTAGCGGGCGACCGACCGGGTGATCACGGCGCCGGGCTTGGTCAGCTTGCGCCGCGACCAGCGGGCGGAGCGCATCAGCCAGCGGTCGGCGCGCAGAACCCGGGCGTCCTCCTCGCGCTGCGCGGCGTACTGCTCGGCACCCAACTTGATCGCGATGGTCGCGGTGATGACCCGTTCCAGGATCTCGACGGAGATGATCGTCGCGGCCGGGATGGCGAGGTGATAGACCAGGCCGACCCAGTCGACGCCGGCGAGGGTGAAGTGCCCGCCGGCCAGCACCGACGGGGCGACGTTGAGCGAGACGGCCAGCAGCGCGGCCAGCCACGTGCCGAGGCGGGCGATCATCCCGGCGGGTCGGCGGCGCAGACCGCAGAAGATGCGCCAGCACGTCAGGAGGATGAACAGGCCCTCGGCGCCCGCGAAGGGCGTCCAGGACGCGCCCTCGGTGAAGCCGTGGCGCTGCGCGGAGGCCGAGATCGTGTCGATCGCGCCGACGCCGCCGAGGATCGCGAAGCCGACGCCGAGGAGGCCGATCACGGCCGCCACGGTGGTCAGCAGGTGCGGGTGCGCGGCCAGCCAGGCCCGCCGGTTGGCTTCGAGCTCGGCCTCGCTGCGCGGGTTCTCGTAGGGGAGGGGGTCGCCCTCTCTGGCGAGGGGGCGTGCGGTGTTGACGGCGAGGGTCATGTCGGCTGCTCCGGGGGCGTGGTGGTGCTGGTGGTCGGTCGGCTGGTGTGGTGGTGGGCGGCCCGGGGGGTGCCGCCCGCGAGGATGATCATTCCGGGCGTCGTGAGCGCACCGCGGGGCGGGGCCTTGGGGCCCGGCTTCTGCGGTGCCGGAGTGCCCGGCTTCGGACCCGAACCGCCGCCGATGTAGGAGGCGCGGCCGGTGCGGGTGAGGGTGTCAGCCACGGCCGCCGCCCGAGGAGTTCGAGGAGGAGCCGGAACCGGCGTCGCTGTTCGGTTGCCACGGGGACGGCCCGCCGGCGAGCAGCGAGGCGTTCTGCTCGGTGCTGCCGCCGAGCGCGCCCGACAGGTGTTGCTGCGCGTCGCGGACCAGGGCGTCAGCGGCGGCGGTCGTGGCGCTCACCGCTCGGCCCTGTCCCACGCGGCGGCCAGGGCGGCCATGCGCTCCCCGACCTCGACCTCGCGGGCGGCGAGCTCCGCCTCGGTGAGCAGCGGCTCGGCCTCGCCGAGCCTGCTCTCGTCGTCGTGCTGCGCCTGCACCGCCCGCCGGTCGCGCTCGGCGTATGCCTCGGTCTCGGCGTGGTCGACCTCGGCGGCGAGGATGCGGTCGAGGCAGTCGACCTCGGGCGCGGTCGGGTCCTCGCAGGCGCACAGCCCCTCGTAGTGGCGGGCGGCGGCCCGGTCGGCGCGGGGCATCCGGATCTCTCCGGAGGCGACCGCGCCGAGGAAGGTGTCGCCCTTCTGCCGGCGGGCGAGCTCCTCGGCCTCCATCGCGTCGTTGTAGTCGTCGCAGTCGGCCAGCATCGTCCCGGGGGCGCAGGAGCAGCGGCCGAGGGCGTGCGCGAAGGCGACGACGTCCTCGGCGCTCACCTCGTAGTCGGTGCCGTGGTCGGCGATGAGCTGCTCGCCGTAGACGGTCAGCTCCTCGTCGGTGAACACCCGCTCGCCCGAGAACAGGCGGCTGTCGCCGTCGTACTGGTCGTACCAGCCGGCCGCGTACCAGGGCCAGGGGTCGAGGCGGCCGAGGCGCTGGGCCTGCTGGCCGGCCAGCTCGGCCAGGTAGCCGGGCCAGTCGGCGAGGAGCTCGCCGAGCTGCGCGACGGTCTCGATGTGCCGCGCCTCGCCGATTCGGATCAGGCTGTCCCCGGCGGCCGTGACGGCGGTGAGGACGGCCTCGACCGGGGCCAGCAGAATGCGGCCGAGCAGGCGGGCGGAGCGGATCGAGCGGCTGTCGGAGAGGAGGCCGGCGGTCGCGGCCCGGCGGAGGGTGCTGCTCATGTGGTCACCTCGGAGAGGGTCGGGAGGTGCGCGAAGCGGGGGGAGCCGACCGGGAGGGCGGCGGGGTGCGATCGGTCGAGGCGGGCCGACAGTCGGACCCCGTGGGCGGCGCGCAGCCGCTCGCATCGGGTCTCGCTGTCGACCGACTGCTCGGCCGGCGCGTCGTCGAAGTCGTTGGCGGCGAGGACCAGGGCGACGGCCTGCTCGGCGGAGAGCCGGCGACGGTGTTCCTTGATCCCCGCGGCTCGGCCGCGGCTCATGCGGTCGGGCCCTTGGTGTGACCGGTGTCCGGATTTCCGGACACGGCCGTGAGGCTGGTGTCGGGCATGCGGGTACTCCTGACGGAGTCGGTCGTACCGGGGAGGGGAGCCGGGGGTACTTCCCGAGTGGGTGACCATGTCCGGCGGGGTGAGGCTCTGCTCGACGGCGGCCCGGCGGCGGTGCCTGCGGGGCGGGCGAGCTGGTCCTCGACGACTGACTAGGCGACGGCGGCGAGGAGCTGCTCGGCGTGCTCGACCGGCACCCCGAGCTGCGCCGCGACCTGCCGCGGGAGCTGCTCGGCGATGCGGCGGATGGCCGCGGTGTCCTTGCTCTTGTCGCGCAGCAGGAGCTTGCGCTGGGCGCGGGTGAGGCCGCCGTTCACGCCGTCCTGCTGGGCCCGGGTGGCGACCGCGAGGGCCTGCCGGAGACAGGCGACCTGGTCGGCGAGCGGGCAGTCGGCGCAGATCGCGAGGGCCTGCTCCTCCGACGGCCGGGCGGCCAGGGGGCTGCCGGACTGGTGGGAGGGGTGGAACAGGTCGGGGTCGACGGTCGCGCACGGTCCGACGACGTCGGCCGGGTGGGCCCGGTAGGACGTCTCCGCTCCGCTGCTGCTGGCGTTGGCGAGGGAGATCATGCCGCTGCCCCCATCTTGAGCAGGGTCCGGGCGGCGGCGAGGTCGGCGCGGCGCTTGCGGCGCTTCGCGGCGAGCTCCTGCTCCTTCTGCTCGGCGGCCTGCTCGGCGGCGATCTCGGCCGCGATCCGGCGGTCGCGCAGCTTGTACGCGAGGCGCTTCAGCGCGGGGGCGTCGAGGTAGACGCCGTTCGTCCTGGCGTAGCGGGCCGCGGCGGCGAGCTCCTCGCGGGTCAGACCGTCGGCGGGCTGGGCCTGGTCGGAGGCGGCGCGGCGGCGGGCGTTGCGGGCCTCCTGCTCGGCGCCGGTCGTGCCGGGGAGGGCGTGGTCGCGGTTGCGCTGGTCGCCGAGGAGGGTCCGGGCGGCGCCGGCCGCGGTGGCGGCCGTGGTCTTGTCCGCGGCGAGGAGGACGTCGGCGGCGTGAACCAGCCGCCGCGCTCGGGCCTCGGCGCTCTCGTCGAGGGTCTCGCCGTCGGCGTCAACCGGGAGCCACAGGTCAGCGGTGGTGCCGGTCAGCGCGGCGATTTCGTCGGCCAGGCCGCGCCGGCTGCGACGGGTGGTGAGGGGCGAGATCGCGACGTTCCGCGTCCCGGTGCCGAGCCGCAGCCCGGCATGCGTCAAACTGCTCATGGCGGTGTATCTCCCTGGTCAAGTCAGGTGATGGTGCGCCGCCAGAGGTCCCCCTCGGCTTCCTAGGGCCATACGAGGGGGGCCTCGCCCTTTTTTCGGAGCTTGCGCGGCTTCCTAGGGCCATACGCGCAGGTCTCTGATCAGGGCAAAGCGGCGGTGCAGTGCCGTCACTCCCCGTTGCCTTTCGGCCCCGGTCGGTGTCGACGTGATGAGACTGACATCCGAACTGAGGGGTTGTCAATAACCGTACTGTTGCGGTTATCCTGGTTCCTACGAGCCGACCTGAGAGGGCGTCATGTCAGACAGCAACATCCCCAAGTGGCAGCAGCTCGCCAGCAAGCTGCGCGCTCAGATCGCGGACGGAACCTACCCACCGGGCAGCAAGCTGCCCCGACAGGTGGACTTGGCGGCGGAGCTCGGATGGTCCGACGCCACCGTGCGCCGGGCATACGGCGACCTGGCCGCCGAGGGGCTGGTCACAGCAACCCGGAACGCGGGCACCGTCGTCAACCGGCTTCCCCACCTGTCGGGCGCCGACCGCGCACGCTCGGTGCGCAACACGGGCAAGATCTACATTGAGGGCGAATACGCCCGGATCACCTCCGCCGAGCTGGTCGAGGCGCCGGCCGACGTGGCCGAGGTGCTCGGGATCAAGGCAGGCACATCGGCGATTCGCCGAGTGCGCGTCACGTACGGCCCCGACGGCAAGCCCCGCAGCGCGTCGACCTCTTGGTACGACGGCGCTCACGCCGAAACCGCCCCGCTGCTCCTGATCGCGGAGCGGATCGAGCGCGGGTCGTGGCGCTACCTTGAGCAGCAGGTCGGGGTGACCGCCCGGAAGGGGCGCGACTCCATCGAGGCCCGCCTCGCCACCGAGGCCGACGCCGAGGCCCTCGGCCTCGAACTCCCGGCCGCGGTGAAGGTGTCCACCAGCGTCCTGCGCACCCTCGACGGCGTCGTCGTCGAGTACGGCGTCAGCGTCGCGGGCGAGGGTCGCACGTCGGTCTACGACTACGACCTCCCCGACGCCTAGCAGCACCCGGCCCGGCCAGTCCCGCAGATCACCAGGGCTGGCCGGGCCGACACTTAGCGATCACCCGCGAGCGAATGCGTTCGGGCGTGGCGTGCCCCGACACCACCCTCCCTCTGCCATTATGAGCATGTCTCACCGGAAGCGAGGAAAGGTCATATGGAGATCGAGGAACTGTTCCGCGCCACCGTGGCCGCCCTACTGCGCGCCAATGCGGAGCATCAGTCGAGCTTGGCTCAGGCCCTCGGCATGACCCACGGTGCGGTCAGCCTCAAGCAGTCCGGGAAGACGGCATGGTCCCTGCGTGACGTCAGCGGAGTCTCGCGCCACTACGGCATCCCGGCCGCCGACCTCATGTCCGGCCCAACTCGGGCTCTCGAACGGCTTCCGTTCCGCCGCCGCCTGGTCATCGACTGCGAGGCACTGTTCCGCGACACGGTGGCCGCCCTGCGGCGCGAGGCCGGAGAGACCCAAGCCGACCTTGCCGACGCCCTCGGGGTGACTCAGGGTGCGATCAGCCTCAAGCAGCGCGGGAAGACCGCATGGTCCCTGCGAGACGTCGGCAACGTGTCCCGGCACTACGGGATCTCCGCGTCGGACCTCATGGCCGGCCCCGAGTACGCGGTGCGCCTGCTCCCCCGGATGCGAAGGGCCGCCCTGATCGGCGGCCGTCAGGAGGTCGTGCCCGTCTAGGCCGCCTCACCAGACCCCAGAAAAGCAAAGGCCCCGCCGGTGTTCCCCGGAGTTACCAGCTCCGGACCGATCGGGGCTCTCGCCGACCCTGCTCAAGGTCTATGACGAGTGTACCCGCGGGTTCCCCGGGCACGCTCGACACGGGCCGGAAAGGCCAATTCGTGCCCCAGCACCGCGACATCAGTCCACGCGACTGCGAGTCGTGCCGCAAGGTCTACGCGGCACTTGAAGATCACAAGGAAGCCGCTCCGGAGGAGTGGCTCACGACCGAGGCCCTCGGCCAGGCCGCCGGCCTCGGGGTCCGGGCGACACAGGTCCACAGCGCGCACCTGGTCGCGCACCACCTGGTCGACGTCGACCGCCGCACCCTGCTGCCCGGACGGTCGAGGATGGCCAGCGAGCCCGTCCTCCCCGGCGCGGTCGCGTGGGCGCAATCGGTGGTCGCACCCGACCCGACGTGCGCCCGGTGCCTGATCGCCCTCGCCTCCGTGGGGTGGGAGGGGCAGATCCACACCGAGGAACTCGCCAAGGCGGCCAACGTCTCGCCCCGGTCGGTCGAGCGGCACCGGCCGCACCTGGTCGCCGCGGACCTGGTGCAGTTCCGGAAGGCCACCCGGACCGACCCGGTCACCGGGTTCGTCACCAAGCTCGCGGACCGGTTCACCCTGCTGTCGACGTTCGCGGCCCGCCCGTTGGAGGGCAGGGCGCGCGAGGCCGTCCCGGCGCGGGCGGCGGCGCTGGTGCGTCGGGTCCGGTGGCTCAGCGGCGTCACGGCCGATGAGCGGAGGTTCGCCGAGCAGGCCCTCTACTTCTGCATGTACAACGGGTGGCCGGACGAACCTCTCCTCGCCGCGCTCGACGCCACCGTTGACCGGCGGGTGTATCACCCGAACGGGTACGTGGCGAAGCTGCTCAGGAAGCTCCCTTTGGAGTACATCGTCCCGGCCCGTGACGCCTACACCGGCACCACCGGCCGCCGCATGGTCGACTGCCCCGCCTGCCGCACGCCCTACTCGACCGAGCGGCCCGGCCGGCCGATCTGCGGGCCGTGCCGGGACGCGGGCGCGACGATCCCCGCGCCCGGCCAGGAGCTCACCCGCATCCCCGTCCGCACTGCCTGAAAGGAGCCTGAGCCATGGCCAGGAGCAGCACCCCCATTCTCGACTGGATGCGCGGCCGGTTCCTTACCCGGGACGTTGCCAAGACGCCGCAAGGCCAGTTCAACGCGGTCATGCGCGCGCACAAGGGCGACCGCGCCGCAGTCGCCGCGGCGCTCGGCGTCAACCGGCGCAGCGTCGACCGGTACATCGACGGGACCAGGAAGCTCAAGAACTCCCCGGAGGCGGTCAAGGCGGCCCTGCGCAAGGAGGCGGCCCGGGTCCATCAGCCACGGGTGCAGTCGCGGGCCCGCCGGGAAGCCGAGCAGCGCGGCTTGATCGTCGACACCCGGGCGCGACTGGGGTACCACACCAGCGCGGCGGGCCAGACGGACCAAGCCCGGCTGCGCACCCTGACCAGGGGCGTGCCGAGCCGCCTGGTCGGGTCGATCTTCGACGCCATGCAGGCGGGCGATGAGGAGAAGCTGCGGGAGCTGGTCGCCGAGGGCCTGGCCGAGGACTATTTCCGCGAGCCGGGCGGCGGGGCCTCCGACCTGACCATCACGTTCACTGACATCGACTACATCGAACTGGACCTCCCGTGATGACGCCGAACACCACGTACACCGCGCCCCTGGTCGTGCTCGAAGCCATCGACGGCACCCTCGTTGCGCACCGGCCGGACGTGCAGCGCGTCGAGCTCCCCGCCGAGGTGACCGACCTCGCCTCGGCGGCGGCGTGGGCCCTGGCCTACGGGCTCGGCTCCGCCCGGCTGCACAAGTTCGGCGAGGACTCGGGCCCGCTGCTGGTGCTGACCGAGTCGGCGACGGTGGCGTTCGGCCTGCCGGTCGAGATCGAGGACCGGAAGAACCTGCGGCTGCCGGCCGACCACCCCGCCGCCGTCGCGCTGACCGAGGCCGGGTGGAGCCTGAGCCGTGCCGGTCTCGCCCCGTGGTCGCTGCTGTTCAAGGGGCGCGAGGAGGTGCGGATCGCCGTCCTGCCCTGGGACGCCTTCGGTGATCACATGCGCTGGGGCGGCATCGCGGACGTCGCGAGCACTCCCTCGGCCCTGGCGTACAGCCTCGGCCTGTACGCCGAGCGCGTTCTCAGCCCGACGGGCTCGACGGCCGGGTGCGGCCTTGCCCTCATGGAGGCGGTCCGGCCGCCGACGCGCATCGTGTTCGAGAAGGGCACGGGCCGGATGCACCGCGAGCCGATCGAGGGGTCGCTCTCCGTGCCGGTCGACCCGGCTCCGCCGGAGGCCATCGACGAACACCCCGTCGCCGAGGGGCGCACCCGGGAGGAGGCCGAGAGCCCGGCTCATGTCCAGTTCGAGGAGGTTCTCGCCTGGTGGCGGGAGCCGACCGAGGAGGAGCGGCGACTCCCGTACGTCGTCGGCCTGGACATCAACACCGCCTTTCTCGCGGCGTCCAACAGGTTGACCGTCGGACTGGGAGCGGCGGAGTACACCGACGGGCCGGCCTTCGACAAGAAGATCCCGGGAACGTGGCTGGTCGACTTCTCCGGCGTCCGGCTGCGCACCAGGGATCTCGCCACGAAGCAGTGGAAGGAGCTCCCCGAGCACTTCCCGTCGCCGTTCACGCCGACCGGGGCCGCGCCGACCGGGCCCGCCTGGTACACGACTCAGACGGTGGCGTACGCGGTGGAGCTCGGGGTCGACGTCCGGCCTATCGCCGGGTGGCTGCGCCCGCAGCCGTTCGGGTACCTGAACCTGTGGTACGAGAGGCTGCAAGGCGCCTACATGGAGACGCTGGCAGACCTCGGGATCACGCCGGACATGCCGGAGGAGAAGTTCCTCGACGCGATGGAGTCGCTGGGGTCGGCCGACCCGGAGGCCCTGGCGGTGCTGTCTGCGATCAAGCAGACCGCCAAGGGCGGTCTGGGCAAGATGCGGGAGAGGCCCCGCGGCAAGCGGGCGGGCGGGCGCCACGCGCCGTGGCCCGCGCTCAAGCGGCCGACGTGGCGGGCGGACATCCGGGCGGCGGTCATCAGTGCGGCCCGGGTCGGCGGGCACCGCAAGATGGTGAAGACGTGGAACGCGAACGGCCTGGTGCCGCTCGCGGTGCTGTCGGACTGCGTGATCTACGCCTCGGCGTACCCGACGGTGCGGGCCGTGGTGCCGCGCACCCCGGAGGGCGGGCCCCTGTCCGGCGGTTTCCGCATCGGCCCGAACCCTGGCTACTGCAAGCAGGAGGGGGTGCGGCCGTTGGCGTGGTACGTCGAGACGATCGGCAAGGGTCTCAACCCGGGGCGGTACATCAAGGCGGGCCGGGACGCGGTCGCCGAAGGCGAGTAGGTCACGGCCCCCGCGGGTCGGACACGGCGAAGGGCCGGCACCCCAGTGGGGCGCCGGCCCTTTCTGCGTTCACCGCCGGGTCACCGACGGGCTAGTTGACGATCTCGGCGTCGATGATCTCGGCCGGTACTTGGGTCCGGCGGCCGAGCCACTTGCCCGCGACCGTGATCGCCTTGACATGCCGCTCGGCGGCCTCGGCGTCGAGGGGCGGGGTTCCGGCCTTCATCAGGGCGGCGACGGTCTCGACCAGCCGCTCGGCGGTGGCGGCGGCGTTGGCGAGGGCGCGGTCGACCGCCTCGCGCTTCTCCTGCTCGGAGGGGAGGAGCTTGTCGTCGGTGACCGTCTGGCCGCGGTCCTTCCGGACGCCGCGGACGTCGGCGGCGGTCATCTTGGCGCCCCGCCCGGTGGCCCGGTCCATGGCCGCGCCGAGGAGGTCGGCGACCTGGTGCTCGCCGTCCTCCGCACGCCACACCGGCAGGAGCGCGAGGGCTACCGACTTGCTGAGCTCTGCCCTTATCTCCGGCTGCTGCTGCGCCTCCGCCGACTTGCCGCCCTTGGGCCGTTTGCCGTCCGGGCCCGCCTCGATCGCCTTGCGCTCCTTGGTGTCCGGGTTTCCGGACGCGACGCCCTGCGCCACGGCGAGCCGGATCGGGGCGGTGTCCATCAGCTCGTACAGGGTGCTGCGCCGGTACCCCCAGCGCTCCCACCCGTACTCCTCGATCGTGCCGTGCTTGATGAGGTGCAGCTCGCGCTTGCGGATCTCGGCGAGGAGGAGGCCGATCTCGACCTCGCCCCGGAAGCGCGCCCGGTGGATGCTCTCCAGTCCGGCGGCCTGCGCCGCCTCGATCGCGGATTCGAGCGCGGCGAGCTGCTCCTCCGGGGTGCCGGTGACGGCGGCCGGGTCGAACGCGCGGATGGCGAAGGGGTCGGCGACAAGGGCCTGACCGCCGCCGAAGTTGTCCAGCAGCTTGCCCTTGGGCTTGGCGGCCGGCGCTCCGCCGGTGCGCTTGGCGGCGGTGGCCGACGGGGGCGCGGAGCCCTCCGTCCCCGCTCCGGCCGTGGAGCCGTCGGCGGCGTCGGCCGGCTTCCCCGTGGGCCTGGTGCTCAGGTTCAGCCCGGTGCGGTTGCGCGTCCGGGGGGTCACTGGTCACCCTGCCGGGGGGCGGGGAGCAGCAGGCGAGCGATCTGCTCATAGTCGGCGGTGGCGGTGCAGCGGGGGGCGTGCATCCGTACCGGGGAGAAGGTGCCCGCGGCTTCGCTGACGGAGATCGTCTGTCGGACGGGAGAGATCAGCGCGTCGGGGTAGTCAAGCGCGACCTGCTCCTCGATGTCGCGGGCAAGGTTGGACTTGCCCCACATCGTCGTGAGGACGGCCGCGACCCGGAGATCCGGGTTCTCGTCCTCCTGCACCTGCTCGATCGTCTCCGCGAGCGCGCCGACCGCCTTCGCGTCGGAGTAGCCGACCTTGACCGAGACCACCACGGCGTCCGCCGCGATCAGTGCGGAGATGACGACAAGGCTCATCGACCGCGAAGCGTCGATGATCGTGACGTCGAACTGCTCCTCGCTGGCCTCGATGGCCCGCTTGAGGCGCTTCTCGGTGCCGCCCTTGCGTTCGTACTCGACCCGGGCGAGGTCGCCGTACGACGGGACGATGTAGAGGTTCGTGAACTTGGTGGGCCACGTCGCCTCGTCGAGCCCGACCCGCCGCGCCTTGACCTTCCGCACCGGGTCCTCGTCGACACCGAGGAACACATGCCGCAGGTTGTAGCGCTCCTCCGGCACCAGGTCGCCGGGGTAGATCGGCTCAATCCACCCGCTGAGGGATTCGCCCTGCGTGTCCGCGTCGATCAGGCGCACGCGAAGGCCCTTGGCGGCCCACGCCGCGGCCATCTCGACCACCGTCGTGGTCTTGCCGACGCCGCCCTTGTTGTTGGCGACGACGATCGTCTGATGCCGGTTCAGCGGCTTGAAGGTCGCCGGTACGCGCACGGACGGGCCCCACTCGGCCCACGTGGCCTCGGTGTTCCAGTCGGTGACGACGTCGAGGAAGTCGAGATCGAGTCCCGCCAGGCTCGGGAGCGGGATCGTTGCTGGTGCAGTCATGGCGTAGACGGTATCCGCGCGGACTCCCTCCGGTCAGCCAACCCCCCGCGTTCGCACCCTCCCGGGGGACGCTGCCGCCCTTGCGCCGCCCGGTGTCCGGATTTCCGGACACCGGGCGCGCCCCCGGCGTACGCTCCTCGGTGAACAGCAGCAGCGCGGCCCCGGACCACCACCACGGTCCGGGGCCGCGCTGTTCGCGTTCACCATCCGGGGTGCACGGTGCCGGTGGTCGAGGTCGTCGGGCCCGGCCCCACGACCGGCGGGGCGGAGGCGGCGACCGGCGGGGCGGAGGCGGCGACCGGCAGGCCGGCGGCGGCCAGGACGGGCAGCAGGGCGGCAGTCAGGCCCTCGGCGGCGGCGAGGACCGCCGGGTCCTCGCCGCGGCGCGCGAGGAGGGCGCGGGCGAGGTGGAGTGCCGACTCGACGGCGGCGGCGGGTACGGCGACGGTGCGCAGCGGGGCGAGGGCGTCGAGGGCCCGGTCGGCGGGGGTGGCGGGTACGGCGGCCGGACGGGGGAGCCATGCCGGGGGTCGGTGCGGGTGCGGGGCGCCGGGGGCGGGGAGGCCGGGGCCGAGGGCGCGGCGCTGGGGCGGGGTCACGTGGGGGTCAACGAGTCGCGGGGGCGGTGGGCACCGGGCCGGCGAACCGTGACCGCCACGGGGTGCACCGGCCGGTGACCGTGCCCGCCATCCGGTGCGCCCCGCGGCGGTCGAACGGCCCGGCGAGGGGTGGCCGGGGGGTCGCGTTTCCGCAGGTGGGACCGTACCCGCCAATCCGTGCACCCCCATTCGGGTGCCGATGTACCGTAGCCGCCAAACCGTGCACCCCCTCCCACCAGGCGACATGACGGGCCATCACATGAGGTGAGCTCGGCTCATACGGGCGGGCAGCAGAAACGCCCGGCACCTCGGGGTCGAGGTGCCGGGCGTCCGGGCGGTGCGCGGAGTTGGCGGCTACGGTGCGGCGGCGACCGCGGGGGAGTCGAGGCGGGCGAGCGGCGAGCGGCGCCCCTTGCCGACGGACCGCAGCTCGACCCAATCCACCTCGGGGTGCGCACCGGGGAGGGCGTCCACGTCCGCGCTCCGGTAGAACGGGACCTCGACCGCGCCGGCGCGGCTGGTGCCGTACTGCACCTCTCGCCACTCGGCGGGCCGGACCCACCCGAGGCGGACCACGTGGTCCCACTCGGTGCGCCGCACGCCGAGGCGCTGCGCCGCCTGGTCGGGGCCGAGGCCCGATTCCCGGGCGACCAGGTCGGCGAGGTCGGGCCGCGCGCAGACCTCGGCGACCTGGTCGGGGTGCAGGAGCAGGCCCTCGGGGTTGCCGGAGAGGTCGACCAGGAGGCCGAGGGCGACGAACCGGCGCACGGTGAAGCCGGCCACCTTCGGCGGCTCCCCGGGGCGGTTCGGGGTGCCGAGGGCCTCGGCGATCCGGTTCGCGGCGCCGCCGGTGGCGTAGAGGTCGCCACCGGGCACCGACGCGATCACCTCCTCGCGGTTCATCGTCTCGACCGCCGCGCGGGACCAGGTCGAGGCGCTGGCGTCCGGCGGCGGGACGATGCCCGCGTGCCGGGCCCAGCGCAGGGCGGTGATCGGCACCCGGAGGCGTCCGGCGGCCTGGCGGTCGGTGTACTCGGTGAGACGGTGCGCCATGGTTCAAGATCCTCTCTGCTGTGGTCGGTGGTGGCGGCTTCGGTGCCGTGCGCCCGGTGCCTGTTTCTGCTGCTGCCGGAGGGTCAGGCAGGCGCTCACCACCGGTGGTCCACGCCGTCCTCCAGATCCGCCATGTTCGAGGGCTCCCGGTCGTAGT
Organism: Kitasatospora sp. NPDC004723; assembly: GCF_040609255.1. NCBI lineage: Bacteria > Bacillati > Actinomycetota > Actinomycetes > Kitasatosporales > Streptomycetaceae > Kitasatospora > Kitasatospora sp. NPDC004723. The sequence goes on along the minus strand of NZ_JBEXJT010000052.1, from coordinate 7,635 downwards.
CGTCCGGACTGTCGCACGTACAGGTGCCGCCCTCGTACATGAGGCGTTCGCAGTGGTCGAGGTCGCGGCAGCCGCGGGGCGGCTCTGGCGCCTCGGCCGGGGCCGGCGGGCTCACGGGCGCCAGCGGCGGCAGTCCCGCGAGTTCGCGCCGGAGCTCCTCGAACGTGCGGCCCTCCCAGTCCTTACACAGCTCGCAGCCGCGCCCGCCGGGCAGGGTTCCCGGGCAGTCGTACATGTGCATCTCGGGGTCGATGTCCAGGCGGGTCACGGGGTCCTCTCGTCGCTTCCTGGTCTCGGGTGTCGGCGGGGAGGTCAGAGCCACCACCACCTGACGGGCTCGCCGGGGTGCCGGGGCGGGAGGCTGACCGGCTGCTCCCCGGTGAGCCGTCGCCAGAGCCAGGCGGGCAGCGGCCGGATCGGCCGGTCGCGGGTGATGGTGTAGGCGGTCCCGTCGACCGTCGACCCGGGGCCGATCAGGTAGCCGCCACTGCGGGCGCCGGGGCCGCGGACGTCGATCCCGGGCCCGAGGACGCCGGAACTGCTGGGGATGGTGCACCAGTGCGCCACCCGGAAGTAGAGGTGACTGCCTCCGCTCGGGGTGCGCACGGTGAGGGTGTCGAGGGCCTGCGCCCACCCTGCGGCGTGGGCGGTGCACATGTCGGCGAGCGTGGCGGCGCCGTCCCCGGCGAGGTCGAGGTCGAGGCCGACGATCGCCGAGACCCGGCAGCCGATACCGACGTTGGCGCCGGCCGGCCAGTGGCTCCGGACCGCGTCGGCGGTGGTGAGGCACCGGCCGGACCACCCCGGGGAGTCCGGGCGGCGCCCACCCCGGGGAAGGGGAAAGACCGCGAGGTGCCGCTCGACCAGGTCGACGACGTCCTCGACGGTGGGCTCAGCAGACACATTCATAGGTGTGCGCCGCGCTCTCGTACGTCCCGCCGCACTCGTCGCACAGGTCGTCGGGGTCGGGGTCGAGGTCGTCCTCCTCGACCAGCCAGTACCCGGGGCCGTCGTCGAGGCCGTCCTCGGCGTCGCCGTCGGGGAAGTTGGGATGCCGCACGCCGTCGTAGACGACGGTGACGGAGGTCGGCCGGCCGTCCTGGCCGGTGCCGCTCTCGCGGAGCTCGCCCCACGGGATCTCGGGGAGCTCGACCCCGCCCTCGAACACCGCGCCGCACCCGGTGCACTGGTGGGAGTCCCACCATTCGGTGAGGCCCCACATCGACCCCGGGTAGCGGTCGACGTGCACGAGACGGCCCTCGCAGCCCTCCTCGGCGTCCGGGCACGGGGCGCCCTGGTGGCATCCCGTCCCGGAGCACCGGCACGGCCGGTCGGGGCCGGCGGAGGTGCAGAACGTCGCCTCGGCGCGGGCGCGGTGGGCCGGGGTCGCGTCGGCGGCCAGGGCGCGGACGCCGAGCGTTCCGACGGTCACCCCGGCGGCGGCCTCGGCGGCGGTGGGACGGGCTGTGAAGGCCGCGAGGAACAGCTCCTCGACCGTCGGCTCTGCCGCCGGCTGCTCGACGCTCTGCGCGGCGTCCGGCTGCTCGGCCCGCGCCCGGATCAGCGCGTCGTGGTAGCCGATCCCCTCGGCGTCCTGAATCTGGCGGGCCCTGCGCTGCGTGGCGGTGCGCCTGGTCACGAATCCTCCCGACCCGGGCCTCGGTCCCCACGCAACCCGCCCGGTGCTTCGGTTCGGATCGTCAACGCTCGGATGCTCTCTGCCGGATCGCTCGCGCGACCTCCTACCGCTGGGGCCGGCGGCGTGGGTGCCGGTCGCGGTGTGGGCGTCGGTGCCGCCCTGTAGTCGTCGGACCACGCTACCGGACCCCACCGACACCCCGGGAGCTCCTCGCCGGAACGAGTGACCTCCCGGGCTGTCCGGGCCGGGCGCTGCGCCGTACCGGAGTCGGCGGCCGGAAGGCCCGCCGGGTTCTCGGACCCGGCGGGCGGCCTGCGGCTCAGCCGGGGATCGAGACCTTCACCCCGGCCGCGTACTCGACGGCGTCGCCCGAGGAGTAGGTCACGCGCACCCCTCCGCCCGGCAGGTCGTCGACCGCGTCGACCAGGTAGGGGAGCTCCTCCGCGTCGATCACGACACGGTCGTTGCGGCCCAGCTCCTCGACGGCGACGCGGGGCAGCGCGCGGCGCTGCTGCTCGCGCCGCCACTGGGCGAGCTCGGCCTCGGTGAGCTCCTTCTCGCGCAGCGGGACGGAGCCGAGGCCGTCGGCGCGGTAGACGGCCCGCACGGTGCGGTCGCGGCGCCGGGCGAGGGCGAGGGCCTGGTCGCGGTCCTCGGCCATCACCCGGATGAGCTCCCGCTCGGCCCGGTTGGTGATGGACCACCACCCGGTGATGGGGCCGAGGGCCTCGCGCTCGGCCTCCCGGGCCGCAGCGGCGGCCTGGTCGATCACCTGGACCCGGTCCGCGAGCTCGACGCCGGGCACCGCGACCGACTGCGCCGGGCCGGTGGCGCTGCCGACGATGAAGACGATTCCGCCGTCGGGCCCGTACAGCTCGGCGACCATGGCCGGGCGGCGGTCGCCGTCCTCGGTGTGCACCCAGCACAGGGCGTCGGCGGTGATCTCGACGCCGGTCCGGTCGCGGCGAGCGGCGAGCTCGACGTCGAGGGCGCGGAAGTAGGCGACGGCGCGCTCGCCGGTGTTCGCGGAGGCGTCGACCATCCGGCCCAGCAGGGCGACGAAGCCCGCCGCGTCGAGGCCGTTCACGCAGGCGCGCACGCGCTCGGAGGCCGCGCCGTCGTCGAGGGTGACGTGCCGGTGCCAGCCGCACGCCGCGGTGAAGCCGGCCCGCAGCGCCTCGCGGGCATCGGTGCGGTCAGTGCGGGAGCGCTCGCGTACGCGCTCGGCGACGACCAGGTGCCCGGCCGCACCGGCGGGAAGGTCCGCGGCGTCGGCGAGATCGGCGAGGACCAGGGCGACCAGCTCGGCGCCGAGGCCCGGCCGGTTGGTCGGGGGCTCCTCCTCGCGGGCGCCGGTGGGGGTCAGGGTCCGGCAGGCGGCGGCGATGCCGTCGAGGACGTCCTCGACGGCCGGGCCGGGACGCTCGGCCCCTGCCTGCGGCTGCTGCGCCTCGGCGGCCGGGGCGGTGCGGCCGGGCACCCGGACGGCGTGGCCGGCGCGGACGGTGCGGAACTCGGCCTCGGCGAGGGCCCGGTCGTAGACGGCGAGGCGGTCGGCCCAGCGCTCGGCGTCGGCGGTGGAGCCGCGGCGGGGGGTGATCCGCGCGCCCTCGCGGTGAATCACCATCCGGTCCCCGGTGGCGCCGCTGGTGGTGATCATCCAGCCCCGGCCGTCGCCGTCCTCCGCGCTGGGCAGCCCGGCGGCAGTCAGCGCGGCGGCGATGGCCTCCTCGCCGACCTCGGCGAGGGTGCGGGCCCGCTCCCAGCGCTCGGCGATGTCAGCGGCCAGGCGCTCGCAGTCCTCGGCGGAGATCACCAGCGGGCGGCGGGTGAGGGGGCGGCGCGACGTCGCGCGGGGCTGCTCCTCGCCGACGACGACCTCGACGGCGCCCTCGATCGCGCCGGGGGCGATCCACACGACGGCGTCGGCGGGGGCGCCCGGGACGGTCAGCCGGACGCCGTCGGCGGCGAGGACGACCAGCGCGCCGGAGGTGACGGCCTCGGTGATCCGGCGGCCGGCGGTGCCGGGAGTGATCTCCAGCAGGCGGGCGGCGCGGCGGCCGGCCTCAACCCGGGTCAGGAGGTGGCGGGCCGGGACCTCGGGGTCACGGTAGGCGGCGGCGACGGCGTAGGCGGTGGCGGCGGCGCGGTCGTTCTGCATGGGGCGTCTCCTCGGTGGTCGGTGGGCCGAACACCAAGTTAGCGGAAGCTACGTAGGTTCCGCAATCCCTTGCGGGTGACCCGCTGCGTCGAGCCCCCGGGCGACGGCTGCGCCTGCTTGGATGGCAGGCGTCGAACCCCGAACCGGCGCTCCCCGATCAAGCCGGACCCCTGTCGCGCCGCCTGTCGCGCCCACCTGTCGCGCGGCACCTGTCGCGTGCTGTGACATGGGAAAACGCCCCCGAACCCCCACCCCTGCGCCCGACGCGACAGCAACGGCGACAGCCCCCCGCAGGTCGGGCGGCTGTCGCCGTTTCGTCGCGCTCCTGTCAAGTTTTGGGGTGTGCCGAACAAGCCCAACCCGGGCGGGCCGCTACGCCCGGCAGTGCTCCCGCGCACCCCGCCGCCGAGCCGCTCCCCGCCGACCGGGCGCACCCGCCCTCGCTCCGCGACACGCTCGGCGGCGGCCCCGGCCTAGCTCGGCGAGCACGCCCTCGACCGCCTCCTCGATGGCGCCCGGTGAGCGGTGGGCCACTCCAGCGAGCGCCCGCTCGACCCGCCCGCGCACCACCTCGGCGACCCGCTCGACGGCCGCGCCGATCACCCGCTCGACGTCCTCCCCGACCCCGTCCCGCTCGACGTCCCCACCGGGCGCGGGGAGGGGCCCGGCCGGCCGCTGCGGGTCACGGGTGCCGCCCGTACTGGCCGGCGTCCGACCCGCTCCCGGGGTCGGCGCGGCCGGGGCGACCGCGGGCAGCGATCCGGGCCGCTCGACCTCGGCGACCGAGTAGACCGTCGGCTCGGCGGCAAGCCGCCTGATCCGCTCGACCAGCCGGGTTCCGGCCTCCCCTTCGGCCCGCCGCCGCCCGTGCTCGCGCAGCGCGTCGAGGGCCTCCTCGACGCTGCCGAAGGTGCCGAGGTCCGCCAGCTCGCGCGGCAGCGGCACCCCGCCGGGAACGTCCGTCGCCTCTCGCGTGCGCTCCATCACCCACCAGCGCCCGCCCCGACGGTGGTTGATCTCGAACCCGAACCCGTGCACCTCGCGCAGGAGCCACCACTCCTGACCCCATCCCGGACTCATCGGGGCAACGCGCTCCCCGTCGACCAGGTCCGCGGGGAACTCCGGGTCGGGGCCGGCCTCCCGCCGCCGCTGCTCCCGCTTGCCGTCACCGGCGATCCGCCACACCGCCCGCCGCTGCTCCTCGGTGGTCTGGTGCCCGAGCTGTGCCGCGACCCGCTTCTCGACCGCCGCGACCGCCTCCGGCGACGGCTGCGCCCCGCCGCCCGCCTCCGGTCGCGCGCTTGCCGCGACCCTGTCAACTTCTGCGGTCAACAGGTCGTCCGAACCCGCCGCCGACTCCTCGACGACCCGCTCGACCTCCTGCTCGACCGCCACGACCGTCAACACCCCCCGGAGGGCGCCGGCCGCAGCCTGCTCCCGCTGCTGCTCCTCCGTCAGCCCAGCCACGTCGAGTGCCTCCGCGTACTCCCGTTCCGCCCCCTCGACCCGCCCCAGAGCCTCCCAGTACCGAAGATCGGCCGCGTCCATGCTCAGCCGGGTGCCCCAGCGCTGCGCCGACGCGCGGCGCGCCTTGGCCTCCTCCAGCGCGGTCCGGGCGGTGTCCAGCCGGATGCGAGCCTGGTCCGCCACATCGGCCGGGGTCAGCTCGGCCGTCATTGCCCACGCATACCGATCGTCGGTGGCGTTGCCGGTGGCCATCAGCCACGCGACGAACTGCGCGGCCGGGTCGAGGTCCGCCGGGTCGCCGGTGTAGGTGTCGCGCACCCAATCCGAGTAGGCAACCGGCACGCTGCGCCGCTCCTCCCACTCCTGCACGCCGGCCCAGTCATCGGCGAGCGTGAACACCTTGTCGCGGCGCCGATCCTCGATCAGCTCGGCCACGTACGAGCGGTCATCCTCCGTGAACGCGGGGGTGTCCAGCGCGGACACCGGGCACCCAGCCGCAGCGGCAGCGTGCTCGGCGCACCGGTCACCGATGGACAGACCGGGCACCCGGTAGACACGCCCGATCACCTCGCAACCGCGCTCCCCGCACTCCGCGGCGAACTGGTAGACCGGCCGGCCCTCGACGCGCTCGGCGGTACGAACCTCGACCGGCACAACCTCGGCCAGCGTCAACGGCTCCTGACCGGCCGTCACCGGACCGGCGAAGTAGAACGACAGACGCTCGGGCAGGTTCCCGTCGGAGGGCAGCAGCACGACGTGCGCGGTGTCGCCCGACTCCCACCCGGCAAGTTCGTAGTTCCGGGTCATGGCGACGCCCCACCCGAACACCGGGTCGAATCGCTCGACGGTCACGGCGTGCACGATGCAGACCAGGGGGAGCAGACGGCCGGCCTCCGCGGCCTCTTCGTCCGTCTCGCACGCGCACTCCCCGAACTCCTCCGGCTCGACCAGCTCGGCGGAGTCGATCAGTTCGGCAACCGCGGGCAGACGCATGTCGGTCATGGCCACACCGCGCACGCTCCCCTCGCTCTCCTTGGGCAGGTAGCGGAACCCGCGCGCACCGCGCTCCCATTCGAGCACCATCTCGACGGCGCCCGCGGTCGTCTCGGCGTCGAGGGAGAGCACCCAAGCGTCAGCACTCCGGCCGTTCACCCCCTGCGCCACGAACGACACCCGGACGGACCAGTCCTGCTCCTCGGCCGCATTCATGATCTTCTTCGCGCTGGCGGGCAGGGTGGCCTTGACGTCGGGAGTGATGGCGGACACGAGCGGCTCCTCGGTGGGTCGGTGCGGTGGCGATATGAACAACTTAGCGGAACATACGTAGCTTCCGCAATCCCTTACCGCCAACCCGTGCACCGAACCCGCCACCCAGCCAGGATCGGCCAACTCGCCTATGCGCCAAGCGAGTTGACGCGCACCCACCGAAACCGCCACCACCAACCCACCCCCGCCCACCGAACCCGCCACGCTGCGCACCGCGCGCCCGCGCACCGCCACGCGGGTGCGCCTCCGTCAACTCTCCTGCAAGCAAAGCGAGTTGATGAAACGACCGGCATCAAGGGGCCGCGGTGTCGACGGGCCGGCGACCCATCGGCACCGAACCCGCCACCGTCCGCCGGCCGCCGTCGATCGGGCCACCCAATCGACACCGCAGGCTCGACACGCAAAGGGTCCGAGAAAGCCACAGGAGGGGTCGCCAGCAGCCGCGCACCCCCACCTCGCCCCCTCCTTCCATATGGACACCGCGCAAGCGAGGAGCGCCACAGATGGCCGTTTCGAGCGTTCGCGTTTTCCACAGGGTTTAGTGGACAAAGGGCGCACGATTTGGCGGTTATGGGGCTGACCTGCGAAAACGCACCGTGACCGCCACGACGTGCGCGGGTTCGGTAAGGGTTCAACCTTTCGTTGTGACTATTACTCGAACACGCTAATGGAAACGGTCACCATCTGACGATACGTCAGATATACTCTTCTTGCTGGTCACCACCGTTCCCGCCAACCCGTGCACCCCCCTCCCCGTGTTCGATTTCGAGTCTGTGGACAAAGGGCGCACGGATTGGCGGGTTCGGTGGTGCACCCCTTACACCGTTTCAGGGGGTGCACAGGCCAAAACCAGCGCTGACCTGCGAAAACGCATTTTCCACAGGGGTGCACGGATTGGCGGGTTCAACCTAGAGAGTCAGCCCAACGGCGAGGCGCACTCCGTGCGCACGAGCGGCGAAGCCGCTCGATAGCCGGCGGCGAAGCCGCCGGCTTGGGCGACTACGGAGGCGAAGCCCTCCGTATAGCACACGGAGCCGGGGTCTCGAGCCGACCGAGCACGCCGGCAACGCCATGGGCGAGGTGTTCCAGGCCAACAGCGGCC
>NZ_JBEXJT010000051.1:0-60716 GCF_040609255.1 Kitasatospora sp. NPDC004723 | reverse complement strand
TGGAGCGGATGATGCGGGACGCGAAGATCACGCAGATCTACGAGGGCACCAACCAGATCCAGCGCATCGTGATGGCCCGCAACCTCCCGTAACCCCCGCACGGCACACACCGGAGCCCCCGGCCGACCTCCTCGGCCGGGGGCTCCTGGCGTTCCGCTGGGATTGTTGAGGTCCTACAAGACCTGGCTCGTGGAATCGGCTCGCTGACACACCTGAACGGCCATCAATGCCGTGGCAGGGTGGGTGATGAGGTGAAATCGCCCCGCGTCCACCGGCGGGGTGAGTTGTATCAATGTCACAATCTCCACAGAAGCCATGGAGGTATTTCGATGGGTACTGACAACAATCGGACCCCGGCCCACGCGCTCGAACCGGTGCTGGTCACCGGCCTCGGGGCCACCACCCCGCTCGGCGGCGACGTCCCCTCCACCTGGTCCGCGATGCTGGCCGGCCAGGGCGGCATCCGGCCGATCGAGGCCGACTGGGCGGCCGGGCTCCCGATCCGGATCGCCGGGCAGCTCGCGGTCGAGCCGTCCGAGGTGCTCGACCGCGTCCAGGCACGGCGGCTCGACCGCTGCGAGCAGGTCGCGCTGATCGCCGCCCGCGAGGCCTGGGCCGACGCCGGCGCCCCCGAGGTCGACGGCGAACGGCTGGCGGTGGTGATCGGCACCGGCACCGGCGGAGCGCTCACCATGCTCGGCCAGGACGACGTCCTGGAGGCGTCCGGCGTCCGGAAGGTCTCCCCGCACACCGTGCCGATGCTGATGGCCAACGGCCCGGCCGCCTGGGTCTCCATCGAACTCGGGGCCCGGGCCGGCGCACACACCCCGGTGAGTGCCTGCGCGTCCGGCGCCGAGGCCATCGCGCTCGGCCTGGACCTCATCCGCCTCGGCCGGGCCGACGTGGTGGTGGCGGGCGGCGCCGAGGCGTGCGTCTGCCCGCTGCCGCTGGCCGGCTTCGCCCAGGCCAGGGCCCACTCGCTGCGCAACGACGAGCCCGGCCGCGCCTCCCGCCCCTTCGACGTCGACCGGGACGGTTTCGTGATCGGCGAGGGCGCGGCCGTCGTCGTCCTGGAACGGGCCGGCTTCGCCGCCGCCCGCCGGGCCCGCGCCCACGCCGCCCTGGCGGGTGCGGCGGTCACCTCCGACGCCCACCACATCACCGCGGCCGCCGCCGAGGGCCAGGTCCGCGCGATGCGCCGGGCGATCGCCGAGGCCGGGCTGTCGCCGCTGGACATCGCGCTCGTCCACGCCCACGCCACCTCCACCCAGCTCGGCGACCTGGTCGAGGCCGAGTCGGTCACCGCGGCGATCGGCGCCCACCCGCTGGTCACCGCCACCAAGTCGATGACCGGCCACCTCTTCGGCGCGGCCGGCGCGCTGGGCGCGCTGGCGACCGTCCTCGCACTGCGCGACGGCGCCGTCCCGCCCACCCGCAACCTGGAGCGGCAGGACCCGGCGGTCAAGCTGGACGTGGTCGCGGGCGCCGCGCGCCGGGGCCCGCTCGGCGCGGCGCTCACCAACGCGTTCGGCTTCGGCGGCCACAACGCCTCGCTGGTGTTCACACCGGCGCCGTGAAAACCGGGGGACCGGCGGGCGGGCGCTCACTAGTCTGACCGCCATGTCCACACCCACGCCGACGGAATCGGCGCCGGAGCCCGCCCTGCGGCTCGAACCGGTCACCCCGAAGAACATCGACGCCGCCCTGGAGCTGAAGGTCCGCCCCGACCAGGAGCACCTGGTCGCCCCGGTGGCCACCTCGCTCGCCGAGGCGTACGCCTACGGGGAGACCGCCTGGCCGAGGCTGGTCTACGACGGCGAGCGACCGGTCGGCTTCCTGATGGCCTTCTTCGACGTCGTCTTCCGGCCCGGCGATCAGCCGCGCTCCGGCCTCTGGCGCCTCAACATCGCCGCCGACACCCAGGGCCGGGGCTACGGCCGCTTCGCCGTCGAGCAGGTCGCCGCCGAGATCCGCCGCCGCGGCGGCACCCGGGTCTGCGTCACCTACGTACCCGGGGAGGGCGGTCCGGCGGGGTTCTACGCCCGCCTCGGCTTCCGGCCGACGGGCGCGTTCAGCGGGGACCAGGAGGTCGCGGAGCTGGAGCTGCCGCCGGGCTGAACGGGAGGAGGGCGGGCGACCCGGCCGTGTGCCGGGTCGCCCGCCCGTTCCGCGGGCCGTGCTCGGCCTCAGTGGACCAGGAGGAACTTGGTGGTCGGGACACTCGGGCCGGTGGCGCAGTCCAGGTTCGAGGTGGTGGCGCTGTAGGTCCAGCCGCGCGGGACGTCGCACGCCCACATGCCGTTCACCGGCGTGCGCAGGTGGAAGGTGGTGGACGGGACGCTGCTCCCGTACAGCAGGCTGCAGGAGGTGCTGCGGCCGGTGAAGTCATAGGTGAAGGCCGGGGTGCCCACGCACGCGGTGAGACCGTCGTACGGGGTGCGCAGGTGGTAGGCGTTGGAGATCACGCCGGACTGCTGGCTGCACGAGTAGCCCCAGGAGATGGAGTCGTAGACGAAGGCCGGGTTGCTGACGCACGCGGTCAGCCCGTCGACGGGGGTGCGCAGGTGGAACTGGGGCGAGTTCCAGCTGCCGCCGCCGCTACAGCTGCGGTTCATGGACACCTGGTCGTAGACGTAGCCGGCCGGGACGTCACAGGCCCACACGCCGTCCAGGCCGGTGGCGGTGGTCGCGGTGGTCGTGGTGGCGGAGGCGGGCGCGGTGGCGGCGGCGCCGGAGAGCAGCAGGGCCAGCGCGGCGAAGGCCGCGAGCAGGGCGCTCCGGAGGGTACGGGCGGTTCGTGCGACGGACATGGTTCTCCTTCGGTGGAGGAGGTTCCGATGGGTGCACGGTGCTGGCGGCGGTGGACGCGGGTGAGCGTTCACTGCCGCCGACGGTTCTAGCACGTACGGCGGACCATCAGCCCGGTGCTCCGCCCCCGACGATCATTCCGCCGGCCGCCGTCTACGCGCCCAGGTGCGGTTCCTCCGGTTCATGTCAGCCGATCGGCGTCGCCGCCCGCTGCCGCGCCCGGCGCAGCCGGTGCGGGCGGTGCGGACGGGCGGCCCGGCTGCCGCCGGGCCGCCCGTCCGCGGCTACGGGGCGAGCCCGGTCAGTGGGCCAGGAGGAACCTGGTGCCCGGCACACCCTGGACGGCGGCGCAGTCCAGGCCCGAGCCGGTGGCGCTGTAGGTCCAGCCGGACGGGACGCTGCACGCCCACATGCCGACGGCCGGAATCCGCAGGTGGAAGGTGCTGGCGAGGGTGCCCGACGACTGGCTGCACGTGGTGCTGTGGCCGATGGAGTCGTAGGTGAAGCCCGGCGCGCTGGTACAGGCGGTGAGGCCGTCGACGGGGGTGCGCAGGTGGAACTGCGGAGTGTTCCAGCTGCCGCCGCCGCTGCAGGCGCGGTTCATGGACACCCCGTCGTAGACGTAGCCGGCCGGGACGGAACAGGCGTAGGTGCCGTCCAGACCGGTGGTCGTCGTGGTGGTGGCGGAGGCGGGCGCGGTGGCGGCGGCGCCGGAGAGCAGCAGGGTCACCGCGGCCGAGGCCGCGAGCAGGCCGGATCGTGCGGTGCGGAAGGTACGTGCGACGGACATGGTTCTCCTTCGGTCGAGGAGTTGCCGGTGGATGCACGGTGCAGGGGGCGGTGGTCCGCGGGTGAGCGGTCACAGCCGTCGACGGTTCTAGCACGCACGACGGGCCGTCAGCCCGGTGCTCCGCTCCGGACGATCATTCCGCCGCCCGCCGTCTACGCGCCCGCGCGCACGTCCTCCGGTCCGCGTCAGCCGATCAGCGCCGCCACCTCCTGCCGCGCCTGGCGCAGCCACTGCGTGCGCTCGCCGGCCGAGGAATCGGTCACCGTGCGGAACACCCGCCTGCGAACGTCCGTCACACCGACGTAGGGCAGCACGCACGCCGCCCAGATCCGCTCCAGCGGATCCCCGAACTCCTCGCGCTCCCGGGCCTCCGGAGTGTCCGAGGTGTTCAGCACCAGCGCCCGCCCGGCCCGCAGCAGCCCGACGGGCTCCCCGTCCGCCGACCCCAGCTTGTACGCGACGCCCGGCACCATCACCCGCTGCACCCACCCGGCCAGCACGGCGGGCGGCATGCCCCACCAGTTGGGGTGGACGAGGACGAGGGCGTCCAGCGTCGCCACCTCGGCCCGGTGCAGCGCGAGCTGCCCGTCCTCGGCGGACGCGCTCGCGGCCACCGTCTCCGTGTCCTCGGCGCCGAGCAGCGGCGAGAACCCCTCGGCGTACAGGTCGTGCGCGACGACCTCGGCGCCCTGTTCCCGCAACTCGTCCACCACGGCCTCGAACAGCGCGTGGTTGAAGCTCCCCGGCTTCGGATGCGCCAGATAGACCCCGACCCGCATCTTCACAGTGTCCCCTCCCGCCCCTCCCGACCGGCCGATCCTAACCCCGGTAGGGTCGACCGCCGTGACCTCCACGGAGCCCGAATTCCTCGCCGCCGCCCGGACGTTCTACGACGCCGTCGCCGCCGACTACGCCGACCGCTACGGCGGCGCGCTGGCCACCGCGACCTGGGACCGGGCCGTGCTGGCCGCCTTCGCCGAGCTGGTGACGACCGCCGGCGGAGGCCGCGTCGCCGAACTCGGCTGCGGCCCGGGCCGGATCACCGGTCACCTGGCCGCCCTCGGCCTGGACGTCTCCGGCCTCGACCTCTCCCCGCGGATGGTGGAGCTGGCCCGCGCGGCCCACCCGGAGATCCCCTTCCGGGTCGGTTCGCTGCTGGACCTGCCGTATGCCGACGGCGAGCTGTCCGGCATCGTGGCCTGGTACTCGATCATCCACACCCCGGCCGGGCAGCTGCCGAGGGTCTTCGCCGAGTTCCACCGCGTCCTGGCCCCGGGAGCCCCGCTGGTCCTCGCTTTCCAGGTCGGCGACGACGCCCTGCGTATCGAGGACCCCTTCGGCCACCCGGTCACCCTCGACTTCCGCCGCCAGCAGCCCGGCGCTATTGAGCGGTTGGCCACCGAGGCGGGCCTGAAGGTCACCACCCGCCTCATCCGCGAAGCGGAGGAGGGCGAGCGGACCCCGCAGGCCTACCTGCTCGCCCACAAGGTGGAATAGACAGGGGCGGCGGGCTTGGCCGGCTGTCAACACCAGATCGCCATGTGCTGAACTCCCAGCATCATGAGCCCCGAGATCCCCGTAGCTTCCGGGAAGCTGTCGGCATGACGTCGTGGCCCAGCAGTCGCTTCCACAGCGCCGTACGCTCCTCCTCGCCGTCCCCTGCCGAGGGCGCGAGCAGCGCCAGGAGCGCCTCCGACACCTCGCCGCGCCCCACCAGGTCCACCGGGGGCGCGGGCAGCGACGCGAGCGCCGTCGGCGCCGGTCCACCACCGACCGCCCCGAGGGCGACGTGCATGGTTCCGGCCTGGAACACCTTGCCGACGTCGCTGCCGCTGACCTCGTTGCGGACCCTGTCCTCCCCGTTCTTCACGCCGCCATCCTGGCCCCCGCACCGTCCCGAGGGGGGCCGATTCCGTTGATCACCGGTCGGCGGAGCGTGACCGGACGCCGGGGGGTGCCGCGCGTCGGGACGCCCGGCATGCCATGATCCCTGCATGGGTTCCAACGTTTTCTTCGACATCACCATCAACGACGAGCCGGCCGGCCGCATCGTCTTCACGCTCTTCGACGACATCGTCCCGAAGACCGCGCGCAACTTCCGTGAGCTGGCCACCGGCCAGAACGGTTTCGGCTACGAGGGCTCGTCCTTCCACCGCATCATCCCGGCGTTCATGCTGCAGGGTGGCGACTTCACCCGCGGTAACGGCACCGGCGGCAAGAGCATCTACGGCGAGAAGTTCGAGGACGAGAACTTCCAGCTGAAGCACACCAAGCCGGGCCAGCTCTCCATGGCCAACGCGGGCAAGAACACCAACGGCTCGCAGTTCTTCATCACCACCATCGTGACCAACTGGCTGGACGGCAAGCACGTCGTCTTCGGCGAGGTCGTCGACGGCATGGACCTGGTGACGAAGATCGAGAACCTCGGTTCGCAGAGCGGTGCCCCGAAGGCCAAGGTCACCATCGCCAAGTCCGGCATCGTGGAGTAAGGGCTCGCCCCTTCAAGCCCGCACTCGGACGCGGCCCGCACACCAAGGCGGGCCGCGTCCGCGCGTTTGCGGAGCACGCCGGAGCAGGAAGTCGGCGGGGCCGACTTCCTGCGCTCCGCCACTCTCCGCCGCGGCGCAGGGCGGCGGCGACCAGCCCTTCGAGCGCCTCGCGTGGCACCTCGCCGCCGCTCACCAACCGGTCGAAGACCAGCCCGTCGATGCAGGTCGCGGCGATGCGGCTCACGCCCTCCCGGGTCGCGATCCGGGCGATCCTCCGGCACCGCACCTGGGTGCCGCCGCGGCTTGCGGCCGTCGGCTGAGAGCCCTCCCGGCGGCGGCCGGGCGGCGCCAGGAGCTGTTCAAGGTGCGGATTCGGCCTGGCCCGATGGTGGGCCGGCGTCTCTGGCAGTCCGGCATCGTGGCGCGTTCTGACGTGACGGATGCCGAGTGGGCCTTGGCCGAGCAGCGGGTGACGGCCGGCGCCGCTTACGCGGTCGACCGGCCGGTGGCGCGGGTTCCGTGGCGCAGGGTGCTCTCCCGCGCATGGGCGAGGCGGCGCAGGCTCAGCAGGATGGGCTCGTAGAGCACGGTGAGGGCCACGGCTGCCTCGATCTGCTCCGACGGGCTCTCGTACTCCTGGACCATGTCCAGGTCGTGCGCTGCCAGCCGGGTGGCCTGTTGGGCGTACGGCACCAGGTGGTCGAGGTCGTGCGGGTAACCGAGTGCGGCCAACGCGGCCAGCGCGGTGACGAGCGCGCGGTAGGGCCCCGATGAGGCGTCCTCGCAGTTCGTCCAGCCCAGCGAGTCGAGCAGGAGGTCGGCCTCGCGGCGCGCGGCGACGGTGGCCCGGTCGTCCTGGTCGGGCTGGGTCGGGCCGGGGGGCAGCGCGCCGACGGCCATGCCGAGGCGGTCGTTCTGGTCGAGGCTCTCGTCGTCGATGGCGGTCAGGACCTCGCGGGCCGTGGCGATCGGCATCCGGCCGATCTGGATCAGCGCCCGCACCAGCCGCAGTCGACGCAGGTGTTCCTCGCCGTAGTCGGCCTGTTTGGCGCTCACCAGCACGCCGGGCGGCAGGAGTTGCTCCCGCAGGTAGTACTTGATCGTCGCGGTCGGGAGCCCGCTGCGTTCACTCAGTTCCGCGAGTCGCATCCACTTGCGCCCTTCGTGAAGATAGTGCAAGTATCCTACAAGGATAGTTCAACTACCCATAAAGCGCGGCCGGCCACGGCTCGCCGAGGAGGCACTTCGTCATGGCAGCAACACTGATCCGGGGCCGGACCACCGCCGATCACGAGGGTTCAGTGGTGGTGTTCCACATCGGGATGCGAATCAACCGGTTCCGTGCGCTGCGCAGTTGGTGGCCGGCCTCGGCCGCGATGCCGCGCATGCTCAAGGAACTCGCCGAGGATCCGCACAGCGGGCTGCTCGGCTACCGGATGCTGCTGGGCCTGCCCCGGGTGGTCGAGTTGGTCCAGTACTGGGAGTCTCCGGAGAAGCTGCTCGCCTATGCCGCCGATCAGGGGCAGGAGCACCGGCCGGCCTGGGCGGCCTTCAACCGCCTGGCTCGCGAAGGCGCGGGGAGCGTCGGCATCTGGCACGAGACCTTCGTGGTGCCGGCCGGCTCCCATGAGGCGATATACATCGACATGCCGCCGTACGGCCTGGCCGAGGCGACGGGCGCGGTCCCGGTGGCGCGGCGCGGCGAAACGGCCCGTGAGCGAATGGGGCGTCCGGCGGCGCCGTGAAGCGGTCCCGCAGCCGCCGTGGCAACGGCCCGGTGGCAGCCGCCGGGCCATGCGGTATCCGTCACGTCAGAACGCGCCACGACGCCGAGTCCTGCCGGAGGCGCCGGCCCACCATCGGGCCAGGCCGAGATCCGCACCTTGAACAGCTCCTGGACCGCCGCCGCCACCGCCGCCGCGACGAACAGGGCCTGCACGGCCGTGCGGGTGGGCAGCGGGGTGAGCGGCTTGCCGGCGAGCGTGAGGTTGCCGCGGGCGGCGGGGGATCCGTACGGGGCGGGGTGGTGTTCGGGGGTGGGGCAGAGTAGGAAGTCGGCGGGGCCGACTTCCTACTCCGGGTGGGGCGTCAGCGGATTTCGATGGTGATCGACTCGATGACGACGGGTTCGAGCGGGCGGTCGCCGGGGCCGGTCGGGGTGGCGGCGATGGAATCGACGACCTTCTGGCTGTCGGGGTCGGTGACCTCGCCGAAGATGGTGTGCTTGCGGTTGAGGTGCGGGGTGGCGCGGGTGGTGATGAAGAACTGGGAGCCGTTGGTGTTCGGGCCCGCGTTGGCCATGGCGAGGAGGTAGGGCTTGGTGAAGAAGAGCTCGGGGTGGAACTCGTCGGGGAAGGCGTAGCCGGGGCCGCCGGTGCCGTCACCGAGGGGGTCGCCGCCCTGGATCATGAAGTTGGGGATGACGCGGTGGAAGGTCGTCCCGTTGTAGAGCGGGGCGGTGGTGGGGGAGTTGGTCGAGGGGTCGGTCCACTCCCGGGAGCCTTCCGCCAGTTCGACGAAGTTGCGCACGGTGCGAGGGGTGTGGAACTGGAAGAGCTTGGCGGTGATGGAGCCGTGGTTGGTCTTGATGACGGCGTAGTGCTGCGAGCCCATGGGGTGGGGAGGACCTTTCGATCGAGCGGCCGGACCCGCCCGATCCTGTCACGAGGGCCCATATTCACCCGTTCGTGAGCGCCGAACCGGGCCCCTCGACTCGCCGTTCCGGTACCCTTGAGTGCAATTCGCCTAAAGATGTAGTGATGAATCCCGTGTGGCTCCTCGCCGGTCGGGCGAGGAGCCACACGGGGGTTCAGGTCAGGCCTAGTGTTCGGCGTGGTGGTCGAACTCGCCGCTCTTGACGCTCTGGAGGAACTCAACGAACTTGCGAGGCGCGGTGCGGATGACGATCTCTCCGCTGTCGGACTCACGTAGTTCGATCAGGCTGTTCGCAGTGCGTACTTCGACGCACTCGTTTGACGCGCCGCTGTAGCTGGACTTCTGCCATGCAGACTTACTCATACTTGCCCTTCAGCTCACTTGCGATGTTCCGGATGAAGTCTCGTGAGGCATCCTCGGAAAGAGCCGTGGAGTCCAGCCCGGCGAATGTCGCACGCTGGTTCGCCAGATCCGCCTGTGAGTGGAAGAAGAGGACGCCCTGTGCGCTGTCCATCTGCAGGGTGTCCAGCTCCGGAACCTGCCCTTCGGCGTACATGATGTTCTCGCCGGCGCCCGGGAAGGTATCCATGTCGAAAGGCACCACCCGCACGGACATGCTGGGCTGTTCGGAAGCTTCAATCAGGGCTGCGAGTTGGTCGGCGAGTACCCTCGGGCCTCCGAACTGCATCCGCAGTGCGGCCTCGTGGATGAATGAGACATACGGTGTCCGGCGGCCCCGGACCACGCGCTGACGTTGCACGCGGAAAGCGGTCCTGACATCGATGTCGTGGCGCGGCAGCGGCGGGGAAATGCGAGAGAAGACCGCCGAAGCGTAGGTCCCGGTCTGCTGCAGCCCCGGGATGTAGGTGGTCGCCCACGTATAGAGCTTGTGGGCATGGGCCTCCATCTCTGCGATCTCCAGGAAGTCTGTCGGTAGGACTCCCTGATATTCCTCCCACCAGCCCTTGCCGCGCTCGATGGCCATCTCGACGAGTGCGTCGACGAGGGACTGGTTGGTGCACTTGCAGACTGCGGCGAACGAGCGCACGCGCTCGGCGCTCACGCCGATCCTCGCGCTTTCCATCTGCGTCACTACCGACGGGCTCGCGCCGAGGAGTCTCCCCAGCTCGGTGCCGCCGAGGCCGGCCTGCTCGCGCATCTTGCGTAGCTCTGCGCCGAGCCGTCGCTGGCGAAGAGTCGGGTTGCTGCGACCGGGCATGGTGTCCTTTCGGCGTCGAGTGTGGCCAGTGTGCCGCGCGGGCCACTGGAGGGTCCAACCGGAAGCGAAGCTCCGGACGCCCGCCCCTCTCAAGGGGGAACTTTGGGCTTCGCCACTAAATTTTTAGTGGCCATGCGCTATGGTCGTCTCACGATCGACCAGACGAGTCGTCAGAAATGCCTATTTCTCCGGCAGTAGGTACCTGCTGCCCGGGCGCCGAAGAGCAACCGCACCGGCCTGGCTCACGGCGACACCTCCCCAACTCCCTCACCACCACCCCACGGAGGTCTCCTATGTGTGCCCTCAACCCACCCGACTGGTCCGCCGCCCGCGACGAGCTGCGCTCCGCCCTCCTCGCCTCCCTCTGGCAGCCGGACGCCATCGCCGACGCCGAGCTCGCCCTCCACGAGCTCTACGTCAACGCCTGGCGGCACGCCGGCTGCCAGGCCCCCCGCGTCATCGTCGTCCTCCGCTCCCGCACCCTCCGCGTCTCCGTGTGCGACGACAGCCCCACCCTCCCCGAACCCCCCACCACCCCCGCCGACCCCTACTCCCTCTCCGGGCGCGGCCTCCACCTCGTCCGCGCCCTCACCCACCGCTTCGGCGCCACCCCCACCAAGACCGGCAAGGTCACCTGGTTCGAGCTGGACGCCGCCGCGTGAACGCCCCCCTCACCCCCGGCGACCCGACCCTGCGCACCTACACCGACCTCGAAGTCACCTACCTCCTCCGCGAACTCCACGAGCGCGGCAAGCCGTTCGGCATCCAGTGGGGCTCCGCCGCCGTCAACGGCACCACCATCGACGGCCGCCTCCTCGTCGACTTCGGCGACACCTCCGTCGCCACCCTCCTCAACCTCCTCACCCTCCTCCGCGAGGGGATCAGGACCCCGTGAACTTCCTCATCGGCGCGGCCTTCGCCGCCCTCCTCGCCCTCGCCCTCACCACCGTGATCACCGGCGTCATCACCGCCCTCAAAATCCACCACCACACCGACGACGACCAGCCCGACTGACCCCCGAAAATCCGATCGAACGGGCGAGTTCCGCTTGCTACGCTCGCCGGATGCCATCGGTCAAGAAGTTCCAGGTCACCTTCGACTGCGCGGAACCCACGCGCCTGGCCCGCTTCTGGTGCGAGGTGCTGGGATACGTCGCCTCACCCCCGGACGGGTTCGCCACCTGGGACGACTTCGACCGCTCGGAGTCGCCCGACAAGGAGCCCCAGTACTTCGCCTGCACCGACCCCACCGGCGAGGGCCCGCGCGTGCTCTTCCAGCGCGTTCCCGAGGGCAAGGTCGTCAAGAACCGGCTGCACCTCGACGTCCGCGCCGGCACCGGACTCGTGGGGGAGGAGCGCCTGGCCACCCTCAAGGCCGAACGTGACCGGCTGGTGGCGCTCGGCGCGGTCTGCCTGTACGTCATGGAGGCCGACGGCGAGAACGAGTCCTGCATCGTGATGCAGGACATCGCGGGCAACGAGTTCTGTCTCGACTGACCCATGGACGTCACCCTGCGCGAAGTGCGGGACGGCGACCTGCCCGCCCTCTTCGCCCAGACGAGCGACCCCGAGGGGATCCGCCTGGCGGCGTTCACCGCCGAGGACCCCTCGGACCGCGCGTGGTTCGACGCGCACTGGGAGCGGCTCCGCCGCGATCCGGCCGTCCTCGTGCGCACCGTCGTCGGCGTGCACGGGGAAGTCCTCGGTCACGTCGGCGTCTTCGGTCCGCCCGAGGAACGCGAGGTCACGTACTGGATCGGGCGCGAGTACTGGGGCCGTGGGGCGGCGACCGCCGCGCTGCGCGAACTGCTCGCCGCCCTGCCGGGGCGCCCGCTGCACGCCCGCGTGGCCGCCGACAACGGCGGCTCCGTCCGGGTCCTGGAGAAGTGCGGATTCGTGGTGACCCGCCGCGAGCGCGGCTTCGCGAACGCCCGTGGCGAGGAGATCGACGAGGTCGTCCTCACTCTCTCCGGCTGACGCCCGCTCGCCGCCACACCACCCGGACGGGTGAGCGGCGTGCCCGGCCCCGGCGCGCCCGCCCATCCGGCCAACCCCCGCGCGGTACCCCTTCGATGCAACCGCCCTCGCACCGAAACGGGTACCCATGACCCTCCGCCGTCCGGCCCAGGCCGCCCTGGTCCTCGCTCTCGCCTGCCCCGTCCTTCCCGCCGCCCCCGCCTGGGCGGTCCCCACCGCCCGGGCGATCGTCCAACCCCCGCTCCCCGTCGAGGACTTCCCGTCCCAGGTCGCCCGGGCCTGCGACACCTGGCGCGCCCTCGGCTGGCCCGGCAACCCCCAGCCGGTCGACTTCCGCCTCCCCGGCCCGCAGTACGTCCGCGGCAGCAACCCGTACGGCAACCGCAGCGGCGACCTCCCGTCCGGCGGCACCTACCGCGAGTACGACGTCAACCCCCGCCCGACGCCCACCACCCGCCGTGACGCCGAGCGCCTGGTCCGCGACGCCACCACCGGCGATGCCTGGTACACCGCCGACCACTACGCCAACTTCCGCGAGATCTCCGATGGCTGCTGACACGCCCGACGCGGCCGATACGCCCGACGCGCCCCTCGGCCCGGCCCGGTGGGACCTCCTGCCCGGCCGGCCCTGGGCCGGGTTCGCCATCGGCACCCACCGGCTCCGCCTCGTCCGCGGCGACCACTGCCGCACCAGGGCCGCCCTGTTCACCGAGTGGGCCGAATCCCTGGCCTTCCCCAGCTACTTCGGCCGCAACTGGGACGCCTTCGAGGAGTGCCTGCACGACATCCTCCACCCACCCGGCGCCGGGACCACCACCCACCTCCTCGTCCTCGTCACGGCCGCCGACGCCCTCCTCGCCGACGAGCCGCCCGCCCAACTCTCCACGCTGCTGGCCATCCTGGACGCGGCGGCGGCCACCACCCTCAGCACCGGCTCACCCCTCCGCGTCCTCTTCGCCACCACCCCGCCCCGCGCCGCCCTCACCGAACTCCGACTCCGTTCCGCCGGCCGCGCCATCTGACCCCGCGCCATCCGACCCCACGTCGGGGGCGGAGTCAGCCGGAACCGTAGGCGCGGAGGAACACCTCCACCGCGGCCTCCGCGACGGCCTCCGGGTCGGCGTCGGGGCGGTACTCCAGCGGGCCCGTGAGCAGGGCGAGGAAGTGCTCGGCGGCGGTCTCCGGGTCGCACGCGCGCAGGCGCCCGGTGAGGACCAGGCGGGCCAGGCGGTCGGCGAGGGCGGAGTGCAGCCGCAGGGCCGTCCGCTCCCGGGCGCTCGCCGGCAGGTCCGGGAACCGTGCGGCCTCGGCGCCCGCCAGCCGGTGGACAGCGCGCGCGTCCTCGTCGTGGCAGACCCGCAGCAGGCCGCGGCGTAGCGCGCCCCGCCGCCCCGGCCCTAGGAGGCGACCTCCAGGAAGGCCAGCACCGCCAGCACCCGGCGGTGGTCCTCCTCCGAGGGCGGCAGGTCGAGCTTGAGGAAGATGTTGGTGGTGTGCTTCTTCACCGCCCGCTCGGTGATCACCATGCGCTCGGCGATCGCGGCGTTGGAGCGCCCCTCCGCCATCAGCTGCAGCACCTCGCGCTCCCGGGGCGTCAGCCGGTCCAGTGGCTTCCTGCGGCCGGTGCTGTCGACCAGCGTGGCGATCACCTGCGGGTCGAGCGCGGTGCCGCCCGCCGCCACCCGGTGGACCGTCTCCACGAACTGGTCGGGGTCGAACACCCGGTCCTTCAGCAGGTAGCCGATCGCGCCGTGTCCGTCGGCGAGCAACTCCTTGGCGTAGAGCTGCTCGACGTACTGGGAGAGCACCAGCACCGGCAGTCCGGGCAGGTGCCGTCGCGCCTCCATCGCGGCCCGCAGGCCCTCGTCGGTGAACGTCGGGGGCAGCCGCACGTCGACCACGGCCACGTCGGGGCGTTCGGTGAGCAGCGCCTGGAGGAGGTCCGGTCCGGTGTCCACGGCGGCCACGACCTCGAAGTCGTAGGCCTGCAGCATCCGGACCAGGCCGTCCCTCAGGAGGAAGAGGTCCTCGGCGAGGACAACGCGCACGGCAGCTCCATGGTCAGGGTGGTGGGGCCGCCGTGCGGGCTGCGGACGGCCAGGAGTCCGTCGAAGGTAGCAAGCCGGCGCTCCAGGCCGCGCAGTCCGGTGCCGCGCGAGGGGTCGGCGCCGCCCGTCCCGTCGTCGGTGACCTGGGCTTTCAGCAGGCCGTCCGCGTACCAGAGTTGGACGTCGACGCGGGCGGCCCCGGAGTGCTTGGCTGCGTTGGTCAGCGCCTCCGAGATGCCGAAGTAGACGGCGGACTCGACCGGGGCCTCGGGTCGGCCCGGCAGCTCGGCGGAGACGGTCACGTCCAGCGGACTGTTCATGGCCAACGCCCGTACCGCGTCGACGAGTCCGCGGTCCGCCAGGACCGGCGGGTGGATGCCGCGGACCAGGTCGCGCAGTTCGCCGAGGGCGGTCGCGGAGGCCTGGCGGGTCTCGGCCAGCAGCTGCTTGGCGGCCTGCGGGTCGCGTTCGACCAGCCGCTCGGCGACGCCCAGGTTCATGCCCATGGCCACCAGCCGGGCCTGCGCGCCGTCGTGCAGGTCCCGTTCGATCCGCCGCAGTTCGGCGGCCTGGGCGTTCAGCGCGTCGCGCCGGGTCTCGGTGAGGTGGGCGACCTTGCGGCGGGCGGCCAGTGCCTCGGCGTGGGCGGTCGGGCCGAGCAGCGCCTTGGCGAGCGCGGTGTGGGCGCGCAGCGCGGCGGGGGCGAGCGCCAGGCCGGCCAGCAGGACCGGCAGCCCGAGCAGGGCGGCGGTCCGGGCGCTGCCGGCGTCCGTCAGGTGCACCCACAGGTACATGTTGTCGCCGCCGTGGGCCGCGAGGGTCTCCCGGACCCAGGGCTCCAGCAGGCCGAGGACGCCGTAGCCGATGACGGTCAGCGGGAGCAGCAGCAGGGTGAAGCCGACGGCGGGGTCGACGAGCAGCCAGATCAGGTCCCGCCAGGTGGCCGGGTCGATCAGGACCGTCCGGGAGCGTACCCAGAGGCCCCGGAAGCCCGGTTCGGCCTCCGGCTGCGGCAGGTAGGGCTCGCGGATCTCGGTGCCGGACCAGCGGGCGGCCAGGGTGCGCCGCAGTCCGGCGAGCCGGCGGACCGCCAGGGCGATCGGCGGCACCAGCAGGATGCCCACGCCGAGGCCCATCAGGCCGCCGGCGAAGGAGGCCGCGATGAGCAGGGCCATCTGCGGCACCACGAAGGCGGCCAGCGCCGCACTGTGCACCGTGGCCCGTAAGGCGTCGAGCAGCGGGCGGAGCAGGCGCAGCGGGCCCCGCCCGGTGTCCCGCTTCCTGTTCCCCGCCACGGTGTTGTCGTTGCTCACGACCGTTCCCCCCTCGTGCCGGCCTCGCGGCCGGCTTCTTCGTGTGCCGCCTTTGTGTACCCAAGACTGCCGCAGGGCCGCTCCCCGATCACTGGACCTCGGGACACTCTTTCCGGGACCTGGGTACACCAAGGGCCTTGCATCGTCGCGGTGCAAGGCGTGACGGATCCCGGCGCCCCGGTGTGACGGCCGGCGCCGCACAGGAAGTCGGCCCGTCCGACTTCCCACTCCCTGTCCGTGTCGCCGCGCCCGTCGTTCCGCCGCCGCGCGTCATCACCTCACTACCTTGAACCGCACCGGCGGGGCCGCAACGGGGCGGTCCCGCTCCGGCCGAAGGGGAGTGGACGCATGAAGCGACGCACCGTCACCGTTCTCGGGGCCTGGTTGGCGGCGGCCGCCCTGGCCGTCGCGGTCCCGAACACCGCGTACGCGGCCCACGGGGTGCTGATCATCGACGGTTCCGCGCACCAGGACCCGAGCGGGTGCCTCCAGCTGGGCGACTTCGTCCGTCCGACGGTGACCAACCTGACCGACTCGGGCGTCCAGGTCTGGACGGGTTCGGGCTGCACGGGGCAGATCGAGCACGTGCTCGCCCCCGGCGACACCTACGCCCCGATCGCGGGCCGGAGCGTCTACGTCCGCTGATGCCCGCCGCCGCGCAGGAAGTCGGCCCGTCCGACTTCCTGCGCCGACCAATTCGACAACTTCAGTTACCAAAACCAGAGCTGTTAACTATGGTTGTCGCATGGCGACTCCCGAGATCACCCCAGACGAGCAGACCGCCCTCGCCGCCGCCCTCCTGGGCGCCCTCGACCCGCTCGCCTCGGCCCTCCGCGCCCGGGCGACGGGACAGCCGGAGCACCGCATGTGGGACGGCGACCCGGCCGACGTCGCGCTCACCGTGCTCGCCGGCTGGAAGCTGGTCGACGCCGAGGTCAAGCGGCTGACGGCGGTCGCGGCCGGCACCGCCGGCTCGTACGGCGCGAGCTACGAGCAGCTGGGCGCCGCCTGGGGCATCACCCGCCAGGGCGCCCGCAAGAAGTGGCCCGACGCCGTCCCCCGCCCGTCGTCCGCCGGTGTGGCCCCCGTCCTCCTCGAACTCTTTGACGGCGAGGCCGAACTGACCCAGGACCCGGCCACCGGCCACTGGACCTGGATCGCGCAGGCCGCCGACGGGTCCCGCGGCACCCCCGCTCCCGGCGCCGCCCCGTGCACCAGCCGCGAGGAGGCGGCCGCCTACGCCGGCGCCTACCTCCGCGAGTTCGCCGCACCGCGCGACTGAACGGGCCGGCCATCGGCCCGGGGGCGGTGCTCGGGCCTCCTGCGGGCGCTTCCCCCGCCCCGCGGCTCTACAGCAGTCCGAGGTGGTCCAGGCCCAGGTAGGCCGGGCCGACGTCGGAGAGCCGGCCGCGGCGCAGCACGGTGTCGCGGAACTCCGCGAGGTCCATCAGCACCACCTCGATGAACTCGTTGCGGTCGTGCGCGAGGCGGGCGGTGGGGGTGCAGTCGGTGGCGACGCAGGCGTGGCGCACGCCGTTGGAGTAGGCGTCGTGCCAGGTGGTGGTGACGAGGGCGACCTCGCCCCGGTAGCCGGTCTCCTCGGCGAGTTCGCGGGCGGCGGCCTCCTCGGGCGACTCGCCCGCCTCCACCACGCCGCCCGGCAGTTCGTACAGCACGGTCTGCGGGCCGGGCCGGAACTGTGCGGTCAGCACGATGCGGTGGTCCGGCGTCAGGGCGACGACGGCCGCTGCCGCGTACTCGTTGGCGAGGTGGAAGACCTCCTCCCGGCCGTCGGGCATCTCGAAGGTCACCCGGTCGGCGCCGCGGCCGTAGGCGCTGTGGATCGGCTCCCGGCGGAGCTCCCGCCAGTGTGCGTCGCCCATCGGGGTGAACTCCTTCCGTGGGGCGCGCGGCCGGCGTGTACCGCCGTCCGGCACACCGTCACGCGGGCGCCTTCCCGGCGTGCGGGTGTGGCCAGGGGGCGCGCGCGGCGGCATGTGCAGGCGCAGGATAGCCGCACGCCCCCTGCCCTGCGGGGATTCGCCGGAATCACGCGCCGCGACCGACCGTGCACCGTATGCTGCGCGAGACGCGTCCGGCCCGCCGCGGAGGTGGCCGTGGGTCGCTCAACTCCGTTCCCTGGCAAGGTGGTTCACTCATGAGGCAGACCAGTCGACGTAAGGACGACGGCGAGGTGACCTTCGAGCAGGTGACCGTCCTCTCCTTCGCGCCGCAGGGGGACCTCCGGGTCGACAGGGACGGCCGCGTCCTGCTGCTGAGCGAGCCCGCCAGCCTGACCCGCATCCCGGTCCGGATCGCCCGCGAGGACATGACGATCAAGCGCGTCGCGGGCTACTGGGTCACCTGGGCCGAATGGTTCGGCCCGGACGACATCCGCAACCACGCGCGCTGGGTCCCCGACGAGGAGTACGTCCGGCCGGACGGCGGCGGCCTCGACGGGCGGCTCGAGGTCACGGTGTCGGCGTACTGGGCGGTGGAGTTCGAGCCGCGCCGGGCACGGCTGCGGACCAGCGAGGCCGTGGTGGCCTTCCCGCCGGGGGCGGGGCTGCGCGAACTCGTCCTGGAGCGCCCCCTGCCGCAGCATCCGGCCACCCTCGTCGTCCATCTGACCCGTGCCTGCTGGACGGACGGGCGCGGCGGCCAGGTGATCCACCACGGCTTCGCGGGCGAGCGGGAGGGTGTCGTGGGCGAGGGTGACGGCTGGCCGGGCGAGCCCGTCCACCGCTACGCGGAGTGCGCCACCGGCCACCTCCCGGGCGTGGTCGCCCACTGAGCCCCGCGCGACGGTCGGTCCAGGGCCTCTCTTCCGGATCACGCCGGGCGGGCGTCGTGATCCGGAAGAGAGGCCCTAACCGTCCCGGCCCGTGAGGCGGCGGACGGCGTCGGCGACCGCGCCGCGCAGGTGCTCCGGGGCGGCGTCCTCGCCGAGGACCATCCGCCGCACCTGCGGCATCGCCAGGCTCCAGCCGACCAGGCCCATGGTGAGGAACAGCAGGGTGCGCGCCTCCTCCTCGTCGCGGCCGGTGGCCGCGGCGGCGGAGCGGACCTTGTCGTCGTAGTGCCGGGTGCGCCGCTCCTCGCCGGGGACGGACTCCTCGCCCAGTTGCAGCGCCTCCCACATCAGCAGACGCAGCGCCTGCGGGTGGGCGCGGTGGTAGTCGAACAGCCGCTCGGCGTACGCGCCCAGGTCGGCGGCCGGGCTCCCGGTGCCGGCGGCGCCGTCTCCCGTGGCCGCCGCGTCCTCGCCCGTGGCCGGGGCGGGCGGCACCGCCTCGGCGAGGTCGGCCATCAACTGCTCCAGGACGGCCGCGAACAGCCCGTCCTTGTCGCCGAAGTAGTCGTAGATCGCCCGCTTGTTGGCCTGCGCGGCGGTGGCGATCCGGTCCACCCGCGCGCCGGCGACGCCGTACCGGGCGAACTCGTCGGTCGCCGCGCCGAGGATGCGCTGCTGGGTGGCCTTCGCGTCGTACGCCATGGCGTCATCGTAGCGGCGACTGAACCGGACAGTTCGCTTGACGTCGAGAGATCCTCGCTCCTAGCATCCTGTCGAGCCAAGCGAACCAACTGGTTCGTTCGGATGCGTGCTCCGCGCCTCGACCCAGGACGGCAACCGTGAACCGCTCCACCCCGCCGACGCCGCCCCCGCGCCGCGGCACCCCGCTCGTCATGGCGCTCGCCTGCGGCGTCGCCGTCGCCAACGTGTACTTCCCGCAGGCACTCACCCCGCTGATCGCCGACGGCCTCGACGTGCCGCCCGGCGCCGCCACCACCATCGCCACCGCGGCCCAACTCGGTTACGCGGCCGGCATCTTCCTGCTCGTGCCGCTCGGCGACCGGCTGCCCCGCCGGCCCCTGCTGAGCGTGCTGCTCGCGGTGACCGCGGCCGGCCTGCTCGCCGCCGGACTCGCCCCGGCGCTCGGACCGCTGGTCGCCGCGAGTGCGGTGGTCGGCGCGGCCACCGTGGTGCCGCAACTGCTGGTCCCGATGGCCGCCGGACTCGTCGACGGCGCGCGCCGCGGCGCCGTGATCGGCGTTCTGCAGGCGGGGCTGATCGCCGGGGTGCTGCTCGCCCGCACCTTCGGGGGGCTGCTCGGCGGCGCCCTCGGCTGGCGCGGCCCCTACCTGGTCGCGGCCGGGCTCGCCGTCCTGCTCGCCGTCGCCCTCCGGGCCGCCCTCCCGGGGGAGCCGCCCGCGCCCGCCCGCGACCGTCCGGGCTACCGCCGGCTGCTCGCCGACACCGTCCGCCTGCTGCGCACCGAACCGGGACTGCGCCGCTCCGCGCTCTACCAGGCCTGCCTGTTCGGCGGCTTCAGCGCCGTGTGGACCAGCCTCGCGCTGCTCGTCACCGGTCCGCGCTACGGCTACGGCCCGCAGGCCGTCGGCGTGCTCGCGCTGCTGGGCGCGGCCTCCGTGTTCTGCGCCCCGGCCGCGGGGCGCCGGGCCGACCGGTACGGCGCGGACCGGGTGAACCTCTGCTGCCTGCTCGCCGCCCTGCCGGCGGCGGCCGTGCTCACGGCGGGCTCGGCGGGCGGCCCGGTGGGCGTGGCCGGGCTGGCGCTCGGACTGCTGCTGCTCGACGCCGCCGTCCAGGCCAACCAGGTCGCCAATCAGGCCCGCCTGTTCGCCCTGCCGCCGGAGATCCACAGCCGGCTCAACACGGCGTACATGACCTGCTCCTTCCTCGGCGGCAGCGCGGGTTCCTGGCTCGGCGTCAGGGCGTACGACGCCGTCGGATGGGCGGGCGTCTGCGCGCTGACGGCGGCCGCTGCGGCCCTCGCCCTGGCGCGCGCCCTGCTCCCCGCCCGCCGCCCCTCCGTCCCGTCCGCGAGTCCCGCCCGGTCCACCCTGCCCGCGAGTCCCGCCCTGTCCGCGAGTCCCACGCAGTCCGCGAGTCCCGCCCGTCCGAGAGGAAACCCGTCATGACCTTCCCCGCCATGCCCCCCGCCGTGCTCCGGTTCTTCCACGCCTCCCAGCAGGGCGACGCCGACGCCTGGGCGGACACCTTCAGCGCCGACGGCGTGTTCCACGACCCGGTCGGCAGCGAGCCGATCGTCGGGCGGGAGGCGATCCGCGCGTTCATCGCCTCCGTCCTCCCCGGCTTCGACCCGTTCCTCGGCCTCACCCCGCGCGAGGCGCACACCGTCGGCCGCAGCGTCGCGGTGGCGTGGAGCGGCGCGGCGGTCGCCCGGGACGGCCGCCCGGTCAACTGGTCCGGCATCAACGTCTACGAACTCGACGACGAGGGTCTCATCCGCGAGGCCAGGGCCTACTTCAACAGCGCGGTCTTCCGCGCCCAGCTCGCCGACCCCCAGCTCGCCGACCCCCGGCCCGCCGCCTAGGCCGTCGCGGCCCCCGCCGGCCACCCCGCCCGCAGGCCCACCCTGCGGGCGGGGACGCCGGCCCAGATCTCGCCCGGCCCGGTCGAGCGGGTCAGCACGGCGTTGGCGCCCACGACGGTGCCCGCACCGACGGTCAGCACACCCTCCTTGCACACCACCTTGGCGCCCGCGCACAGCACCGCGCCGTCCTCCACCACCACCCGCCGCATCGCGCTCTCCTCCTGCGGCACCCACGGGTCGGCCCGTCCGACGGTCACGCCGTTGTACAGCGTCACCCCGGCGCCGAGCGTGGTGTACGGGTGCAGCACGGTCCCGAAGCCCCGGTGGAACACGACGAGGCCCGGCCCGATCTCGACCGCGGCCGGCACCTCCATCCCGTAGAACGCGAGCGCCTCCTGGACCAGGCGGCCCAGGAGGCGGTGGCGGCGGCGGTAGATCAGCGCGGTGACGAGTGGCATCCACCCATTGTGGCCGGACCGTCACGCCCGGTCGCGCGTGTCGGCGGCGGCTACTTCACGTCCGGCACGGCGGTGTCGTTGCGGAAGGCGTCGAAGACCTGCTTGGCCTTCGCGGTGTCCCACTTCACCGCCGACTCCCCGGTGTTGGTCTTGAAGTCCGGGTTGGCGATCGGCACCGTGATGCTCCTGCCGCTGCCGCCGTTGATGTCCTTCATGGCGAGGAACAGCGAGCCCAGGTCGGTCAGCCCGGCGTCGTCGTCGACGATCAGCGTGCCGAGGCCGGAGGAGACCAGCGGGTAGAAGGTGAACGGGTTGAGCACGGTGGCCGGCGAGGCGGCCTGCTTGGCCAGCGCGCCGAGGAACTTCTGCTGGTTGCGCATCCGGCCGAGGTCCTGGTCGGCCATCTGGTGGCGCTGGCGGACGAAGGCGAGCGCCTGGGTGCCGTCGAGGCTCTGGCAGCCGGCCTTGAGGTCGAGGCCGGAGTCCTTGTCCTTGACGTCCTGCTCGATGCACATGTCCACGCCGCCGACCGAGTCGACGATGCCCACGAAGCCGGCGAAGCCGATCTCGGCGTAGTGGTCGATGCGGATGCCGGTGTTCGTCTCGACGGTCTGCGCGAGCAGCTTGCCGCCGCCCGCCGCGAACGCCGAGTTGATCTTCGCGGTGGTGGACTTGACGGGCTTGCCGTTCTCGCCGGGGTGCTCGGGGATCGGCACCCAGGAGTCGCGCGGGATGCTCATCAGGGTGTTCCCGTTGTCCCCGATGTGCAGGATCATCATCGAGTCGCTGCGCTTGCCGCCCGCGTGGCCGGTGTGCAGGTCCTCCTCCTGGGAGTCGGAGAGGCCGTTGCGGCTGTCGGAGCCGACGATCAGCCAGTTGGTGCCCTTGCCCGCGGCCGGCCGGCCGGGGTAGTCGCCGAGCACGTCCTCGTGGTTGAGCTTGGAGTCCGCCCAGAACCAGGTGGAGACGGCGGTCAGCATCAGGGCGATCAGCACGCCGAAGACCGACCACTTGACGATCCGGCGCCGGGGCCAGCGCGAGGGGCGGGCGGCGGCGGGCGCCTGCGGCCCGCCGGGGGGTATCGGACCGCCGGGCGTCCCCGGACCGCCGGGGCCGCCCGGGGCGCCCTGGCCCGGGACCCCCGGCCGCGCACCGGCCGGGCCCGGCTGCCCGGGCCGCCCCGGCCCCGGGCCGTGGCCCTGCGGAGGACCGTACCCGGGCGCCTGCGGCTGTCGCGCCTGCTGGGGCGGCTGGGGCTGCGGCTGGGGCTGCCGGGGCGCCGGGGCGCCCGGCCCGCGCGGGTTCAGCGAGGCGGGCAGCGGCCGCTCGGCGCCGCCGCCCTGTCCGTACGCCGGGCCACCGCCACCGTTGCCGCCGCCGTACGGGTTCCCGCCGCCGCCCGGGCGGCCCTCCTGCCACGTGTTCATGTGGGAGAGGATGCCCGACGCCGGGACCGGTGACTCCCCCCGGGGCCCCCACCAGGGCCCTTGTAGCAGTTTTGATGCACGCACCGGATCGTTCCGCGGCAAGGTGCCGGCGGGCGTGGTCCCGGCGCCCGCCGGACCAGGTTCCCCGCGCCCCCGTCTCACCATCCGTCTCACCTGGTGTTCGTCTGACGGGACGATCCTTGACCGCCCGGAACGGTGCGTGTTTGCATGACTGCCATGGATCAGCGATGGACCCTCACGCGTCGGCGGCACGTCGACCTTCTGCGTGTGTCCTGTTCGCTCTGTTGTGGCTGACGCTCGCCCGTCGAACCCCACCACCGTCCTCTTCCTCCCTTCCCGACGCTGCCCGCGCAGCGCGCTCACCGCTGCCCGTCGCCCCGCCGGCCGCCGTCCGTCCGGCCGACGCGCCCCGCGCCCGGTGAGTGCCCCGCGCCGTTGAAGCGCCGCCCCGCTTCCTCCCCGAGGTGAACCCCATGGCCACCGTCCTGTCCGTCTCCGGCTCCCCGTCCCCGACCTCCCGCACCACCCGACTGCTGCGCCTCGTCGACGCGCGGCTGGAGGAGCGCGGCCACCGCGTCGTCCCCTTCGAGGTGCGCAGCCTGCCCGCGCACGCGCTGCTCTCCGCCGACCTGTCGCACCCCGAGCTGGCGGCGGCCCTGGAGCTCTTCGCCGCCGCCGACGGCGTGGTGATCGGCACCCCCGTCTACAAGGCCGCCTACTCGGGCCTGCTCAAGGCGCTGCTGGACGTGCTGCCGCAGTACGCGCTGCGCGACAAGGCCGTGCTGCCGCTCGCCACCGGCGGCTCCACCGCGCACGTGCTGGCGGTGGACTACGCGCTGCGGCCGGTGCTCAGCTCGATGGGGGCCGACCACATCACCCAGGGCTGGTTCGTGCTGGACCGTCACATCACCGTCCGGGAGGACGGCGCCACCGTGATCGAGCGCGAGACCGACGTGCTGCTGCGCCCCGTCGTGGACGGG
The DNA here is from genome assembly GCF_040609255.1 of Kitasatospora sp. NPDC004723. Classification (NCBI taxonomy): domain Bacteria; kingdom Bacillati; phylum Actinomycetota; class Actinomycetes; order Kitasatosporales; family Streptomycetaceae; genus Kitasatospora; species Kitasatospora sp. NPDC004723. The sequence continues at coordinate 37,172 of NZ_JBEXJT010000051.1, read as the reverse complement.
TTCGCGGCGGCCCTGGAGCGCCGGGCGGCCCCGGCCCTGGCCTCCTGACGCCCGGCCGGCGCCCGGCGCGCCGGCCCCCGCACCCCCAGGCCCCGTTCGGCGACCCGCCGGGCGGGGCCCCGGTGTCGGCGGGGTCTGTGCCCCAGCAGGGCCTTCGCCCCGGCGGGCCTCCCTACGGGCGGACCCTGACCGGGCCCCGGCCGACCCCTAGGGGGAGGGGGCCGGCACCCCGTACAACTCCGGTTGGGCCGCTTCCTACCGTCGGATGACGAGGCGGAAGCGCCCGGCTCCTAACGTGGATCACATCCCCGCCCGTCCGAGGCGGACCCGGCGCGATCGGGTCCGGGTCCCCGGTTCACCGGCAGGGTGTAGCTAACTCCCGGTCGAAAACTATCCCCTGCGCGATGTCGCCGGACGGGTGGAACGGACGAGGCTGGGGGCAACGGGTGGGCCCACTTCTTAGGAGACGACAGTGACGACGGCAGCAGCAGCCGTGTACGACCCCCAGCTCCCCGGCGGTGCCGCCGCCGTCGCCGCCTCGGCTCGTCAGGTGACCAAGTCCTACGGCTCCGGCGAGACCAGGGTCACCGCCCTGGACGCGGTCGACGTCGACATCCAGCGCGGACGCTTCACCGCGATCATGGGCCCCTCGGGCTCCGGCAAGTCGACCCTGATGCACTGCCTGGCCGGGCTGGACACGGTGACCCAGGGGCGGATCTGGATCGGCGACACCGAGATCACCGGTCTGAAGGACAAGCAGCTCACCAGACTGCGCCGGGACAAGATCGGCTTCATCTTCCAGGCCTTCAACCTCCTGCCGACGCTGAACGCGCTGGAGAACATCACGCTCCCGATGGACATCGCGGGCCGCAAGCCCGACCAGGCCTGGCTGGACCGGGTGGTGGAGACGGTCGGCCTCTCGGGCCGGCTGAAGCACCGTCCGACCCAGCTCTCCGGCGGCCAGCAGCAGCGCGTCGCGGTGGCCCGGGCGCTGGCCGCCCGTCCCGAGATCATCTTCGGCGACGAGCCCACCGGGAACCTCGACTCCCGCTCCGGCGCCGAGGTGCTCTCCTTCCTGCGCCGCAGCGTCGACGAGCTGGGCCAGACCATCGTGATGGTCACCCACGACCCGGTCGCCGCCGGCTACGCGGACCGCGTGCTGTTCCTCGCCGACGGCGTGATCGTCGACGAGATGCACGCCCCGACGGCCGACTCCGTCCTCGAACGCATGCGCCGTTTCGACGGCAAGCGCACCAGCTGAGCGGGCAGGGGCGGACAGGACCATGTTGCTCAAGACGTCACTGCGGAGCTTCTTCGCCCACAAGGGGCGGATGCTGCTCTCGCTGATCGCGGTCGTGCTGTCGGTCGCGTTCGTGTCCGGGACGCTGGTGTTCTCCAACACCGCGACCAGCACCTTCGACAAGCTCTTCGCGTCGACCGCCTCCGACCTCTCGGTCGGGCCCGCCAAGCCGGAGTTCGGCTTCGACCCGCGCGGCAAGACGCTGACCGTACCCGTCGACAGCGTCGGGAAGGTCGCCGCGATCCCCGGGGTGAAGTCGGTGATCGGCCAGGTGTCGGTGCAGAACGCCACCCTGGCCGACGCGGCCACCAACAAGGCGGTGGGCCCGACCTCCGGCGCCCCGACGATCGTCGGCAACTGGGCGGACACCCCGCGCAACGCGGTCGAGATCACCTCCGGCCACGCCCCGCAGGGCGCCGACCAGGTCGTCATCGACGCGGACACCGCCAAGAAGGCCAAGCTCGGCCTGGGCGGCAGGCTGCGCGTGATCACCGCCGACAAGCACGACTTCACCATCGTCGGCATCGCCACCTTCAAGACCACCAACCCCGGCGCGGCGCTGGCCTTCCTGTCCACCGAGACCGCGCAGAGCGTGCTGCTCGGGCAGACCGCCTACACCTCGGTCGAGGCGTTCGGCGACGGCAGCCGCTCCGACGAGCAGCTCAAGTCCGCCGCGCTGGCCGGGCTCGGCGCCGGCGTCCAGGCCAAGACGGCCGCCGAGCAGAAGGAGGAGAACAGCGACAGCGTCGGCTCCTTCCTGGACTTCCTGAAGTACGCGATGCTCGGCTTCGCCGGCATCTCGCTGCTGGTCGGCGGCTTCCTGATCATCAACACCTTCTCGATGCTGGTCGCCCAGCGCACCCGGGAGATCGGCCTGCTGCGCGCCGTCGGCGGCAGCCGCAAGCAGGTCAACCGCTCGGTGCTGGTGGAGGCGCTGCTCCTGGGCACCCTCGGGTCCACCGTGGGCATCGGCGCCGGCCTCGGCCTGGCGGTCGGGCTGATCCAGCTGATGAACGCGGCCGGCATGCACCTCGACGCCGGGGACCTGAAGGTCGGCGCGGACGTCTTCGTCGCCGGGTACGCGGTGGGCATCGTGATCACCGTGCTCGCGGCCTGGATACCGGCCCGCCGGGCCGGCCGGATCGCGCCGATCGCCGCGCTGCGCGACCACGGCACCCCGGCCGAGGCCCGCTCCAACACCGTCCGGGCGGTCATCGGCCTGGTGCTGACGGCGGGTGGCGGCGGTCTGCTGGTGCTGGCCTCCGGCGCGGAGAAGATGATCACCGGCGGCCGGTACTTCGGGCTGGGCGTGCTGCTCACCCTGGTCGGCTTCGTGGTCCTCGGCCCGCTGCTGGCCACCACCGTGGTGCGGGTGCTCGGCGCCCTGCTGCCCACCGTGTTCGGCCCGTCCGGCACGCTCGCCCAGCGCAACGCGATGCGCAACCCGCGCCGTACCGGTGCCACGGCGGCGGCGCTGATGATCGGACTGGCGCTGGTGATCGGTGCCTCGGTCTTCACCTCCTCGATGATCAAGTCCACCAATGAGCAGCTCGACCGCTCGGTGGGCGCCGACTACATCGTCCAGGCCGGCCGCAACGGCGTCTCCCCGGAGATCGTCGACGCCGTCCGCAGGACCTCGGGCATCGACCACGTCATCGAGCAGAAGTCCCTGCCCGCGTACTTCACCACCCCCGACGGCAAGACCTCGGAGCAGGACGTCTCGGCGGTCTCCGCGCGGTTCACCGAGGACTTCCGGCTGCCGGTGAAGGAAGGCGGCGCCGACTCCCTCAAGCAGGGGGCGCTGGCGGTCGGCGAGGACTTCGCCAAGGACCGCGGCCTCAAGGTCGGCGACAGCATCAAGATCGACTACGGCCACGGCCGGGTCCAGTCGCTGCCGGTCGGCGTCATCATGACCAAGGGCAACTCGTTCTTCGACGGCAGCACCTTCGCCCCGCTCGACGCCGTCGCCACGGCGGTGCCGGCCGCGGACCTGCCGGTGGACGCCGTGCTCTTCGGCAAGGCCGCCGCCGGGGCGGACGTCGCCGGGACGCTCACCGCCCTGGAGGACTCGCTCAAGGAGTACCCGCAGGCCAACGTCCGTGACCAGGCCGGCTACAAGAAGCTCGTCCAGGAGCAGATCAACGGCCTGCTCAACATGATCCTCGGGCTGCTCTTCCTGGCGATCGTGGTCGCGGTGCTCGGCGTGGTCAACACCCTGGCGCTCTCGGTGGTCGAGCGGACCCGCGAGATCGGCCTGCTGCGGGCGATCGGGCTCTCCCGCCGCCAGCTGCGCCGGATGATCCGCCTGGAGTCGATGGTGATCGCCCTGTTCGGCGCGGTGCTCGGCACCGTGCTCGGCCTGGCCTGGGGTGTCACCGGTCAGCGGGTGCTGCGGACGCAGGGCCTGGAGTCGCTCTCCATTCCGGTCACCACGCTCCTCCTCACACTGGCGGCCTCGGTGGTCATCGGCCTGCTGGCCGCCCTCATCCCGGCCTTCCGGGCCGGGCGGATGAACGTCCTCGCGGCGATCGCGACGGACTGATCGGTGGCGACCCCCGGATCGGGGGACCGGGGGTCGCCACCGGGGGACGGGGGAACAGGGGGAGGGGCAGGGTGCCGTGCGCGCCCTGCCCGCCGCCGTTGTCCGTGAGCCGGCCGGCTCACGGACAGATGATGTCGCTCGCCCGCTCGGCGCCGGTCGTCTCCGCCGCCCCCGCCTCGCTCCCGGACACGGCCGGGTGCGCCTCGCCCGCCGGGCCCGACGGTGCCGCGCTCGGCCCCGTGGGCAGCGGGGCGGGCAGGGGAGCGGGGAGCGGGGTGGACGTGGCCGCCGCCGGGTGGTCCGTGCCCGCGTACAGCTGGAGGATCACCCCCAGCCCCGGCACCGGGGTCAGCTCGGCCTCCGGCACCGCGCCCGCCAGCGTCCGCGCCGACTCCGCCCAGCGCGGGTCGTACCGGATCACCGTCCGCCCGGGCGCCGTGCCGGCCGGGGCGTTGGACGGCGCCCCCGTGGTGGCGAACCCGGCCCGCCGCAGCTCGGTGTCCACCCGGGCGCCCAGCCCCGCGGTGCCCGCCGCGTTGAACACCTGGACATGGACCTGCTCCGGCGTGACGGCAGCCGCCGTACCCGTCGCACCCGTACCCGTCGCACCCGTACCCGCACCCGTCGCAGGATCCGCCCCCGAGCCCCCCGTGCCCCCCGACCCCCCAGCGCCCTCCGGCCCCGCCCCGCCTGTCAGTGGCCGCCCCTCCCGGACGGCGTCGAACAGCTCCCGCGCCCGCTCCGCGTCCCAGAGCACCGTCGACCCCCACCCCGCGACCGGATGGTCCACCGAGGCCAGCGGCACGGTCACGAAGTCGGCCCGCCCGGCCGTCAGGTCCTTCATCCGGGTCCCCAGGGTGATCAGGTCGTCGGCCGCGAGCCCCTTGTCGGCCTTGACCGAGCCGAGCAGGCTGTCCGTCACCCGGGCCAGCCGCACCGGGTTGAGCAGGGTGCCGCCGCTGGTCACCTCGTGCAGCAGCTCGGCGACGAACTTCTGCTGCCGGTGCATCCGCCCCAGGTCGGAGCTGCCGTCCACGTGCCGCGCGCGCACGTACTTGAGCGCCCCCGCGCCGTCCAGGGTGCTGGTGCCGGCCGGCAGGTCCAGGCCCGAGTACTCGTCCTTGAGCGGCTTGGCGGTGCAGACCCGGACCCCGCCGACGGCGTCCACGGCGGCGACGAACCCGGTGAAGTCCACCTGGAGGTAGTGGTCGATCCGCAGCCCGGTGTTCTGCTCGACGGTGGCCACGGCCAGCTGCGGTCCACCCAGCCCGTACGCCGCGTTGATCTTCCCCTTGCCGGCCGGGACGTCCTTGCGGGTCGCCGGGTCCCGGTGGGCGGGGATGTCGACATAGGAGTCGCGCGGAATGCTGATCACACTGGCCCGGGAGCCGTCCCCGGCGAGCCGGACGATCATCATCGTGTCGGTGCAGTGGCAGGACTCGCCCCCGGCGTGCAGCACGGTCTTCAGCGTCGCCTCCGGGATGCCCTCGCGCTCGTCGGTGCCGACCACCAGGAAGGTGGTGGCACTGTCGTCGGCCGGGCGGGCGCGGTCGCCGCTGAAGGCGTCGACCCGGTCGATCGACCCGATGCCGTGCAGCACCGCCCAGCCGCCGCCCGAGGTGGCGAGGACGCCGAGGGCGATGCCCGCGGCCAGCCGTCGGAGCCAGCGGCGCAGCCGTCCGGGCGAGGCACCGGCCGGGCCTCCGGGCCGCGCGGAGAGGGGGGAGACGGGCATCTCTCGGATGGTAGGGGCGTCCCGGCCGGGCCGGGTGAGGGCGCGCCGGGCTCGGGGAGTACGGTGGGCCCCGATCGGTGAAACGTTCCTCCTGGCGCTCTCCGGCGACGCTGGAACGTTCCGTCGGCAATCCTTCGCATACGGTCGCTCCGGGCCGGGCTCAGCGCCCAGACCGGGACAAGACGACACCCCGCCCACACCGGTACGGTTGGCCCCGATGAACACCAAGGCTGCTGAGGAGCTGCCGGCGGTCTCCGTGATCATGCCGGTGCTCAACGAGGAACGACACCTGCGCACGGCCGTCCGGCACATCCTGGAACAGGAATACGCCGGGCCGATGGAGGTGGTGATCGCCCTCGGTCCGTCCACCGACCGCACCGCGCAGATCGCCGCCGAACTCGTCGCCGAGGACCGCAGGGTCCGGACCGTGGAGAACCCCACCGGGCGTACGCCCGCAGGGTTGAACGCCGCGATCCGGGGCTCCAGTCACCCGATAGTGGTACGGGTCGACGGTCACGGCCTGCTGACCCCGGGCTACATCACCACGGCGGTCCGGCTGCTCTGCGAGATGGAGGCCGCCAACGTCGGCGGCATCATGCACGCCGAGGGCGAGACGGAGTGGGAGAACGCGGTCGCGGTCGCGATGACCTCCAAGATAGGCGTCGGCAACGCCGCCTTCCACACCGGCGGCCTGGCCGGCCCGGCGGACACCGTCTATCTCGGGGTGTTCCGGCGCGAGGTGCTGGAGCGCCTCGGCGGCTACAACGAGGAGTTCGTCCGCGCCCAGGACTGGGAGCTCAACTACCGCATCCGGCAGGACGGCGGTCTGGTCTGGTTCACCCCGCAACTGCGCGTCACCTACCGCCCCCGGCCCAGCGTCAAGGCGCTCGCCAAGCAGTACAAGGACTACGGCCGCTGGCGCCGGGTGGTCACCCGGTACCACCGGGGCTCGGTCAACCTGCGCTACCTCGCGCCCCCGGCCGCCTTCCTCGGTGTCACCCTCGGGCTGGTGCTCGGGGTGGCCGTCCACCCGGCCTTCCTGGCCGCCCCCGGGGCCTATGTGCTCGGCATCAACGGCGGCGCGCTGGCCGAGGGCCGCGGCCTGTCGCTCAAGGCGAAGGCGCTGCTGCCGCTGGCCTTCGCGACCATGCACCTCAGCTGGGGCTTCGGCTTCCTCACCTCGCCGCGCTCGCTGGCCCGCAAGGTGATCGGCAGCCGCTCCCCGTCCGCCGCCGACGTGGTGGCCGAGCGCGGCTGACCCCCGGCGGCCCCTCCCGGGCACCAACCGGCCAATCCCGCGGACCCGCTCTCCCGTTCCCGCGTCCGGCGCTATCGTCGGGCGCCATGGGGACAGTTGAGGGCGGGTCCGCCGCCGTTGCGGGGTCCGTCGCCGCTTCGGCGGGTGCCGGGGCCCGGGTCGAGCCGACCGCCGACGTCGACGGGCGCGCGGTGCTCGGCGCCGGGACGACCGTCTGGCACCTCGCCCAGGTCCGCGAGGACGCGGTGATCGGCGTGGACTGCATCATCGGCCGCGGCGCCTACGTCGGCCCCGGCGTGCGGATCGGCGACCGGGTCAAGCTGCAGAACCACGCACTGGTCTACGAGCCCGCGGTGCTGGAGGACGGCGTGTTCGTCGGCCCGGCCGCGGTGCTCACCAACGACCTCTACCCGCGCTCGGTGGACGTCGACGGCCGGCTCAAGCGCGGCGACGACTGGCACGCCCGCGGGGTGACGCTCCGCCAGGGCTGCTCGATCGGCGGCCGGGCCGTCCTGGTCGCCGGGGTGACGGTGGGCCGCTGGGCCCTGGTCGCGGCCGGCGCGGTGGTGCACCGGGACGTCCCGGACTTCGCCCTGGTGGCCGGCGTCCCGGCCCGCCGGATCAAGTGGGTCGGCCGGGCCGGCGAGCCGCTGGAGCCGGCCGGCGAGGACCGCTGGCGCTGCCCGCGCACCGGCGAGGAGTACCGGGAGTGCGACGGCCTGCTGGCCCCGGCGGAGCCGTCCTGACGCCCGGCTACTTGGCGCAGACGTCGGTGTCGTCGGCCTGGACCCGCTGGAGGTCCTTGGGCGCCTCGGTCGCCGGAGCGCTCGGGGTCGCCGCGGCGGCGGCCGGCGCGTCCTTGCCCAGCACCAGCACCAGCCCGTCCTTGGCGGTGAGCTTCGGGTCCGCCTTGACCGCGTCGGCGGGCAGGCCCAGCGCGGTGGCCAGCGCCGCCGCCTCGGCGGCCCTGCCGGCCGGGTGGGAGACGGTGGTGGCCGCCGCGACGGGCGCGTTGGCGGAGGTCGCGGCCCGGGCGTAGCCCTTCGCCTGGAGCCGGTCGACGGCCTGCTGCGCCTGTCCGGGCGTCCCGCTGCCGTTGCGGACCGTCACCCGCAGCTGCTTCGCGTCCACCACCGGAGCGGCCGCGGACGGCGCCGCCTCGGGGGTGCCCGCAGCCGCGGTGGCCGGAGCAGTGGCGGCCGGGGCCGCGGCAGCCGGAGCGGTGGTGGCCGCGGCCTGCGGGGCGGCCGGGTCCACCGCCCCGGTCAGCGACCGGTCGCCCCCGACCATCGAGAACAGCTGCCCGGCGTCCGGCTGCTTGAGCACCAGCCGGTTCTCGTCCGCCGGGTCGTCCAGCACCGGCACGGTGGCGAAGGTGATGTTCTTGGTGTCGACCTTGCTGACGTCCAGCGCGAGGTCCTTCAGCTTGTCGACGCTGTCGATCCCGGAGTCGACGGTGAGCGCCTTGGTGGAGGCGTCCGCCAGCTTCCACAGCTTGGCCGGGTTGGTCAGGGTGTCGCTGCTCTTGACCGCGCGGATCATCGAGCTGATGAACTGCTGCTGCAGCGGGATCCGGGTGAGGTCGCCGCCCTGCCCGACGGCGTGCCGGGTACGGACGAAGGCGAGCGCCTCGTCGCCCTGGACGACGTGCCGGCCCTTGCTCATCCGCAGGTGCGAGTCCGGGTCGTTGATGTCCTTGGCCGCGCACACCTCGACGCCGCCGACGGCGGTGGAGAGCGTCTTCACGGCCTCGAAGTTGACCATCACGAAGTGGTCGACCCGGATCCCGGTCATCTTCTCGACGGTCTTCCAGGTGCAGCCCGGATCGCGGCCCTCCTGGCCGAGGCTGTTGTTGAACATCGTGCGCGACGCACCGGGGATGGTCTTCCCGTCCGGTGTCCGGCAGTCCGGGACCGGCACCATGAGGTCGCGCGGGATGCTGAGCACGGTCGCGTTGGTGCGGTCCTTGGCGACGTGGAACAGCAGGGTGGTGTCGGCGTGCCCGGCGCTGCCCTCGTCACCGTACGAGCGGCCCAGGCCCTCCCGGCTGTCGGTGCCGATCACCAGGATGTTCATGGCGTCGCCGGCCGGCTTGGGCCGCTCCGCCTCGTCGCCCAGCTGCACCTTGACGGCGGTGATGTTGTTGTTGAGGTGCTGGTACGCGTAGTAGGCGCCGCCGCAGCCGGCCACCAGGACGAACGCGCCGAGGCCGCCGGTCCACTTCAGCAGCCTTCGGCGGCGGTTGCGCCGCGCCGTGCGCGCCCGGCGGTGGGCGCCCCGGCCGCCGCCGGCCGGGGGCGCGGCGGCGGGTGCGGGCACCGGCGCGGGCTCGGGCGCCGCGGGCTCGGCCGCGCCGCCCCGGCGCTGGACGGGGATGCCGTGGGCGGGGTCGGACGGGGGCCGCCCCGCGTCCGGCGTGACGCGCCGGGTGTCCTGCTGCACGGGTGTTCCCCTCCCTCCGACCGGTTCACGGGACGGTGCGCGAATTGCGCGACCGACTCGGACACCCTAGACGAGCCGGGTGGGGGGATCGTTCCGGATGTGATCTCCGCCATGATCCGGAACGCGATTCACGGCGTCATTTCCCCAGGTGAAATCGGGTGCTGGGAATTTCCGGGGAGAGTCTTTCAAGATCATGATCCGTGTACGGAATGGTGATCCGATGAGCAGATGAACCAGACCGGTACGGGTCAGTGCATCGCGCACGCGTCCACGTCGGCGGTCCGCCCCTCGAACGACGGCGGAGTGCTCACGCTCGGTGACGGAGACGTCGTCGGAGCCCCCGACAGGGCCCCCGACGGAGCCGCCGACGGACCGGCCGACGGACTCGCCGCCGGCGCCGCCCGGACCGTCGGCGAGGGCCCCGACCCCGGCGGCCGCACCTCCACCGGCCGGTCGTCCCGCAGCGCCGCGAACAGCTGCGTGGTCTGCGGCTGCACGAACTCGTCCCGGTCCGAGTCGAACCGGTACGGCTGCCGCGGCGCCGTCAGGAAGGTGACGTCCGCCGACGGGATCTCCCGCAGGTCCTGGGTCAGGTCGTACAGCGCGCCCAGCGAGGACAGCCCGCCGTCGGCCCGCACCGACGAGGTCGCCGCGTCCAGCACCGGCCACAGCTTGGTCGGATTGAGCAGCACGTCCTGCGACTGCACCTTGCGGATCAGCGCCGCCAGGAACTGCTGCTGACGCCCCATCCGCTGGGTGTCGCTGCCGTCGCCGAGGGTCTCCCGCGCCCGGACGTAGCCGAGCGCCTGCTCACCGTGCAGGGTCTGCCGCCCGGCCGGCAGGTCCAGCTTGGCGTCCTTGTCGTGGATCGGCTGCGGGACGCACACCTCGACCCCGTCCACGGCGTCCACCATCCGCTTGAACCCGGTGAAGTCGACGATCACGTAGTGGTCGATCCGGATGCCGCTGAGCTGCTCGACGGTCCGGATCGAGCAGGCCGGACCACCGGTCTCGAAGGCCGCGTTGAACTGCATCAGCGTGGCCCGGCTGCGGGTGCCGTCCGGCTTCTCGCAGGCGGGGACGCTCACCATGACGTCGCGCGGGATGGAGACGGCGGTCGCGCGCCGCCGGTCGGCCGCCAGGTGGAGCAGGATCGTGGTGTCCGAGCGCTGGCCGCCCGCCGCGCCGTAGGAGGCGTTGGCGCCGGTGCGGTCGTCACTGCCGATCAGCAGCAGGTTCTCCGCGCCGTGGGCCCCGGCGGTCCGGCTGGGGCGCTCGGCCTCCAGCCGGGCCAGCAGCTGGTCGGTGGTGGAGTCGGTGCGGATGTTGCCGTCGAGCTTGCGGTACGCGATCCAGAGCAGCGTGCCGCAGGCGACCAGCACGAACGCGAGCGCGCCGGCCGTGACGACCAGCCACCGCCGGCGCCGGCGTCGGCGGGCGGAAGCCTCGGGGACGGCTTCCGGTGCCGCGGCGCCGGCCTCCTCGGTCGGAGGGTGTTCGGTCGGGGGGTGCTCGGTGTCGTCCTCGGCCATGGCAGGGATCCCTACCCGCCCGGCCGGGGCCGGGGGTTACCCGAGGCGCAGTGTCACCCGTTCGGATTCCACCCGCTTCTCCCACTGGCCGGCGTCCAGGCCGTCCGAGTTGCGGCAGAGCACCACCGACGCGCCGGCCGCCAGCGGCGCCAGCAGACCGGCCTCCAGGCCCGCCCAGTCGTCGTAGGAGAGGGTGGACAGCACCCGGTCGCCCGGACCGACGCCGAGCCGGGCCGCGCCCTCCCGGGCCAGCTGGACGGTCTGTTCCCCGGTCAGCTTCAGCGGCAGGCCGTCGACCGAGGTCTCCAGCGCCGGGGCGTCCGGGGTGACGGGGGAGTACGGGGCGAACCGGTCGCCCTGGCCGGGCACCTCGGCCGCGTAGTCCAGGAAGCCGTCCGGGCGCTGCGGGAACCGCCCGCCGAGCGGCCGCAGCGCGAGCGCCACCCGCTCGCCCTCGCAGGCCTGGGCGGCCTCCAGGCCGTCCGGGCCGCTGACCACCAGGTCGGCGGCGGCCGGGTCGCCGCCCGGAACCGCCGTCACCCCGACCGACCAGCAGGCGAGCAGCCAGACGGCGCTCTGCCAGTGGGCCGGGAGGAGCAGCGCGGCGCGGTCGCCCGGGCCGGCGTTGAGCTCGTCCTGGAGCAGGTTGGCGGTCTTGGCCACCCAGTTGTCGAAGGTCCGGGCGGAGAGCTCGACGCGTTCGCCACTGGCGTCGTCGTAGAAGGTGACCAGCGGGGCGGCGGGGTCGACTGAGGGAGTGCCACCTCGCAGGAAAGCGTGCAGCAGCTCGACGGGGGTGTGGGCATCGGCAGCGAAAGGCGAAGTCATGGTGCGCCCCAGCCTACGGCCTTCGGGTGGACGTCCGGGAGGGGTGGCGGAAGCAGCGCCGGGTGGCGTGGCGCGCGGGTCGAAATCCCGTGAACATCCGGTTTATGCGCAACTTTCTTCCGGCCCTCCGAGGCCGCCCGACCGTCGTCGTCCCCGCCGCCCTGCTCGCCGTCTGCGCGGCCGTGCTGCCGCTGTCCCCGGCCGCCGCGGAATCCGGCCCGTTACCCGCGGGCCCCTCGCCGCAGGCCGAGCAGCGGAGTTCGGCGGGCGGCGGCACCGTCAGCTCGCTCCCGCTGACCGCCTCGCACCGGCTGACCGGCTCCGGCTCGCTCCCGTCGGCCGCCGCCCACACGCTGGCACCGCGCCGCACCGGGCGGTTCGAACTGCTCGGGGTCACCTGGGACGGTCCGGCGAGCGCGCTCGACGGCGCCGCCGTCCGGGTCCGCACCCGGGACGCGGCCACCGGTGCCTGGCGCGGCTGGCAGCGGCTGGACGTCGACGGCGACGAGGGTCCGGACACCCCGGCCGCCGCCGGCGGAGCCAGGCGCGCGGGCACCGCCCCGCTGTGGACCGGCCCCAGCGACGGCGTCGCCGTCGAGGTGACCGCCGGTCCGGCCGGACCGCCGTCCGGCCTGCGGGTCGAACTGGTCGACCCGGGCCGCGGAGCCGAGTCCTCCGCCGCCCGGAGCACGCCCGCCGAACCGGCCGCCGGCGGCCGACGGGCCGCCGGCAACCAGGCCCCGCGCCCCGGGATCGTCACCCGGGCCGGCTGGGGCGCCGACGAGTCCATCCGCGAGCCCGGCTTCGTCTACACCGGCCAGGTCCGGGCGGTCTTCATCCACCACACCGCCACCGCCACCGCGTACGAGTGCTCCGACGCACCCCGGGTGATCCGGTCGATCTACCTGTACCACGTGCAGAGCAACGGCTGGCGGGACATCGGCTACAACTTCCTGGTCGACCGCTGCGGCACCGTCTACGAGGGCCGGGCCGGCGGCACCGACCTGCCGGTGCACGGCGCCCACACCCTCGGCTTCAACACCGACACGGCGGGCGTCGCGGCGATCGGCACCTACGTCTCGGACGCGCCCCCGCCGGAGCTGCTGACCGGCCTGTCCCGGATCACCGCCTGGAAGCTCGGCCTCACCGGACGGGACGCGGCCGGCCAGGTGAAACTGGTCTCCGGCTCCAGCAGCAGCCTCTACCCGGCGGGCACCACCGTCACCTTCGACGCCGTCTCCGGCCACCGCGACGGCGTCAGCACCGAGTGTCCCGGCGCCGCCCTCTACGCCAAGCTCCCCGACATCCGCAGCACGGCGGCCGGTCTGCAGGGCCGCGTCGCCGCCCCGCGGTAACCGCCGCGCGCCGCAGTCACCCCGGTCCGGGCCCGCGCCCGACCAGCTCCCGCAGCTCCGCCGTCAGCGCCCGCGCCAGATCGGGCCGCAGGTCGTACCGGGCCGGGGTGTTCTGCATCAGGGCGATCCGCCAGCCCGCGCCCGCGTTGACGGCGATCACCGTCTGCACCGCGTTCAGCGCGGGGTCCACGTCCTGGGCGTCGTCCGGCACCAGGCCGGCGACCGCGTCCAACTGCGCGACCCCGGGGCCCAGCGCCCGCACCCGCCGCACCTTGGCGACGTACTCCGGCGTCGGATGGTCGGCGAAGACCCGCCCCAGTTCGGCGGCCATCACCGACCGGCCGGCGTGCCGGGTCCCGTCGAAGCCGATCACCTCGCCGTCCGGCGCGAACGGCCCGGCGAAGGCCGCGCCGTCCCGCAGGTTCCAGCCCTCCAGCACCCGGTGGTAGAGCGACCGCACGGCACTCTCGTCACCTGGGGACAACTCCGCCACCCGCGTATCGTTCATATCCCCATGGTCGACGGACAGCGCAGGAGGTGCACGACGGTGAACGGGAGCACGCGCACGGGCGCGCACACGGGCGTGCCCGCCCCCCGGGGCACCGGCGGCGGCACCGACGGCGGAGCCGTCCGCCGCTGGCGGCCCGGCTTCCCGCTGGACGTGGCCCGGACCCTGCTCCCGCTGCGCCGCGGCCCGGCCGACCCGGCGTACCGGACCACCCCTGACGGCGCCGTCTGGCGCGCCTCCCGCACCCCGGCCGGCATCGGCACCCTACGGGTGCTCGCCCGCCCCTCCGAGGGCGTCGTCGAGGCGGGCGCCTGGGGCCCGGGCGCCCCCTGGCTGCTCGACCGGCTGCCCGACCTGCTCGGCGCCGGCGACGACCCGGCGGGCCTGGTCCTGCCGTCCGGCCCGCTGCGCGAGGCCCAGCGCGAGGTGGCCGGGGTGCGGCTGGTCAGGACCGGCCTGGTCATGGAGTCCCTGGTACCGGCGATCCTGGAGCAGAAGGTCACCACCGGTGAGGCCTACCGCGCCTGGCGCACCCTGCTGCGCGCCTTCGGCACCCCGGCGCCCGGCCCGGTCGAGGGCCTGCGGGTGGCGCTCTCGGCCCGCGAGTGGTCCCAGGTGCCGAGCTGGGAGTGGCACCGCGCGGGCGTGGACCCGAAGCGCTCGGCGACGGTGCAGCGCGCGGTGCGCCTGGCGCCGCGTCTGGAGGAGGCCTCCGCGATGGACCACGAGACCTCCTTCGCCCGCCTGACCGCCGTCCCCGGCATCGGCGTCTGGACGGCCGCCGAGACCCTGCAGCGCAGCAACGGCGACGCCGACGCCGTCTCGGTCGGCGACTTCCACCTGCCCAACACCGTCGGCTGGGCCCTGGCCGGCCGCGTCCGCAGCGACGACGCCCAGATGCTGGCGCTCCTGGAGCCCTACCGCCCCCACCGCCACCGCCTCTGCCGCCTGATCCTCGCCACCGGCACCCACGCCCCCCGCTTCGGCCCCCGCCTCACCCCCAACGACCACCGCCACCGCTGACGCAGAAGACCTTCGTTGTGTACACATGGATGTGTACCCTTGCGCTATGACTGACGCACTGAGCATCCGGGAACTGCGTGCGAACCTCGCCGAGGTGGTGACCCAGGCCGAGGCCGGCGAGATCACGGTGATCACCAGGAAGGGCGAGCGGGTCGGGGCGGTCGTGCCGATCGAGATCCTCGATGCGATAGAGGAGGCCGCTGACGAGCTCGCGGCCCGTGAGGCGCGGAAGCACCTGGACGATCAGACGGTCAGCATGGCCGAACTGCTGGCCGATCTGTTCGATTCACCCACGGACTCCTCCGGGAGCGCTGCGTGAAGTACGCCTTCCGCTTCACCACGCACGCCCGCCGTCAGCTGCGGGCGATCGGCCAGGTCGAGGCCATGCGCATCCTCACCGCGCTCACGGCGTTGGGCGATGACCCGTTTCTCGACGGACCGGACGTCAAGAAGCTGGCTGGGGAGGACGGTCTCTACCGCCTCCGGGTGGGCAACTTCCGTGTGGTGTACACGCTCCGCAACGACGTGCTGGTCATCCTCGTCGTCCACGTCGGGAACCGTCGGGATGTCTACCGGCGGCTCTGACCTCCCTACCGGACCTCGATGAAGGCGGCGGCGGAGCGGTCGGGGCGGGTGCGCGGGGGTTCGGCGGGGTGGCCGACGGCGACGGCGCCCATCGGGTCCCAGTGGGCGGGGAGGTCCAGGGCGGCGCGGACGGTGTCGCGGCAGAACATGGTGGACGACACCCAGGCCGAGCCGTAGCCCTCGGCGGCCAGCGTGACCAGGAAGTTCTGCACGGCGGCGCCGATCGCCACGGTGAACATCTCCCGCTCGGCGGCGGCGCGGCGCTCGTCGGGGTAGTCGTGCGAGCCGTCCATCACCAGGCAGGGCACCACCAGGTACGGGGCGGCCCGCAGGACGTCGCCGCGGGCGGTGCGGCGGGCGATCCTGGTCTCGTCCCAGCCGTCGAGTTCGGCGAGGTCGCGGCGCCAGGCGGCGAGCATCGCGTCCAGCAGCCGGGTCCGCACCTCGGGGTTCTCCAGCAGCACGAACCGCCACGGCGTGGTGTGGTGCGGCGCAGGCGCGGTGACCGCGGCGGTGACCGCGCGCCGGACGGCCTGCGGGTCGACCGGCTCGGGGGTGAACGCGCGGATGGTGCGCCGCTGGGTGACGGCCTGCCGGATCGCCTCGGAGGTGCCGAGCCGGAACATGTCCTGGTCGGCGGGCCGGATCAGCGGCCGGACGCCCTCGCCGTCCTCGACGGTGACCAGGTGGCCGAGGCCGCGGACCACGGCGACCGGGGTGCCGGTGGCCTTGCCCTTCACCAGGTCGCCGGCGGCGGCCAGCTCGTCGGCGGTGGCGGTGACGGTGAGCGCCAGCTCGTTGCCGTGCGAGTCGGTGCGGCCCCGGTGGTCCTCCAGGACGGGCAGCCCGGCGGCGCCGATGGCGACGTCGGTGAGCCCGTTGCGCCAGGGCCGGCCGAAGGTGTCGGTGACGACGACGGCGAGCCGGCGCCCGGTCAGCTGCTGGAGCCGGGCGCGCAGCGCGCGGGCGGAGGCGTCCGGGTCCTCGGGCAGCAGCAGGACGGTGCCGGGGGCGGTGTTCGAGGCGTCGACGCCGGCGGCGGCCATCACCAGGCCGTTGCGGTTCTCGACGATCCGGGTGGGGCCGCGCCGGGCGACCACCCGGACGGCCTCGGCGTCGATCGCGGCCTCCCGGTCGGCGGCCTCCAGGATCCGGCCCTCGGCCTTGCTGACCACCTTGGAGGTGACCAGCAGGATGTCGCCGTCCTGGTACTCGGCGGCCTTGGCGATCAGCCCGGCGAGGTCGGAGTCGGCGTCGATCTCGGGCAGCCCGCCGACGGGCAGGATCTGGAGGGTCACCCGCGCACCTGCTCGGCGAGCGCGAGCGCGGCCCGGGCCATCTCGGCGGTGGCGGCGACGTCGGTCATCAGCAGCGGCACGGCCCGGCAGGCGATCCCGCCGGCCTCGACGGCGGCGACGGAGGCCTCGTCGGCGCTGTCCACCAGCCACCCGTCGATGAGCTCGGAGCCGTAGTTCAGCGCGACCGCCTCGGCGGTGGCCTCGACGCCGACGGCGGCGAGCACCTTGTCGGCCATGCCGCGCACCGGCGCCCCGCCGATGATCGGGGAGAGCCCGACCACCGGGGCGGGCGCGGCGGCGACGGCGGCCCGGATGCCGGGCACGGCGAGGATGGTGCCGATCGAGACGACCGGGTTGGACGGCGGGAAGAGGATGACGTCGGCGGCGGCGATGGCCTCCAGCACGCCGGGCGCCGGCTTGGCGGTGTCCGCGCCGACCGGCACGATCGCCTCGGCGTCGACGGCGGCGTGCAGCTTGACCCAGTACTCCTGGAAGTGGATCGCCCGGGTGCCCTGCTCGTCGGTGATCCGCACATGGGTCTCGACCCGGTCGTCGCTCATCGGCAGCAGCCGCACCCCGGGCCGCCAGCGCACGCAGAGCGCCTCGGTGACCTGGCTGAGGGTGTAGCCGGCGGTGAGCATCTGGCTGCGCACGAGGTGGGTGGCGAAGTCACGGTCGCCGAGCCCGAACCACTCGGGCCCGACGCCGTACTCCTTCATCTCGGCCTTGATGGACCAGGTCTCGTCGGTCCGGCCCCAGCCCTGCTCCTCGTGGATGCCGCCGCCGAGGGTGTACATGACGGTGTCGAGGTCGGGGCAGACCTTCAGCCCGAAGAGGTGGATGTCGTCACCGGTGTTGCCGATGACGGTGATCTCGTCCTCGGGACCGATGGCCTCCCGGAGTCCGCGCAGGAAACGCGCTCCGCCGATCCCGCCTGCCAGTGCCACGATGCGCATGCGCCCATCCTGCCACGCGCCGACGGGTCGTCAGCCCGGTCCTCGACAACCCGCCGCCGGGTCTCAGCCAACCTCGGCGGACGTCTGCTGGTGCTGCTCCGGGACGGCCGCGGCGCCGCCGTACTGGTTCATCTCGGTCAGGCCGGGGCTGTAGAGGTGGATGGAGACGGCCGGCTCCAGCGAGCCGTTGACCACCTCGTGCAGGTAGCCGGCGGAGAACACCCGCTGCCCGCCGGGGCGCAGCGTGCGGGCACCGTCCCCGGCGTGCGTGAGGGAGCGCTCGACGAGTTCGCCCCGCACGACGGTCATCACGCCGGCCGAGGCGCCGTGGTCGTGGAGGCCGCTGCTCTGGCCGGGCAGCCAGCTGAGCAGCCAGACCTCGTAGCCGGGGCCGGTCTCCAGCCGGGCGTACCAGCGGGTGAGCGCGTCGTAGCGGACGAGCGGCTCCCAGCGGGCGCGGTCGGCGGCGATCTCGCGGACCAGCCGGGCGTGGTCGGCGACGGTGACCGGGTGCGTGGGCAGGTCGGTGCGGGCGAGGTGCGGGAAGGCCAGCGGGTCGCCGGCGATGGAGACGTCGCTGAGGCCGTCGGCCCACGGGTGGCCCGCGGGGTGGCCGCCGGAGGAGAGGGCGACGGGGGGCTGGGGGAGGGTCGTCTTGCTGCGGTCGCGGTTCCGCTTGCGGATGCGGATCATTCGCACGGGAGTCGTCCTCGGAGGGCTGGGTCGTCAGGGGATCAGCCGGATCCGGGATGTCCTGGGGCGGGAATCGCGGGCGGCCTCTGTGCTTCCTGGGCGGCGCGCGGCGGGACGGCGGGCGCCTAGATACAGCGGCAGGAACAGAGGCGACAACAGGAGTTCACGGCACGGCGGAGGGCGGAACCGCTCCGGGGGCTGGCGAACTCTGACATGGGGGTAAGGAGATCGCAGGGGAGGGGCCGGTGTCAACTCGGGGAGAGCGGACATTCGGGAGAGATGAGTCATGAACTACCCGATGGGGTGATAAATCACCCTCTATGTTTCGATGGGAAGATCGCCGGGAAGGGAGGCCGATGACCGGCCTTGTGGTGGTGACTGCGTGTCACCCGGCCCCCGGTTGCGGAGGGTTCACCGGCCTTCGAGGGCGATCGGGTGAGAGGTCCGTTGTGTCCGGTTATGTACACTATTCGTAACGGCTTGGTGCCGGGGAGTGAATCCTGGCCCCAATACCAGAGCTCGGCTTGACTGGGCCAGAGTGACGCAACTGTAATTTCACTCGTGTCGTCGGCCGCACGAGGCAACGGCAACCACGGGGACGCCAATAGGGGCAGAGGAGGCGCGCCACATGAGCGAGCTCTTTGAGCTGTTGATCGGTGACGGCATCGAGGAGGAAGAGGAACTCGGCTGGCAGGAGCGCGCGCTGTGCGCCCAGACCGACCCGGAATCCTTCTTCCCCGAGAAGGGCGGCTCCACGCGCGAGGCCAAGAAGGTCTGCCTCGCCTGCGAGGTCCGCTCCGAGTGCCTGGAGTACGCCCTCGCCAATGACGAGCGCTTCGGCATCTGGGGCGGCCTCTCCGAGCGCGAGCGCCGCCGGCTCAAGAAGAGCGCCGTCTGACCGGGGTGGACGCGTCCCCCGGATCCCCGGACCCCGGATCCTCGAACACCCGGCCCGTACGGACGACCTGCCACGAAGCGCCTCACCACCCTTGGTGAGGCGCTTTCGCGTTCCCGGCCGGGCACCCGGGACGGACGCCGTGGACGGAGCCGCAACCCGGAGCCGTTAGTGTGGTGCGCCATCCGGTTGCCGTTCACCGGCTGTGTCCACCGAGAACTGGGGCCCGCGCACGCGATGACCGTCTACAGCCACCAGAGCGGCCTCTCCTCCAGCAGGCCGCCCGCCTACCCGCGCCATCTGGTCACCGCCGTGATCGTCTCGCACGACGGCGCCCGCTGGCTGCCCCAGGCCCTCGCCGGCCTGCTCGGCCAGGACCGCCCGGTGCAGCGTGTGCTCGCCGTCGACACCGGCTCCACCGACGACTCCCCGCGCCTGCTCGCCGAGACCCTCGCCGACTGGCTCCCCGAGAGCGGCCCGACCGTCCTCGGCCGCCGGGCCGGCTTCGGCACCGCCGTCGGCGAGGCCGTCTTCAACAGCCCCCCGCTGCGCGCCGAGGACCTGCCCTACCGGCTCGACCCCTCCGGCTACGACCCGGTCACCGGCGGCTGGGACGACTTCGGCGACCCGCTCGGCGAGCAGGACGACCTCGGCCGCGGCGGCCCCCGGGAGACACGGCCCGTCGAGTGGCTCTGGCTGCTGCACGACGACTGCGAACCGCAGACCGACGCGCTGCGCCGGCTGCTCCAGGTCGCCGACTCCACCCCCAGCGCCGCCGTCGTCGGTCCCAAGCTGCGCAGCTGGTACGACCGCCGGCAGCTGCTGGAGGTCGGCGTCAGCATCGCCCGCTCCGGGCGCCGTTGGACCGGCCTCGACCGGCGCGAGCAGGACCAGGGCCAGCACGACCAGGTCCGTCCGGTGCTCGCCGTCTCCACCGCCGGCATGCTGGTGCGCCGCGACGTCTTCGAGGAGCTCGGCGGCTTCGACCGGGCGCTGCCGCTGATGCGCGACGACACCGACTTCTGCTGGCGGGTCAACGCCGCCGGCCACCGCGTCGTGGTCGCCCCGGACGCCGTGCTCCGGCACGCCGAGGCCGCCAGCCGCGAGCGCCGCGCGATCGACTGCGGCCCCGCCCACCCGCACCGGGTGGACAAGGCCGGCGCCGTCTACACCCTGCTCGCCAACTCCAAGGGCGCGCTCTTCCCCTACGTCCTGCTGCGGCTGGTGCTCGGCACCCTGCTGCGGGTGGTCGCCAACCTGCTCGGCAAGGACCCCAAGCAGGCCTTCGACGAACTCGCCGGCCTCGGCCACGAACTCGTCCGGCTGCCCCGGCTGCTGGCCGCCCGCAAGCGCCGCGCCCGCAGCCGCGCCGCCGACGCCCTGGACGACCGCACGCTCTTCCCCGCACCCGGCGCCACTGCCCGGCTCGCCGTCGAGGGCGTCGTCGGCTCGCTCGGCATAGGGGGCGGCGACGACGCCGGCGCCGGCCGGCACGGCACCGCCGAGGCCGGCGGCGACGAGGACGCCGAGGACCTGGTCGTCGAGCAGTTCGCGCTGGTCAAGAAGCTCGTCCGGCGCCCCGCCCCGGTGCTGTTCGCCGCCCTGCTGGTGTTCGCCCTGGTCGCCTGCCGCGGCCTGCTCGGCGCCGACGCCCTGTTCGGCGGCGCCCTGCTGCCCGCCACCGACGGCGCGGCCGGGCTCTGGTCGATGTACGCCGACGCCTGGCACCCCGTCGGCACCGGCTCCACCGCCGCCTCGCCGCCCTACCTCGCGGTGCTGTCCATCCTCTCCTGGCTGCTGTTCGACCACGCCGACCTCGCGGTCACCCTGCTGGTCGTCCTCGCCGTGCCGCTCTCCGCCGTCAGCGCCTACCTGGTCTCCCGGCCGCTGATCGACTCCAAGCTGGTCCGCGCCTGGGCCAGCGCCACCTACGCGCTGCTGCCCGCCGCCACCGGCGCGCTCGCCCAGGGCCGGATCGGCACCGCCGTGCTGGCCGTGCTGCTGCCGCCGCTGGCCCGCGCCGCCGCGATCACCGCCGGCCTCGGCATCCGGGACGAGAGCGCCGCCAAGGGCGCCCGCCCCGGCTGGCGGCCCGCCTGGATGACCGTCCTGCTGCTCACCCTGGCCACCGCCTTCGTCCCGCTGATCTGGGCGCTGGCCGTTCCGCTCTGCCTGGCCATGCTGGTCACCGCGGTGGTCCGCGGCGGCGCCTTCGGCTCCGGCGTCACGGCGCTGCGGCTGCTCGGCCTGCGTGTCCTGGTGATCCTCGCGGTGCCGGTCGGCGTGCTCGCGCCCTGGTCGATCCAGGTGCTGACGCACCCGCAGCGACTGCTGCTCGAAGCCGGTCTGCCCGGCCTGCACGGCGCCGGCCCGACCGCCGCCGGGCTGCTCCTGGTCAACCCGGGCGGCGCCGGCGTGCCGCCGGTGTGGCTCTCCGCCGGTGTGGTGCTCGCCGCGCTGGCCGCCCTGCTGCGCGCCGACCGCCGCCGCGCGGTGCTCGCCGCCTGGGGCGCCGCCGGTGCCGGACTGGTCTTCGCCGTCGCGGTGGCCGGCACCTCGGTGACCCCGGCCTCCGGCGGGCCGGCCGTACCCGCGTGGTCCGGCCCCGCCACCCTGCTGGCCGGCGTGGCCCTGCTCGCCGCCGCCGCGATCGGCGCCGACGGCGCCAACGCCCGAGTGGCCGGCATCGCCTTCGGCTGGCGCCAGCCGGTCGCCGCCCTGGTGGTGGCCGCCGCCGTGCTCGCCCCGCTGGGCACCGGCCTCTGGTGGGCCGTCACCGGCGCCGACGGTCCGCTGCACCGCGGCCGCGGCGCCCAGGTGCCCGCGTTCATCGCCGAGCAGGCCGGTACCACCGACCGCTCCCGCACCCTGGTCGTCACCGGCGACCCGAAGGGCGGCTCGGTCGGCTACACCGTGGTCCGCGGCGCCGGTCTGACGCTCGGCCAGGCCGAGTCCACCGTCGACCCGGCCACCGGCACCACGGCCGGCCTGGACCGCACGGTCGGCAGCCTGCTGGCCGGCTCCGGCGCCGACCAGGCGGGTGCGCTCTCCCGCTACGGCATCGCCTACGTACTGGTCGACCAGCCGCTGATCGGCGTCTTCAAGGACGTCCTGGACACCACCCCCGGCCTGGTCAAGGCCAACCAGGACGGCGGCGCCGCGCTCTGGCAGGTCGACGGCACCCCCGCCACCCGCGCGCTGATCACCGCCCCGGGCACCGTCCCGGTGGTCGTCCCGGCCGGTGAGCGCGACCTGGACACCACCCTGCCGGCCGGCCCCGAGGGCCGGGTGCTGCGGCTGGCCGAGTCCGCCGCCCCGGAGTGGAAGGCGACCCTGGACGGCACCGCCCTGGAGCCGGTCACCGTCGACGGCTGGGCGCAGGGCTTCAAGCTCCCGGCCGGCGGTGGCAAGCTGCTGGTCACCCGGGAGGGCAGCCTGCTGCACACCGGATGGATCTGGGCCCAGCTGCTGCTCGGCCTGACCGTGCTGGTGCTGGCCCTGCCCGGCCGGCGCAACCACAAGGACGACGACCTGCCCGAGGACGTGGTCGAGGCCGCCGCACTGGCCGCCGCCGCCCAGGCGCAGGCCCCGGCCCCCGGCAGCCGCCGGGCCCGCCGGATGGCCGAGCGCGGCGAGGGCGCCGAGAGCCCGGTCCCGGACACCGACGAACCGGAGACCGGGGTGTACGAGGGCCGGCCGGGCACCATCCCGGCGCAGTCCGCCGCCGAGCCGGTGGCCGGAGCGGTCCAGGCGGCCGCCGCCGCCCAGGAGGCCGAGCCGTACACCGACCCGTACCAGGCGTACCCGCAGGCCGACCCGTACAGCTACGACCCGTACGCGGCCCAGCAGCCGGTGGGCGCGCCGTACGGCGGCCAGGGCTACGGCGGCCAGGACGGCTACCAGCAGCAGGGCTACCCGCCGTACCCGGCGGACCAGCAGTACGGCTACGACCCCTACCAGCAGGCCGCCCAGCCGACCGGCCAGCAGCCGTGGGTGCCGGGCCAGCAGCAGGCCGAGCCCTACTACGAGCAGCCGGACCCGAACGAGCCCCACGACCCGAACGGCCCGGGCCGGTACCCGCACCACCACGGATCGGGGAGCTGACCCGCGATGAAGAAGCCCGCCTTCAGGAAGAAGTCCGCCGCGCCGGACACCGCCCCCGCGGCCGAGCCCGCCGGGGCCCCCGGCGGCGCCCCCGCGCCGAAGGGCTCGGGTGCGGCGAAGACCACCCAGTCGCTGCTGGCCGCGGCCGTGGTGCTCGCGGCGGTGGTCGGCATCGCCGAGCTCCGCCCGCCGGCCGCCCCGGCCCGCACCGACGCGGCCACCGCCACCTCGGCGCAGGTCGAGCGGAGCACCGCGGTCTGCCCGATGCCGCTCCAGGGCCTCACCGGCTCCACCAGCCTCACCGCCTACACCCCGCCGGGCGCCGGCGACGCCACCGGCGGCGCGGGCTGGCTCTCCGACGCGGCCGCGCCCGCCGCCGCCCCGCCCGCCGCCGCCCCGAGCGGCGCACCCGCGACCCCGGCCGCCACCGGCGCGCCCGCGCCCGCGGCCCCCACCGCCGCCGCGGCCGTGGACAAGGACACCGCCCCGACCGACGCCCGGCTCACCCTGGCCAAGCCCGGCACCCCGGTGACCGCCCCCGCCGCCAACGGCGACATCGCCCCCGGCTCCGGGGCCGTCGCCACCGGCGCGCTCGCCCCCGGCTTCACCGTCACCCAGACCACCACCGTCACCGAGCAGCGCGGCCTGGGCCTGTCCGGGATCACCTGCACGCCCGCCGGCACCGGCTTCTGGTTCGCCGGCGCCTCCACCGCCGAGGGCCGCACCGACTACATCAGCCTGGTCAATACCGAGTCCAGCGCCGCCGTGGTCGACCTCAAGCTCTACGGCGACAAGGGCCCGATCGAGAACGACGCCGCCAACGGCATCACCATCGCCCCCGGCAGCTCGCAGTCGGTGCTGCTGCCCACCCTCAGCAAGGGCCAGGTCGCCGACCTCGCCGTGCACGTGGTCGCCCGCAGCGGCCGGGTCGGCGCCGCCCTGCACGCCGCCGACGGCAACAAGGGCGCCGACTGGGTGCCCGCCTCCGCCGACCCGGCGCCCGTCCAGGTGCTGCCCGGCCTGCCCGCCGACACCACGGCCGCCCGTCTGGTCGTCTGGGCCCCGCCGGAGGACGACGCCGACCTCAAGATCGAGCTCTCCGGCAAGAACGGCTGGTTCACCCCGGCCGGCAACGAGTCGATCCACGTCAAGGCCGGCATGGTGGCGGCCGTCGACCTCGGCAAGGTGACCCGCGACGAGGTCGCCGGCCTGCGGGTGTCGCCCAGCGACGACAAGCACCCCACCCCGGTGGTGGCCGGCCTGCGGGTCGACCGCGCCGCCGCCAACGGCAAGTCCGACGCGGCCTGGCTGACCGGCACGGTACCGGTCGGCGCCCGCGCCACCGTCGCCGACAACCGGGGCGGCGGCGCGTCCACGCTCTTCCTCACCTCCACCGGCGAGGCCGCGACCGTCCGGGTCACCGCCTCGGCCGGCACCGGTGGCGGCACCCCCGCCACCAAGGAGGTCCAGCTGCCGGCCGGCGGCACGGTCGCCCTCCCGGCGCCCGAGCCCGCCGGACTCAACGGGAGCTACGCGCTCACCGTGGAGACCGTCTCCGGCGGCCCGGTCGTCGCCGCCCGGATGCTCGCGATCACCACCAAGGACGTGCCGATGTTCACCGTCCAGGCGCTGCGCGACGACCGCTCCAGCGTCAAGGTCCCGCGGGCCGCCCAGGACCCGGGCGTGGTCCTGCGCTGAACGCGCCCGCAACGCCGGAGGGGCCGCACCCGATCACGGGTGCGGCCCCTCCGGTGTTCCGCTCAGTCCTCGTCGTAGCGCGGGTCGATCGCGTCGGGGGAGAGCCCCAGCAGCTCCGCCACCTGCTCGATCAGGATCTCGTGCACCAGCGCCGCGCGGTCCTCCCGCGACTTCGCCCGGATCTCCACCGGCCGGCGGTACACCACGATCTGGCTCTTGCGGCCCTGCCGGCCTGGCGACACCCGGCCCAGCGGCACCCCGCCGTCCGGATCGGTGCCGTCCTGCTCGTGCAGCGGCACCTCCTGGACGGCGAACTCGACCTCGATCAGCTGCGGCCAGCGCCGCTCCAGCCGCTCCACCGACTCGCGCACGTAGTCGTCGAACAACTCGGAGCGGGTGAGCGAGATCGGGACCTGCGGCGGCGCCAACGGGCCGCGCAGACCCCGGCCGTGCCGGTCACGGTGCCGCGGGCGGCGTGAGGGACCCGTCGATGACTGCGGTGCGGAGCTGTCCATATCACTGCCGAGAGTAGTCCTTGGACGCCAGGAAGTGGACCACCCCCGCAGCTGTTCGCCCGGGGCGAGCGGAGCGACCGGGCGGCGCGCGGGCGACGACACGGCACCCCCTCCGGACAGGCGGTCTTCGCTCCCCGGCAGGGAGTGCTGTACCGTCCACCCTCGTGAGCTCTGTACGTCGTTGTTCGCGGACCGCGTGCGGCCGTCCGGCCGTCGCGACGCTGACGTACGTCTACGCGGACTCCACCGCCGTTCTCGGACCGCTCGCCACCTATGCCGAACCGCACTGCTACGACCTGTGCGCCGAGCACGCCGAGCGCCTCACCGCCCCGCGCGGCTGGGAGGTGGTCCGGCTCGCGGCCGAGGCCGGGCCGCTGCGCCGCAGCAGCGACGACCTGGAGGCGCTCGCCAACGCCGTCCGTGAGGCCGCCCGCCCGCCGACCCCGCGTCAGGGCCGCGCCCCCCAGGGCGAGTCCATCGAGGGCAGCCGCCGCGGCCACCTGCGGGTGCTCCGCTCGCCCGACAACTGACCCGCGCCCGGTCCGGCTCCCGCCCGCGCCCCGCTCCCGCCCCCGCACGAACCGTTCCGCCGGCCCGGGTACGCTCCCCCCTACCGGGTAGCGGCCTTCGCCCTGCCCGGACCTATCGTGACCACGGGGCGACCAGCCCGCCGGCCAGGCCGCCGGCGCGTTCGCCGATCAGACACAGAACCAGGGTGGAGCCGCAGTGCGCGACCTCAAGCAGCTCGTGAAGGCGTACGACGTACGGGGCGTCGTCCCGGACCAGTGGGACGAGAGCCTCTCCCGCGCCTTCGGCGCCGCGTTCGTGCAGGTCACCGGAGCGACCGCGATCGTGGTCGGCCATGACATGCGCCCCTCCTCCCCGTCGCTGAGCCTGGCCTTCGCCGAGGGCGCGGCCGGCTACGGCGCCGACGTCGTGCGGATCGGCCTCTGTTCGACCGACCAGCTGTACTACGCCAGCGGCGCCTTCGACCTGCCCGGCGCGATGTTCACCGCCAGCCACAACCCGGCCCAGTACAACGGCATCAAGCTCTGCCGGGCGGGTGCCGCCCCGGTCGGCCAGGACACCGGCCTCGCCGAGATCCGCGAGCTGGTCGAGTCCTGGACCGGCGCGGACGACACCGTCACCGTCCCGGCCCGCGACGTCGCCCCGGGCACCCTCTCCGAGCGGGAGACCCTGCGCGGCTACGCCGACCACCTGCTCGGCCTGGTCGACCTCACCGCGATCCGCCCGCTCAAGGTCGTCGTCGACGCCGGCAACGGCATGGGCGGCCACACCGTGCCCACCGTCTTCGACGGCCTGCCGATCGAGCTCGTCCCGATGTACTTCGAGCTGGACGGCACCTTCCCCAACCACGAGGCCAACCCGCTCGACCCGAAGAACCTGGTCGACCTGCAGGCCCGGGTCCGCGAGGTCGGCGCCGACCTCGGCCTCGCCTTCGACGGCGACGCCGACCGGTGCTTCGTCGTCGACGAGCGCGGCGAGCCGGTCTCCCCGTCGGCCATCACCGCGCTGGTCGCCGCCCGCGAGATCGCCCGCGCCAAGGCCGCCGGCGAGGCCGAGCCGACGATCATCCACAACCTGATCACCTCCTGGACCGTCCCCGAGGTGGTCCGCGAGCTCGGCGGCACGCCCGTGCGCACCCGCGTCGGCCACTCCTTCATCAAGCAGGAGATGGCCGTCACCGACGCCGTCTTCGGCGGCGAGCACTCCGCGCACTACTACTTCCGCGACTTCTGGCGCGCCGACACCGGCATGCTCGCCGCGCTGCACGTGCTGGCCGCCCTCGGCGGGCAGCCCGGCACCCTCTCCGAGCTCACCGCCGAGTACGACCGGTACGCCGCCTCCGGCGAGATCAACAGCACCGTCGCCGACCAGGCCGGCCGCACCGCCGCCGTCCGCGCCGCCTTCGCCGTCGAGGGCACCACCGTCGACGAGCTGGACGGCCTCACCGTGGCCGGGCCGGACTGGTGGTTCAACCTGCGCGCCTCCAACACCGAGCCGCTGCTGCGCCTGAACGTCGAGGCCAAGGACCCGGCGAAGATGGCCGAGCTGCGCGACGGCGTGCTGGCCCTCGTCCGCGCCTGACGTCCGGCCCCGATGCCCCGGCCGGTAGGGTTTCCTCCGGCCGGGGCACCGCCGTGCCGCCGCCGAACCGCCCGCACCGAGACCGGAGACCGAACGCCATGAAGCTCGAATCCTTCCTGCTGGAGATCCTGGTCTGCCCGCAGTGCCGGGCCGCACTCACCGAGGGCGGCACCGAGGAGCAGCCGGAGCTGGTCTGCACCGGCCAGGACTGCGGCCTCGTCTACCCGGTGCGCGACGGCATTCCGGTCCTGCTGGTGGACGAGGCCCGCCGACCGGCCTGATCCTGGACGGGGCGGCTCCGCCCCGACCGGACACCGCCCTGGACCGGCCCCGCCGCGTCCGCCGTCCGCCGTCCTCAGCGCCCAGCCACCAGCCGGAGGCCCGCCGCATGCTCGACGACACCCTGCTCGACGACCCAGCCGCCCTCCAGCGCGCCGACCACGACCGCGCGCTGCTCGCCCTCGCCGGCTCCGGCGCCCGGGTCCGCACCGCCCTGCGGCTCGCCGACGCCGCCGGGCTGGACCGGCTGCGCCCCGACGGCCGCCCGCGCGCCGTCCTGGTCGCCGGGCACGGCAGCGCGCTGACCGCCGGCGAGATGCTGGCCGCCCTGGCCGGGACGGCCGGCCTGATCGCCCCGCTGCCGCCGGTCGACGCCGCTCCCGTCCCGCGCCCCGACCGCGCCACCGCCCCGGCCGCCTTCACCGCCGGCCTGGCCTGGCAGCTCCCCGGCTGGGCGGGCCCGCTCGACCTGCTGGTGATCAGTTCCGCCGACGGCGGCGAACGGGGCCTGGTCGCGCTCGCCGAGCAGGCCTACGCGCGCGGCTGCGCGATCGTCGTCACCGCGCCCGAGGACAGCCCGCTCGCCGAGGCCGCCCGGCAGGTCCGCGCCCTGCCGCTGCCCTTCGTACCGTCCGCCGTCGAGGCCGCCGAGCCGGGTGTGCCCGGCGACACCGGCGGCGCGGCAGGCCACGGCGCCGAGCCGGACCTGCCCGCCGAGGACCCGGCGGCGCTCTGGGCCCACCTCACCCCGCTGCTCGCGCTCACCCAGAAGCTCGGCGTCACCCAGCTGGCCTACGACGCGCTGCCGCTCACCGCCGACCTGCTGGACGCCACCGCCGTCCGCTGCCGGCCGGACGCCGCCGCGTACACCAACCCGGCGAAGGGGCTGGCCGCCCGGCTGGCCGGGACCGTCCCGCTGCTCTGGGCCGAGGGCCCGGTGGCCGGCGCGGCGGCGGCCCGGTTCGCCGCCCAGCTCGCCGACCGGGCCGGGCGTCCCGCGCTGGCGGGCCTGCTGCCGCAGGCGCTGACCGCGCACCGCGGCATGTTCACCGGGCAGCTCGGCGCGGGCGCCGACCCCGACGACTTCTTCCGTGACCGGGTCGAGGAGCCGGACCCGCTGCACCTCCAGGTCCTGCTGCTGCGGCACGTCCCCGGCGAGGCGTCGTCCGGTGCCGGGCCGTCCGGCCCGGACGCGGCGGGGGAGGCGGACGCCGGCCCCACCGAGGTGCCGGCCGACGACGCCGGTGCGCGCAGCTTCGGCGCCGTCCGGGCGCACCGGCTCGCCGCCGCGCACGACGTCCGGCTCACCGAGTACGCCAGCCACCGCGCCGACCCGCTGCACGCGCTGGCCGACCTGGTGGCGCTCACCGACTTCGCCGCCGTCTACCTGGGCCTCGCCGCCGCACAGTCCTGAGCCGCCGTCCCGGACCGGGCCCCGGGAGCGGGTCCCGGGCGGGCCGTCCCGGAACCACGTACCGGACCGGTCGTCACGGGCCGTCGGCGGGCGGCCCGGTACCGTATGCGGTCGACGACGACCGGGACACCGGACGACCGGGTACGGGCCGCGCGGACGGCCCCCGACGGAGGGACCTTCCGAGCATGAGTACCGAAGGCGGTACCAAGGCGCTGGTCGCGGCGCTGACCGCGAACGTGGGCATCGCGGTGAGCAAGTTCGTGGCCTTCGCCTTCTCCGGCTCCTCCTCGATGCTCGCCGAGGGCGTCCACTCGCTGGCCGACTCCGGCAACCAGGTGCTGCTGCTGGTCGGCGGCAAGCGGGCGCAGCGGGCCGCCACCCCCGAGCACCCGTTCGGCTACGGGCGCGAGCGGTACATCTACGCGTTCCTGGTGTCGATCGTGCTGTTCAGCCTCGGCGGCATGTTCGCGCTCTACGAGGGCTACGAGAAGATCGCCCACCCGCACGAGCTGGACAACTGGTACTGGCCGGTGGGCGTGCTGGTGTTCGCCGTCGCGCTGGAGGGCTGGTCGTTCTTCACCGCCTTCCGCGAGGCCCGCAAGGACAAGGGGACGCACGGCTGGTCGGCGTACATCCGCCGGGCCAAGGCACCGGAGCTGCCGGTCGTGCTGCTGGAGGACAGCGGCGCGCTGATCGGTCTGGTGCTGGCGCTGTTCGGCGTCGGGATGACCGCGATCACCGGGGACGGCGTCTGGGACGGCGTCGGCACCCTCTGCATCGGCCTGCTGCTGGTCGTCATCGCGTTCGTGCTGGCGGTCGAGACCCGCTCGCTGCTGCTCGGCGAGTCGGCGCACCCCGAGGTGGTGGGCCGGATCCGGGACGCGCTGGTCGACCACGACTCGGTGGACCAGGTGATCCACATGCGCACCCTGCACCTCGGTCCGGAGGAGCTGCTGGTCGCCGCCAAGATCGCCGTCCCGGCCGACTCGACGGCCACCGAGGTCGCCGAGGCCATCGACGCCGCCGAGGCGCGGGTCCGGCGGGCGGTGCCGATCGCCCGGGTGATCTACCTGGAGCCGGACATCTACAGCGCGGAGAAGGCGGCGGCGGGCGACGACCCGTACGCGACGCCGGGCGGGCCCGTTCCCGGCGGCGCGCACTGAGGTGCCCGGACGCCCCGGGCGGAGGCCGAAAACGGCCGTAGCGGGCCGCCGTCCGGGGCCGTCGGTGTAGATTCGTCCCCAGAGCCAGAACGTCGCTGCTGATGGCGGTCGATCGGCGGCCCGCCCCCGAGGGGGTGCGCGCCGGTCGAGGGAGAGAGGTCCTCCGACGGTTTGTGCCGAGCAACGGGGCATCCGTGCCGCGCCGGTCGACCGTGCCGCGGGCCGGGCGCCCCGGCGTCGCCGCACACCCGCGCGGCCCGCCGTGTTGTGACGCACTCCAGGACCTCGGCCCACGCCCCACCCGTCAGCGAGGAGCAGACGCATGTCGACCGACACCACCGGTGACTTCAAGGTCGCCGACCTTTCCCTGGCCCCGTTCGGCCGCAAGGAGATCCAGCTCGCCGAGCACGAGATGCCCGGCCTGATGGCGATCCGCGCCGAGTACGCCGAGTCGCAGCCGCTGGCCGGCGCCCGGATCACCGGCTCGCTGCACATGACCGTGCAGACCGCCGTCCTCATCGAGACCCTCACCGCCCTCGGTGCCGAGGTCCGCTGGTGCTCCTGCAACATCTTCTCCACCCAGGACCACGCCGCCGCGGCCATCGCGGTCGGCCCGGAGGGCACCCCGGAGAACCCGCAGGGCGTGCCGGTCTTCGCCTGGAAGGGCGAGACGCTGGAGGAGTACTGGTGGTGCACCGAGCAGGCGCTGACCTGGCCGGACGGCAAGACCCCGAACATGATCCTGGACGACGGCGGTGACGCCACCCTGCTGATCCACAAGGGCGTCGAGTTCGAGAAGGCCGGTGCCGCGCCGGACCCGTCCACCGCCGACAACGACGAGTTCCGCATCATCCTCGAGCTGCTCAACCGCACGCTCGTGGAGACCCCGAACAAGTGGACCGAGGTCGCCGCCACCATCAAGGGCGTGACCGAGGAGACCACCACCGGCGTCCACCGCCTGTACGAGATGCACCGTGACGGCAAGCTGCTGTTCCCGGCGATCAACGTCAACGACTCGGTCACCAAGTCGAAGTTCGACAACAAGTACGGCTGCCGCCACTCGCTGATCGACGGCATCAACCGTGCCACCGACGTCCTGATCGGCGGCAAGGTCGCCGTCGTCTGCGGCTACGGCGACGTCGGCAAGGGCTGCGCCGAGTCGCTGCGCGGCCAGGGCGCCCGGGTCATCGTCACCGAGATCGACCCGATCTGCGCGCTGCAGGCCGCGATGGACGGCTACCAGGTCGCCACCCTGGACGACGTCGTCGAGACCGCCGACATCTTCATCACCACCACCGGCAACAAGGACATCATCCTGGCCTCGCACATGGCGCGGATGAAGCACCAGGCCATCGTCGGCAACATCGGCCACTTCGACAACGAGATCGACATCGCCGGCCTCGGCAAGCTCCCGGGCGTCGTGAAGACCGAGGTCAAGCCGCAGGTCCACGAGTGGCGCAAGGCCGACGGCCGCACCATCATCGTGCTCTCCGAGGGCCGCCTGCTGAACCTGGGCAACGCGACCGGCCACCCGTCCTTCGTGATGTCCAACTCCTTCGCCAACCAGACGATCGCCCAGATCGAGCTGTTCACGAAGACCGAGCAGTACCCGATCGGCGTCTACGTGCTGCCGAAGCACCTGGACGAGAAGGTCGCCCGCCTGCACCTCGACGCGCTGGGCGTGAAGCTGACCACCCTCACCCAGGACCAGGCCGACTACATCGGCGTCCCGGTCGAGGGCCCGTACAAGTCGGAGCAGTACCGCTACTGATGCGGTGACACCGATCGGCCCCGTGCCGACGCACGCCGGTGGCCGGCACTCCCCGCGGGGAGTGCCGGCCACCGGCGTGCGCGGAGCGGGTTCAGCGGATGACCTCCGTGGTCCAGGCGTTCTCGTCGGTGCCGAGCGAGGTGACCCGGTCGAGCAGGCCGGCGAAGCCGCCGATCGAGGCGAAGGCCGCCTCCCCGTCCATCGCCGAGACGCAGAGCTTGACCCCCTGGGAGCTCCGGCAGCTGTGCGGCTGTTCCTGGACGGGGAAGCCGAACGGGTTGGTCGGGCTAGGCGTCGGGCCGGTGTCGGGCGCGGCCGTCAGGGAGATCGACTTGTCGCTCAGCATGAAGATGACGGACGCCTCCCAGGCACGGTTGTTTCCGCTCTCCGGACCGTAGTCCAAGCTCGCTCCCGCCCGGGTCAGGCCGGCGGGCAGGCCGTTGATTGTGAACGGCATGGCCACCGCCTGCGGCTCGATCCGCACCCCGGCGGCGACCTGCACCACCACGTCAGTGACCTGGTCCGCGTCACTCATGTACGAGGCCTGCAGCTGGGCCCAGCGGCCGTCGGCGGTTTGGAAGCGCAGCGTCCAGTCGCTGCCCAGGCCCGCCGGGTTGTCCGGTGCGCTGCCGACCCAGTACGCCGGCCTGCCGTTCACCGGGGCGGTGTCCACCCGGTACCGGGGTCCGGCACCGCCGGAGTCGAGCGAGGGTTCGACCCCGGGCGCGTAGACGGTCAGGAAGAGCAGCTGGCGGTTGAAGTCGGCGGTGGCGTTCGTCTGCTTCGGACCGATGGCCTTGGCCTGCGACATCCCCGGCTGCCCGGAGAAGCCCTTGTTGTAGACGACGGTGTCGAAACCGGCGGGCAGCGGGCCGAAGGTGCCCTGCACCACGAGCGGGTCGCGGCCGGTGTCCGGGCCGAGCGGGAGCCCGGCGGTGCCGGCGGTGGCGGAGGCCGCCGCCACGGTGGTGGAGCCCGAGCGGCCGTCGGGCCAGGCGGTGTTCAGGGTGGCGGCGCCGACCGCCACCGCCGTCACCGCGCCGAGCACGGCCAGCCGCCGCCGCATCAGCCGGGACCGGCCGGTCCGGACGGCCCAGGCGGTGTCGGACGCGGCCGTCGGCGCCGGGGAGTCGGCCAGCGCGGTGAGCTCGGCGGCCAGCCGCTGCTCGGTCGCGTTGAGCGGGGAGGAACCGTCGTACGGGTCGTTCACGAGGTGATCCTTTCGGAGGGACCGGCCACCGCTGCGGCGGTCTCGCGGTCGAGGTGCCGACGCAGCGCGTCGAGGCCCCGGGAGGTCTGGCTCTTGACGTTGCCGGTGGAGCACGCCATCGCGGCTGCGGTCTGCTCGACGGTGAGGTCGCAGTAGTAGCGCAGGACCACCGTCGCCCGTTGCCGGGGCGGCAGGGCGGACAGCGCGGCCCGGAGGTCGACCGAGACGTCCAGGTCCGGGCCGGGCACCGCCCGTTCCGGGAGGGTGTCCTCCCGGCGGCGCGCCGACCAGCGGCCCCACGGCGAGCGCTGCTCGGCGAGGAACGTGTTGACGAGGACCGTCCGCACGTAGCCGTCGATGTTCTCCACCTTGGACATGCGGCCCCAGCGCACGTAGAGCTTGGTGACCGTCTCCTGGACGAGGTCGTCCGCGCGGTGCCAGTCACCGCACAGCAGATAGGCCACCTTGCGCAGCCATGGGCTCCGCGCGGAGGCGTACTCCGTGAACTCGGCGTCGCGGGTCTGCTTCGCCATCGATGGGATCTCCCTTCCGGCGATGCCTCGGTTCGCAGCGCCCACCTCCCTGATGCGGCCCGTCGGGGGGAGGTTGCATGCCGGTCGCGAAAGATCCCGGACGTAGGCTTTCGGGCATGCCCAACGGCCGGTACTCGCTCCACGACACCCACGACCACGTCCTGCTCGGCGAGGAGCGGTTCAGCTGCGCGCCCGGCCCGGCCGGCTGGCGGTACGTCTCCAAGACGTACGCACCGGACGGCCGCGTCCTCGGCACGGTGGACCTCACCCTGGACTCGCGCGCCCGGCCGCTGCGGATGGAGCTGCGGGCCGGCGGCTGGCAGGTCCGCGGCGGCGCCGTCGACGGGGTCGCCTGGGTGCGGGCCGACGTGGCCGACCCGGCCGGCGAGCAGGCGGTGGAGGGGCACGACCGGGCCCACGGCTTCACCGGGCGTTCGCCCGGGTTCCTGGTCGCCACCGCGCGGCTGCTGCGGCTGCGGGAGGGGGCGAGCGCGCGGGTGCGGCTGGTCGCGTTCACCGAGCCGGTGCTGGCGCCGCGCACCTTCGACCAGGGCTGGCTGCTGGAGGGCGTCGAGACGCATACGACGGACTCGGGGCCGCTGGTCGTCGAGCGGTACCAGGTGGCGGACCTGGAGACGGGCGAGCAGCAGGTGGTGCACCTGGCCGGGGACGTGGTGCTGGCGGCGGGCGGGGTCGAGTTGGAGGAGCTGGAGTCGCCGCCCAATCCGTGGCCGGCGGAGTTCGGTTACGGCGAGGGCGCGGACGGCTGACGCGTCGGGCGACGCTGACGGATCAGGCGGGCGGGGCGAAGCCGCTGCCGGAGGCCGGGGGCGTCGGCGGGGCGGGCGGCGCCGGTGCGGCCGGCGGGGTCGGCGGGGTCGGCGCCCAGGCCTGCTGGTGGGCGTGGGCCTGAGCGTGGGCCTGAGCATGTGCCTGCCGCTGGGCCTGCGCCTCGGCCTGGGCCTGCTGGGCCGCGTACCCCTGCGCCCGGCTCCACTCGCGCCGCTGGCGCTCGGTCAGCACCGCCCCCAGGTACGCCGCCGGGTGCACCCCGTACGGCACCGGATGGCCGGTACGGGCCGCCAGGTCGTCCGCGAGCCGGGCGGACATCTGGTGGGCGACGACCTGGTCCAGCTGGCCGATGCGCCCGAGGAACTGCCGGATGGCCAGCCAGAGCGGCTCCGGCACGGCGGAGAGGTCCAGCGCGACCAGCTCGCCGCCGATCGCCTGCAGCAGCTGCGGGTTCACCGGCGGCAGCGCGATCGCCGAGCCGCTCCCGCCGGGCACCCGCTCGCGGACCACCAGCGTCCCCGCGAAGACGTCGCCCAGCCGCTTGCCCTCCGAGGACACCACCGAGCAGACCACCGCCGGGACCCCGAACAGCACGATGATCTCCAGGAAGCCGACCAGCCCGCGCACCAGCGAGTGCCGGAACCGCACCGGCCCGCCGTCGCTGCGCACCACCCGGAGCCCCAGGGCGGCCTTGCCCAGCGAGCGTCCCCGGGTCAGGGTCTCGATCATGACCGGCAGCGCGACCAGGAAGAAGACGGTCAGTCCGATCGTCACGGCGGCGACCGCCGCACCGTCCAGGTCGACCAGGACCAGGCTCAGCAGCAGGGTCGTCGCCACCAGCCCCGCGATCTGCACGGTGAGGTCGAGGACGATCGCCAGCCCCCGGCTCGGAAGCTTCGCCGCGCGCAGGCCGAGGACGACCGCCTCGCCCGTCACCAGGTCGCTCAAGACACCCGTCCGTTCCCGTCGGTGGTATGCGGTCCGTGGGCGGGGAATCCGGCGGATCGGCCCCCACGATCCCGAGATCTGCTGCCGTCAACATACGGGGCCGCGGAGCCCGCCGGGAAGGGAGGTCCCGACGGTCTCCACGTCGTCCGGCCCTGGCATGCTGGGCCCACCTGTCCGCACCGCCCGACCGCGCGCCCCGCGCCGACCATGGAGCCGCCGCATGGACCTGGACGTCTTCGTCGCCACCCACCAGGGGGAGTGGGCCCGGCTGGACGCCCTCGCCAGGAAGCGACGCCCGACCGGCGAGGAGGCCGACGAACTCGTCGCCCTCTACCAGCGCGTCACCGGGCACCTGGCCAAGGTCCAGGCCGCCGCGCCCGACCCGACCCTCGAGGGCCGGCTGACCAGCCTGGTCTCGCGGGCCCGCGACGCGGTCACCGGCAGCCGGACCAGCGGCTGGCGGGACGTCGCGCGCTACTACACGGTGAGCTTCCCCGCCGCGCTCTACCGTTCGCGCCGCTGGTGGATCCCGGTGGCGGTGCTCTCCCTGCTCGCCACCGCGCTGGTCGCCTGGTGGGTGGCCGGCCACCCCGAGGTCCGCAACAGCCTGGCCGCGCCGGCCGAGCTGCGGGAGATGACCAGGCCCGGCGGCGCGTACGAGACCTACTACTCCGACCGTCCGGCGAGTTCCTTCGCCGCCCAGGTCTGGACGAACAACGCCTGGATCGCCGTGCAGTGCCTGCTGTACGGCGTGGTGCTCGGCCTCCCGGTGCTGTGGGTGCTGCTGAGCAACGTCCTCAACCTCGGCCTCGGCGTCGGGCTGATGGCCTCCGCCGGCCGGCTCGACACCTTCCTCGGCCTGCTCATCCCGCACGGCCTGCTGGAGCTGACCGCCGTCTTCGTCGCCGGCGGCCTGGGGCTGCGCCTCGGCTGGACGATCGTCGACCCCGGCCCGCGCACCCGCGCCACCGCACTCGCCGAACAGGGCCGCTCGATCATCGGCATGGCCATCGGCCTGGCCACGGTGCTGGCGGTGTCGGGTGTCCTGGAGGCGTTCGTGACCCCGTCCGGCCTGCCGACCTGGGCCCGGATCACCATCGGCGTGCTCGCCGAGGTGGCGTTCCTGTTCTATGCGCTGGTGTTGGGCCGAAAGGCCGCCGCGGCCGGAGAAACCGGTGACCTGGACGCGGCCGATCGGGCGGACCTGCAGCCGGTCGCGGCCTGAGCGATGTGATCAACAGGCCCCTGAGCTGCTACTGTTCTCGCATCCCGGCAAAACCATTGACGTGGTTGGGGTGGGGTAGTAGGTTTGAACGGTTGGACCGGCTGGACAACAGCCAGGCTCGGGCGTTAATGTCTACGACACCGCCGAGTCGAGGTGAGTGTGCTTCATCGAATGCACGCCCTCTCCGACAAGGTAAATCCCGGAACTGAGCACACCGAAAGCTTTGATAAGCTTCGGAGCGAAGTTGAAGGAAATCCCCCCAGCGGGAATCGGATGAATGAAACTCCGGAAAACGGAGCGGAAAACATCTGGTAAGCTGGAAACACGAAAGAACGAAGCGCCCGGAGGGCCGGTGTGAAAGCCGCCCGAAGGAAGCGTCCGTTCCTTGAGAACTCAACAGCGTGCCAAAAGTCAACGCCAGATATGTTGACATCCCCGGCCTCGGACTTGTTTCGGGGTTG
>NZ_JBEXJT010000050.1:0-63358 GCF_040609255.1 Kitasatospora sp. NPDC004723 | reverse complement strand
GCCGCCCTGCGCGTACCTCACGCCCCAGGGCTACCGGTGCCGACACCCGGCTGTCAGGCGAACCACACCGACATCACCCAATCAAGTTCAGTAGCGACAGACCCGCGCGGGTGACGATACGTCATGCCGTCCCGGGAGCAGCTGTCCGCCGGAAGGAATGCGAAGTGTCCGTTGAGAGGGATCTTGAGCTTGTCCGTTGGCACCCTCCGCCCACATCGTCCCCTCGACGGCTTCCGCGTTTGCGGAGAGGACGGCCTGGTGGCCCTTGGGGTCCGTGCTGGCCGACTGACCTGTGCGTGCCTGTGGTCAGCGGGCGTCGGTTTCGTCGATCAGGTACTGGAGCTCGTCGAAGATCTGGAGGACGACGACGACCAGGACGTGGTCGGCGACCATGAACTCGACCACGACCCCGGGGGCGGCGTAGGCCTTGCGCAGGTGCTCGTCGAGACCGATCGGCGCCGTCGCGGTCTTGTGGTACGGATCGCGGGAGAGAACACCCAGGGCGCGCTCCAGGAGGTCACGACGTGCGGCGGGCAGGGCATCGATCGTCGCCTTCGCCTCGACGGTGTACTGCACGCGATACGTCATGCCCGCCACGATAGCCGGACCCACGACCGGACGGGAGCAGCCTGGGGGAGGACCTTCACGGTCCCCGCCGCTTCGTACAAAATGGCCGACCCCCGCGCGTGCGGGGAGGACCCGGTTGAGGTGAGGGCCAGCACGGCGGCGGTCGGCTGACCCGCAGCGGCGGGCTCGTCACCGACCCGCCGAGCCGGCTGCTTGAAGGTTGCCCGCACGTTCTCGTCACCCATCTCCTCCATGACCACAACCTGTCCAACTGCTCCGACACGTAGGGCACGCCCCATGACCACGACTCCGTCCCCTGCACCGGTCCGACCCCGACTGGCCGCACTGACCTCGGCCGTCGCGGCGGCCTCCGGCGCCGCGTTCGACGAGGCGGTCGACGAGGCGATGGCGCTGACCCGTCGCCTGAAACTGCCTCACATCCGACGGGCGATGGTCGAGATCGTCCCGACCGCGAAGGCCCATTGCTGGAAACCCGCCGCGATCGCGCGGGCCCTGCTGGCTGACGAGGCCGCCGGGCGGGATACGGCCAACCGCGGCCTTGTCAGTGACCTGTGCCATGGTGCGGTTCATGATCAACGAACACCTTGCGGATGTCGACTGGTCGTCGATGGGCCACGCCTACGGTCCGGCCGTGGAGGTCCCGCGGTGGCTGGAGCAGATGGCCTCGCCCGATGCCGACGTCCGGAAGAAGGCATTCAGCAGCTTCTACAATGCGGCCCACCACCAGGGCGACGTCTATGTCTGTACTGCGGCGAGCCTGCCGTTCCTGTTCGCGCTCGCCGACGACGCGAAGACGCCGGATCGTGAAGCAGTTCTCGCCCTCCTGGTCAGCATCGGCCGCGCGGCGCTGGAATGCGACCCCCTCACCCTGGCACCCGGTGCGTTCGCGTGGTCAGCCGGAATTGCCGAGGTAGACGTTGTAGCTGGTCACCGAGGGGACGGGGACGTTGAGCATGCCGGCGGTCTCGGTGAGGGTTGCTTCCTGGGCCAGGACCCGGCCGGTGCCCGGGTCGATGATGAAGGTGTAGCGGGTGGGCAGGCCGCTCTCCTTCGAGCTCGCGGAGTACGCGACGCCCACCCGCCCGGCCCGGTCGGTCACGGTCCCGGTGAGCTCGAGGCCCGGCAGGGAGGCGATCAGCTCCAGCACCGCGGCGCGCTGGCCGCCGGTCAGGGCTCGCGCGGCGAGCAGGTCGTGGACCGCCTGCGAGGCCCCGCCCGGCCCGTCGACACCAGGGGTGCGCCTGCGCAGCCAGTCCTTCAGGGCCTGGCCGTCCAGCGGTGTGCTGAGGTCTCCAAGCGTGGGGTGGAAGGGGTCCGTGCGGGTCTTGTCCGACCCGCCGAGGCTGCGCCGTCTGATGACGAGGCCGGCCGGGCCGTTGAGGATCTCGTAGTCGTACGGGACGACGCGGGAGGTGACCTTTCCGCGGTCGTCGCGGGTGTTGAGCGCCCACTGCTGCCAGTGCAGCCCCAGCGGGGTGACGGGTGTCTCGCCGGCCGACCGGGCGGTGCGGGCGACCTGCAGGAGTTGCGTGCGCGCGTCGGTGGACTCCTGTTCCGTCGTCAGGTGGTACGCCAGCGGTGCAGGGGTGGCGGCCGCGGCGGGGCCGCTGCCTCCGGGCAGCACGAGCAGCGCCGTCGCCACCGCCGAGACGGTCGCGGCGGCGGCCAGGCCGAGCACCAGACGCCGCGGCCGGGAACGCCTCGGCGGGCCCTCAACCGGCCGTCCGGCAGCGTCGCCCAGGATCATCTCCAACGCGGCCTCGGCCTCGGCCCGGTCCGGTAGCTCGCCCGCAGCCGGATCACTGGCCACCATCATCTCCCTGACCCGCTTCGCCGTACTCACCGCGCCACCCCCACCTTCCGCGTGTCTGCCGCTTTCGTCCGCGTGGAACCGTCCTCCGAGGCATCCAGAGCCGCCCGTAGCCGCTTCCTCGCCCGCAGGAGCCGCATCGAGAACACCGCCGCACTGCACCCCAGGGCCCGGGCGGCGTCCCGGACCGGTAGCCCTTCCCAGCCGGTCAAGGCCAGCACCTCCCGGTCAGCCGGAGACAGCCCCGACCACGCCCGCTGCACGGCGTCACGGGCCGCGACCTGCTCTCCGACGTCGCGCGCCGCGACCACCGCCACCGACTCGCCAGCCCGCACCGCCGCCAGCGCGCTCTCCCGCGCCCGAAGGTGGTTGGCGACGGTCCTGCGCGCGACGCCGTACAACCAGGGCAGCACCGCAGAACGAGGACGGTCCCCGAAGCGCCGCCACACCGTGGTGAAGACCTCGGCCGTCACATCCGCGGCCTCCTCCGGAGCCACCCGCCGGCGGACATAGCGGTAGACCGCTGTGTGATGCTCGCCGTACACAGCCCGGAACTCATCCTCTACCCCCAAGACCTCTCCCCAGATCGGATCCCACCCTGTCTATGTCGAGAGGACGTCGGATCTAACACCCCCGAGAGCCGACGCGGTTGCGGATCAGCTTGGGATCGATCCTCAACGGGTCCAGGCGCGGGCCTCCTCGTTTGCCACCGCGCCGCCCTCGCTGTCGCCCGCGGCCACACCGTTCCGCTGCGCACTCCCCATGCACCTTGCAGAACCTGTACTGGTACCGCGTGACCAGGACCGCCCTACTGCCTGCCCGCCAGCCGCGCGTCCACGTGGGGTAGGGCGAAGCAAGGACCCGGTGCTGCGCCCGCCCCGGACCGGCGGTGGATCACGGGGATCCGGTCCGGCCGGTCCGGGGCGGGTGCCGTGCGTCAGCGGAGCTGGAGGGACCACTCCTGCTTCCAGCCGCCCTCGCAGGTCCAGACGCCGAGCTGCTTGTGGTCGGAGTCGTGGGTGAGGCAGTCGTCGTCGGAGATCTGGATCCGGTACTTGCCGTTGCCGACGCCGACGAACTGCCACTTCTGGTTGGAGGTGTTGCCCCAGGCCTGCTGCTCGGCGACGTAGGTCTCGGGGTTCTCGGTGAGGTTGTAGCCGAGGTCGTTGACGATGCGGTAGCGGTCGCCGCCCAGGGGCTTGATCGTCCAGGTGGAGCCCTTGTAGCCGAGGATGCCGCCCAGGACCGGCGCGCCCCAGCTCGCGGTCTCGGTGGGGGCCGTGGCCCCGAGGCCGTTGTCGAGCTTCAGGAACAGCGGCCGCTCGGTCGGGACGGCGCTGCCGCCGCCGCCCGTCGGGGGCTTCGTGGGGTTCGTCGGGGTGCCCGGCTCACCCGGGACGACAACGCCGCCCGAGGCGGATTCGAGCACCCACTCCTGCTGCCAGCCGCGCTTGCAGGTCCACACGCCGAGCTGCTTGAAGTCGGAGTCGTGGGCGAGGCAGTCGTCGTCGGAGATCCGGATCTGGTACCGGCCGTTGCCGACGCCGACGAGCTCCCACTTCTGCTTCGAGGAGTTGCTCCACGGCTGGAGTTCGGCCATGTAGCCGCCGCTCTCGGTGAGTTCCAGCCCGTAGGAGCTGGTGATCCGGTAGCGGCCGCCGCCGACCGATGTGAGCTTCCACTTGGACTCGTTGCCGCCCCGGAGCCCGGCGACGACGGACGCGCCGGCCGAACCGCTGACGGGGACGGCGCCCAGGCCGTTGTCGAGCTTGAGGGTGACGTCGGCGCCGTTGGCAGGCGTGCCCGGGTTGGTGGTCGGCGGGGTGCCGCCCCAGGCCCAGTTCTGGTTGGGCGCGTCCCGGTTGTCCTCGGAGCCGCAGGCCCAGGCGACCACGGCGCTGCCGTTGGCGGTCCGGCCGCTGAAGTCGTCGACGCAGACGTCCTTGGACCGGTCGTCCGGGTCGGTCAGGTGGCGCAGGCCGCCGCTGGGTGACATGTGCCAGCGCTGGCCGGGGATCTCCAGGCAGTCCCAGATCTGGAGCCCGTTCCCGTTCGCGGCCCTGTTGTCCGGGAGGTCGAGGCACTTGCCGTTGGCCGCGCGGAGCTTGTACCCGTTGTAGGTCCACTTCTGGGCGTCGCCGCCGTTGCACTCCCACATCTGCACGGGGGTGCCGTTCGCGGTGCCGTTGCCGCTGACGTCCAGGCAGGCGTGGTAGCCCGGGGCGCTGGAGTCCGGGGTCAGACTGCCGGTCCTGCTGCCGTAGCCGGAGCGTGCGGGGAAGTGCAGGGTGCGCACATCGCCGTCGCACTTGTAGGGGCGCGCGGTGCCCGCCCGGCAGGTCCACGGCTCCTTCTTGACGCTGTCGCCGTCGTTGCCGACGAACGCCCAGTTCATATAGCCGCCGTCGCCCCGGTTGCGGAAGGTCGACTCGCCCTGGAACACCCAGATCCGGAACTTGTCGTAGCCGGAGGGGTCCTTCTGCTCCTCCTTGTTCATGAAATGGTTGAGCTTGTAGGTGGTGTCGATCAGCACCCCCTTCATGTCGGCCTTGTACTCGTTCGTGAACCATTCGGTGTCGTACAGGTCGGTGCCCACGGTCTTGAACACCAGGACATTGAACCCGGGGAATTTCTGGCTCAGCTGCGATGCGGTTTTCTGGGTGAACTCCGCGTTGTCCAGCTTGTTGGCGTTGGCGGCGCCGCGCATGGCCCGGATCATGTCGAAGCCGGCGCCGATCAGCGAGGTCATGCAGTTGCCGCCGCCCGGGACGGCCGGAGTTCCGCAGGTCTTGTCCACGGGGGCGGCCGGAGCGGCCTCGGCCTGCACGGTCATGCCGGAGAATACGGCGACCGCGGCGACCCCATAGGTCAGGGCGCGTTTCATGCGGGACAGGGGTTTCATGTCGGAGGCATCTTTCTTCTCGAAGAAGACGGATGTTAGACCTCGGAAATCCTCCGTTCCGTGACTCCTGACGGCATCCATACGACCAGGCCGAGAGGTCTGCCTTTTCGTGCAGCATCCGAACGGCGCGTGCGCCGGGACCGAAGGGCGCGGTGGCGACGAGCGCCCTTCGGCAGCCGAGTGGCTCGACGGAGCGACATCAGGTGGACCCGGCCACCGCACTGGGTGCGGGCGGTGCGGCAGGTGGTCATCGTGCCGGCCCTGATCGCCTTCCCGCTCACGTGAACCCGCTCGCCGGGGCGGCGCGCTGACCGCCACCTGGCGACCCGTCGTGGCTCCGGGCGGCACCCGGAGGCTCGAAGCCCGGTGGCAAGCCGAGCACTGAGGGTGCGGCGTCCGGGAAGGACCATCCCGCTGCGGTGGCTCCGGCCCCGTGCACGGCCGCTCCTTGGCCACCCCTCGCGGACCGGTGTCGCGGGACAACCGATCCGAGCAGGAGCAGCATGGACCTGACGGAGGTGGTGAGCCGGACGTGACGGGGAAGCTGCGGGTCTTCCTGGGCGCGGCGCCCGGTGTCGGGAAGACGTACGCCATGCTGGCCGAGGGACGGCGGCTGCGGGACGAGGGGCTGGACGTCGTGGT
Organism: Kitasatospora sp. NPDC004723; assembly: GCF_040609255.1. Taxonomy (NCBI): domain Bacteria; kingdom Bacillati; phylum Actinomycetota; class Actinomycetes; order Kitasatosporales; family Streptomycetaceae; genus Kitasatospora; species Kitasatospora sp. NPDC004723. Next base: position 57,416 of record NZ_JBEXJT010000050.1, on the reverse strand, counting down.
GGGCCTCGCCGAGACCTACGGCCGGCGCGGCACCGAGCAGCAGCTCGGCGATCTGCCGGTGCTGCCCCGCCGACCCGCGCCGTACCGCGGCATCGAGCTGACCGAGCTGGACCTCGACGGCCTGCTGCGGCGCCGGCCCGCGCTCGCCCTGGTGGACGAGCTGGCCCACACCAACGTGCCGGGCGGCCGGAACGGCAAGCGCTGGCAGGACGTGCGGGAGCTGCTGGACGCCGGGATCGACGTGGCGACGACGCTCAACATCCAGCACCTGGAGAGCCTCAACGACGTGGTCGAGCAGATCACCGGCATCGTCCAGCACGAGCAGATCCCGGACGAGGTGGTCCGCGCGGCCGACCGGATCGAGCTGGTCGACCTCAGTCCGGAGGCGCTGCGCGCGAGGATGGCGCGGGGCGAGGTCTACCCGCCGGACCGGGTCGACGTGGCGCTGGACAACTACTTCCGGGCCGGCAACCTCGGCGCGCTGCGGGAGCTGGCCCTGCTGTGGCTGGCGGACCGGGTGGAGGAGGAGCTGGCCGAGTACCGGGCCCGGCACGGCATCCGGGCGCCGTGGGAGACCAAGGAACGGATCATGGTGGCGCTGAACGGCGCACCGCAGGGCGAGCACCTGATCCGGCGGGGCGCACGGACGGCCGCCCGGGTGCACGGCGACCTGATCGGCGTCCACGTCCGGTCGGACGGCGGGACCGTCCGGCACGAACCCCCCGCGCTCGCCGGGCAGCGCGAGCTGCTGCGCGAACTGCACGGCGCCTACGCGGAGATCACCGGGGAAGACGTGGCGCAGGCGCTGGTGGACTTCGCCCGGGCCGAGAGCGCGACCCAGATCCTGCTCGGGCCGACCGGCCGGTCGCGGCTGCGGGAGCTGGTGAGCGGCTCGGTGATCAACCGGGTGATCCGGCTGGCCGGACCGATCGACGTCCGGGTGCTGCCGCCGCCCGCTCCGGACCAGCTGGCACTGCCGCGTGCGCCGCGCCCGCGCCGGGCCGCGGCCCTCCCGGCCCGGCGGCGCCTGCTGGGCTGGTCGTTCGGGCCGGCCGGGGCGGTGGTGGCGGCGAGCGCCCTGTCACCGCTGCGCGGCTCGCTCGGACTGTCCGGCGCGCTGCTCTGCCTGCTGCTCGTGGTGGCCGGCACGGCGCGTCTGGGCGGTCTCGCCCCGGCCGCCGCCACCACCGCGACCTCGGCGCTCGCGGCGGACTGGTTCTTCACCGAGCCGCGGCACAGCCTCGCGGTCGGCCGGGCGGCGGACGTCGCCGTACTGGTGGTGTTCCTGGCGGTCGCGGGCATCGTCAGCCACCTGATCGACGGACTGGCCCGCCGGTCCCAGCAGACGGCCCGCGCCCGGGCGGAGGCGCAGGCCCTCGCGAGGCTCGCGGGGGAGCCGGTGCGGGGCGGGGAACACCCGCTGCCCGAGCTGCTGGAGGAACTGCGGCTGGCCTTCGGCCTGTTCGCCGTCGGCATCCTGGTCCAGGACGGCACGGGCTGGCGTCCGGAGGACGCGGCCGGCGGCCCGCTCCCGGGCAGTCCGGCGGACGCGGCGTTCGCCGTGGAACTGGACCGGGACGCCGTCCTGGTGCTGGCGGGGCCCGCGCTCAGCGAGGACAACGCCCGGCTGCTCGGCCCGTTCGTGACCCGGCTGCGCTTGCTGCGCGAACTGGCGCGGCTGGCCGGGGAGGCGGAGTCGGCGCGGGCCCTGGCCCGCAGCGACGCCCTGCACACCACCCTGCTGGAAGCCGTGGCGCACGATCTGCGCGAGCCCTTGGCGGGGATCAAGGCCTCGGCGTCCAGCCTTCGCTCCGAGGAGGTGGACCGGCCGCCGGAGGACGTCCGTCGCCTCTCGGCGATCATCGACGGCGAGGCCGACCGGTTGACGCGGATGGTCGCCGATCTGCTCGATCTGAGCCGTCTGCAGGCCGGGCGGGTGCCGGTGTCGCTGTGGCCGACCGACCTGGCGGAGGTGCTGGCCCAAGCGGTCGGGAGCCTGCCGCCCGGCGGGACGACGGTGGTGCTCGACCTCCCGGAGGACCTGCCGCGGGTGGAGGCCGACGCCGGATTGCTGACACGGGCACTGGCGAACATCCTGGCCAACGCCCGTACCTGGTCGCCGCCCGGTGAGCCGGTGCGGGTCGACGCCGGGGTGGTGGCGGGTCGGGTGGACGTGCGGGTGGTCGACCGGGGGCCGGGGATCGGCGCGGCGGAGCGGGAGCGGCTCTTCGAGCCGTTCCACCCCGGCCACCGGGCCCCGGGCCGGGTCGCGGGCGCCGGCCTCGGGCTCACCGTCGCCAAGGGATTCACCGAGGCCATGGGCGGAGAACTGACCGTCGAGCCGACCCCGGGCGGCGGGACGACCCTGGTCCTCGGCCTGCGGCGGGCGGCAGGGCCCGGCGGCGCGGATCAGCGTGCGTGAGCCCCCGCGGCGAGCGGCAGCGGTGCACCGCTGCGGGCGGCGTACTCCAGGCTGCGCAGCAGGTCGGAGGGGGAGACGGTGAGGACCCGGCAGGCGGCGTGCGCGCGGCAGTGGCGGGCGGTCGACCCGGGGCGGCCGGGCAGCAGGCGGCCGGGGCGGGCGGTGCCGAGGACGAGCAGGTCGCCCTGGCCGCCCACGGCGGAGACGAGCGCGGGACCGGGCTCGCCGCGGACCACCCGGGGGTGGACGACCAGGTGGGCGGGGTAGCCGCCGAAGGTCTGCTCGAAGGCGGTGTCGATCCGTCGCCGGGCGGCGTGTTCGAGTTCGGAGTACGGCCGCAGGCCGTCCGCTCCGGTGGGGGCCCAGACGGCCACGGGGACGAGCACGGCGCCGCGGGCGCCCGCCTCCGTGACCGCGCGGTACAGGGCTGCGAGGCTGCCCAGCGACCCGTCGAGCCCGACGATCACCCGCGTGGTACCGGTCATGGTCCTGGCCTCCTTCGCCGTGGGGTGTGCGGTTCCCAGGTCTCCAGTGAAAGCCGTCGAGGTGCCCGGGGGAACCGACGCTGACGCGACCGTGACGCCGGACGTCCCTGTTTTGGCGGGACCTTGACGGCCGACGCCCCTGGGGCCGGTCAGCCGGGGCCGGGGAGGAGCCCGATGACCAGGTCGACCGCCGTGATGCCGAGGAACGGAGGCACCGGGCCGCCCGGGCCGAGGGCGCCGTCGACCGCCTCGTCCCCCGGCGTCCGGCGAGACCGGCTCGTGGAACGGGCGGCGGACTTCACGCACCCCGCCGGGGTCGCGGTGCCCGCCGACCAGTTCGTCGCCCACGTCCGACCCGCGCGAGGGGGGACATCCGGGGCGCCCCGTGGTCCTCCGGCCCGGGCGCGAGCCATCGGGCCGCCCGCCGTGTGCGACCCCGATGGCGTAGCAAAAGCTCGCCGTCGGCGGGCACGTCGACCGAGGATCGTCATGACACACGGCATTCGATCGCGTGCGCATGGTGACCATGGGGTGATGTGTCGTGATGGATCTCGGCTACCTCGGCCTGACGGTGGTCGCGTTCGCGGTGCTGGCGCTGCTCGCCAAGGGGGTCGAGCGGTTGTGAGCGTGGACAACACCGTCGGGCTGATCGTCGCCGCCGTGCTGGTGGTGTACCTGGTGCTGGCGCTGGTCTTCCCCGAGCGGTTCTGAGGTGGATGCCGCGCTCGCGGGCTGGCTCCAGGCACTCGCCCTGGTGGCCGCCCTCGTGCTGTCGTACCGGCCGCTCGGCGACTACCTCGCGGGCGTCCTGACCGGCCGCGGTCACCTGGGGATCGAGCGCGGCATCTACCGGGTGATCGGGGTCCGCGGTGACGCGGACCAGAGCTGGTCCGGCTACCTGCGCGGGGTGCTGGCGTTCTCCGCGGTCTCGGTGCTCTTCCTGTACGCCTTCCTGCGGCTGCAGAACCACCTGTGGCTGTCCCTCGGGTTCCCGGCGGTGGACGCCCCGCTCGCCTGGAACACCGCGGTGTCCTTCGTCACCAACACCAACTGGCAGAACTACGCGGGCGAGTCCACGCTGGGCCACCTGGTGCAGATGGCCGGCCTGGCGGTGCAGAACTTCCTGTCCGCCGCCGTGGGCATCGCCGTGGTCGCCGCGCTGATCCGGGGCTTCCAGCGGAGCGGGACCGACCTGGTGGGCAACTTCTGGGTGGACCTCGTCCGGGTGACGATCCGGCTGCTGCTGCCGGTCTCGGTGCTGTTCGCCGTGGTGTTCGTGGCCGCGGGCATGGTGCAGAACCTGCACGCGGCGGCCCAGGTGAGCACGCTCGGCGGCGGGACCCAGGCGCTCCCCGGTGGGCCGGTGGCCTCCCAGGAGGTCGTCAAGCTGCTCGGCACCAACGGCGGCGGCTTCTACAACGCCAACTCGGCCCACCCGTTCGAGAACCCGAATCCGCTGACCAACTGGCTGGAGGTCTACCTGCTCCTGGTGATCGGCTTCGCGATGCCCCGGGCCTTCGGGACCATGGTGGGCGACCGGCGCCAGGGGTACGCGGTCGTCGCGGTGATGGCCCTGATCTGGATCGGTTCGAGCGCCCTGCTGGCGTACTTCGAATGGCGGCACCAGGGGACGGCACTGCGTGCGGCCGGGGCGGCCATGGAGGGCAAGGAGGTCCGCCTGGGCATCGCCGGCAGCACCCTGTTCGGCGCCTCCACCACACTGACCTCGACCGGCGCGGTCAACGCCGCCCACGACTCCTTCACCCCGCTCGGCGGCGGCGTGCTGCTCGTCGACATGATGTTCGGGGAGATCGCCCCGGGCGGCACCGGCTCCGGGCTGTACGGGATCCTGGTCCTCGCGGTGGTGACCGTCTTCGTGGCCGGCCTCATGGTCGGTCGCACACCCGAGTACCTGGGCAAGAAGCTCGGGGGCCGGGAGATGAAGTTCGCCTCGCTGTACATCCTCACCACCCCCGCGGTGGTGCTGGTCGGAGCCGGCACGGCGATCACCCTCGACGGGGAGCGGACCGCCATCCTCAACTCCGGCCCGCACGGCTTCTCCGAAGTGCTCTACGCCTTCACCTCGGCGGCCAACAACAACGGTTCGGCCTTCGCGGGGCTCACCGCCACCAGCACCTGGTGGAACACCGCCCTGGGGCTGGCCATGCTGTTCGGCCGACTGCTGCCGATGGTCTTCGTCCTGGCCCTGGCGGGCTCGCTGGCCCGGCAGGGCAAGGTGCCGGTGACCGCCGGAACGCTGCCCACCCACCGGCCGCTGTTCGTCGGCATGCTGCTGGGTGTGGTGCTGATCGTCGTCGGGCTGACGTACTTCCCGGCGCTGGCCCTCGGACCGCTCGCGGAAGGGCTGCACCGATGACGGCGGAGTCCCCTCGATGACGACCGGGGCGCACCAGTGACGACGGCGGCCGGCGGAACGCCCCCCGTGCACGAGGCGCACCGGGTCTCCGCCGGTGTGCTGAACCCCCGGCAGGTGCTGGCCTCCCTGCCGGACGCCCTGCGCAAGCTCGATCCCCGCGTGACGGTCCGCCACCCGGTCATGTTCGTCGTCGAGGTCGGCGCGGTGCTGACCACCGTCTCGGCGATCCGGCACAGCAGCGTCTTCGCCTGGGTGATCACCGTCTGGCTCTGGCTCACCGTGGTCTTCGCCAACCTGGCCGAAGCGGTCGCGGAGGGCCGCGGGAAGGCCCAGGCGGAAACCCTGCGGCGGACCAGGACGCAGACCGTGGCCCGCCGGATCGCCACACCCTGGCGGCCCGGCCTGCGGGAACCGCCGGAGCATGAGGTCCCGGCTGCCGAACTGCGGGTCGGCGATCACGTGATCGTCGAGGCCGGTCAGTTGATCCCCGGCGACGGCGATGTGGTCGAGGGTGTCGCCTCGGTGGACGAGTCCGCGATCACCGGCGAGTCGGCCCCGGTGATCCGCGAGTCGGGCGGTGACCGGTCGGCGGTCACCGGCGGCACCAAGGTGATCTCCGACCGGATCGTCGTGAAGGTCACCTCGAAACCCGGGGAGACCTTCATCGACCGGATGATCGCCCTGGTCGAGGGCGCCGCCCGGCAGAAGACCCCGAACGAGATCGCCCTCGACATCCTGCTGGCCTCACTGACCATCGTCTTCCTGCTCGCCGTGGTCACCCTGCAGCCGATGGCCGCCTACGCCGGCGCCGAGCAGAGCACCGTGGTCCTGGTCGCCCTGCTGGTGGCACTCATCCCGACCACCATCGGCGCCCTGCTGTCCGCGATCGGCATCGCCGGCATGGACCGCCTGGTGCAGCGCAACGTGCTGGCCATGTCCGGCCGCGCCGTCGAGGCCGCCGGCGACGTCTCCACCCTGCTGCTCGACAAGACCGGCACCATCACCCTCGGCAACCGCGAGGCCGCCGAGTTCATCCCGGTCGCCGGCGTCGAGCCGGCCCGGTTGGCGGACGCCGCCCAACTCTCCAGCCTGGCCGACGAGACGCCCGAAGGCCGCTCGATCGTCGTGCTCGCGAAGCAGGACCACGGGCTGCGCGCCCGCGAGCAGGGCGCGCTGGAGAACGCGCGGTGGATCGCGTTCACCGCGCAGACCCGGATGAGCGGAGTGGACCTGCACGAGGAGACGGCCGTCCGGCGCATCCGCAAGGGAGCGGCCGGCGCGGTGCTCGCCTGGGTGGCCGCCAACGGTGGCCACCCCACCCCCGACGCCGGCCCCCTGGTGGACGGCATCGCGGCCGCCGGCGGCACCCCCCTGGTGGTCGCCGTCCAGCAGGGCGCCGACCCGGCCCGGGTGCTCGGCGTGATCCACCTGAAGGACGTGGTGAAGCAGGGCATCCGCGAGCGCTTCGAGGACCTGCGCCGGATGGGCATCCGCACCGTCATGATCACCGGCGACAACCCGCTCACCGCACGCGCCATCGCCACCGAGTCCGGGGTCGACGACTTCCTCGCCGAGGCCACCCCCGAGGACAAGATGGCCCTGATCCGACGCGAACAGGCCGGCGGCAAGCTGGTCGCGATGACCGGCGACGGCACCAACGACGCCCCCGCCCTCGCCCAGGCCGACGTCGGCGTGGCGATGAACACCGGCACCTCGGCCGCCAAGGAGGCCGGCAACATGGTCGACCTCGACTCCAATCCCACCAAACTGATCGCGATCGTCGAGATCGGCAAACAACTGCTGATCACCCGCGGCGCCCTGACCACCTTCTCGATCGCCAACGACGTCGCCAAGTACTTCGCGATCATCCCCGCGATGTTCGCGGGCGTGTACCCCGGGCTGAGGCACCTGAACATCATGGCCCTGCACAGCCCGACCTCGGCGATCACCTCGGCGATCGTCTTCAACGCGCTGATCATCGTCGCACTGATCCCGCTCGCCCTGCGCGGCGTGCGCTACCGCCCCTCCTCGGCCTCCGCGCTGCTGCGCCGCAACCTCGGCCGCTACGGGGTGGGCGGGCTGATCCTGCCGTTCCTCGGTATCAAGCTCATCGACCTCGCCATCCAGTTCGTCCCCGGACTGCACTGAGCCGCAAGGAGGCCGATCGTGCCGACCGTGCTGACGCGGGTGCTCAGACCGCTGATCAGGGCGCACCTGACCGCGCTTCGCCTGCTGCTGGTCTTCACCGTGCTGTGCGGGCTGGCCTACCCGCTGCTGATCACCGGCTTCGCGCAGCTGGCCCTGTCCCGGCAGGCCGACGGCTCCCGGCTGCACCAGGACGGCCGCGTGATCGGCTCCAGCCTGCTCGGGCAGAGCTTCGACCTGCCGAAGAAGAACCCCGACGACCCGAAGGAGTGGCCGCTGCCCGACCCGAAGTGGTTCCAGCCGCGGCCGTCCGCCGGCGGTTACGACCCGACCGCCTCGGGCGCGAGCAACCTGGGCTCGAACAACTCCGCGCTGACCGGGTCCGTCGACGACCGCCGAGCCGCCGTCGCCGCCTTCGACGGGGTGGACCCGGCCGCCGTACCCCCCGACGCACTGACCGCGAGCGGTTCGGGCCTCGACCCGCACATCTCGCTCGGCTACGCCCACGAGCAGGTGGACCGGGTCGCCCGGGCCCGCGGCCTGGATCCACAGGTGGTCCGCCGACTGGTCGACGGATACGTGACCGGCCGTGTCCTCGGCTTCCTCGGCGAGCCCCGGGTGAACGTCCTCGAACTCAACCTCGCACTGTCGCAGTTCGGTTGAGGGCGCAGGAGCGGTGGCCCCTGGAGGAATCCATCCGCACCGTCAGCTGTCGGGCCTTCTCGGGGACGGAGGGCAGGCCGGAAATCGAGCCGTCGGTCCGCAGGCCGTCGGTGCTCAGTCCGTGGACGCCGCCGTGGTCGATGTAGGTGTTGCCGAGGAGAGGTTGAAGCTCCAGGCCAGCGTGCTGGGGGCGGTTGTCGGAGGCCCGCCCCGCGGGCAGGACGAAGGCCGGCGGCCGGCCCTTGCGGTCGCCGACCAGGTGGATCTTGCTGGTCCGCCCACCCTTGAGCGTCCCGGCAGTGCCTCCTTCGGTCGGATCCGGTGGCGGCGTCGGGCGCCTCGACGTTCCTCTCGATCTGGGGCATCTCCCGCCACTGCCCGCCTGTGCTGAACCGTCGGATCACGTCTTCGAACTGCTGACGCAGTCGCTCCGGGTAGGGGCCGCATGTGCCGATCGGCAGATACGGCCCTATGAACTCACGCTCGGCATCGGGAAGTTAGGCGCGCGTCATAGGCGAAGGCCTACCGGATCCGGTGCCGCCCGGGGAAACTCCCTCGGATCGATCGCAACCCGATACACGGCCCAGTACCGAGGTCGGTGTCGCCGCGATCGAGTCTCGTGGGCTTGTGAACGGCGACCTGGAACGGCAAGAGGAACGACGCCCTGTGGATCCAGGACGCGAAGACCGTTTCGCCTCGGTTGACCCACAGGCGGCCGCCCTGTCCAACAAACTGATCTACTCGGCGATGGCCGTCTACGCGATCGCCATGCTTGCCCACGTCTTCGAGTGGACGTTCGGTGGCAAGGGCGCGGTGGCCGTCCGTTTCCGCCGGGCACACGACGCTGGCCGACACGGTCGCGGCCGCCAAGGAACCCGCAGGTGCGGGCCACAAGGTGGCCGTCACGGTCGCCTCCGCGGGCGGCGGCACCACCACGCTCACCCGCACCGCGCTGGTCGGCGAGGGCGCCACGGTGGTGACCAGTGGGCGTGGCGACGTCGAGATCGACGGCCCGGGTGCGGCGGGGGTCAGCAGGAGGGGTGACCTCGCGGGCCGGATCGCGGTTTCGCTGACCGTCCTCGGCACCCTGCTGCACACCGGCGGCGTGGTCTCCCGCGGCCTGTCGGTGATGCGCTGGCCGTGGGGCAACATGTACGAGTTCTCCTGCTCCTTCGCCCTCGCCATGGTCCTCGCCTACCTGGGGCTGCTGGCTGCCAAGAAGAACGTCCGGTGGCTCGGCCTGCCCGTCGTGGTCGCGGCGCTGGTGACCCTGGCCGTGGCGGTGGGCATCCTCTACACCTCCTCCGACCAGCTCCAGCCGGCGCTGCGGTCGTACTGGTTGGGGATCCACGTCGCCTGCGCGATCCTCGCGGGCGGCGCGCTGTACGCGGGCTTCGCCACCACGGTCCTGTACCTGGGCAAGGACGCCTACGACCGCCGGGCGGCCGCCGGTCTGACCACCGGCCCGCTGCGCACCCCGGCCTCGGTCTGGCAGCGTCTTCCCGCCTCCGCCACGCTCGACAAGACGGCCTACCGGATCAACGCCCTGGTCTTCCCGCTGTGGACCTTCACCATCATCGCGGGTGCGATCTGGGCCGAGGCCGCCTGGGGCAAGTACTGGGAGTGGGACCCGAAGGAGACCTGGTCGTTCATCACCTGGGTGGCCTACGCGGCCTACCTGCACGCCCGCGCCACCGCCGGCTGGAAGGGGCGCAAGGCCGCGTACCTGGCGCTCGCCGCCTTCGCCTGCTGGCTGTTCAACTACTACGGCGTGAATATCTTCGTCACCGGTAAGCACTCCTACGCGGGGATCTGACCGAAGGCGGGGCCGGAGGGCGCGGGGGAGCGGCGACGCGGTCGCTCGACCCGGCCGTCGGCCCCGGCGACGGTCGGGATTGAACCGGGGGCCGGCGGTCCCCACCACCGTCATGGAGGATCGATTCGCAGCCCTGACGTGCCACTCGGCGGTCGGACGTCGCGGCGACCTCCGGCTTCCCCGTTCGAGTGAACTCTCCTCGGGAGGAAAGCGGGTCAGAACCCGCTCGACAGGCGGACCCCGCCGTGGAGCTTGTGGAGAGGGTTGCCGATCCGCCCCGTCCGGATGCCGGCGCACAGGCGGTCGGGCGGCCCCGCCGAGCGTGCTCGGCGGGGCCGCGGTGTGTCTCAGGTCGTGCGGGTGTCGGGGATCAGTACTCGGCCTTGATGTTCACCCCGCTGAAGCCCTGCTGGGCGTGGAGGCTGATGAAGACCGCGCCGGCAGGCGGGTTGGTGATGGTGAGGGTCTCGTTGTTGCCCGCGGTGGTGGACTTGGCGGTGTAGGAGTTGGTGTAGGCCCAGCCGCTGGTGTTGTAGTAGAGGTCGGCGTTGCCGGTGCCGCCGCTGCTGGTGAGCTTCAGCTGGGTGGTGCCGGCCGGGACGTACAGGTAGAAGTACGCGTAGGTGCCGGTGGTGGCGGAGGTGTTGCTCCGGCCGCAGTTGCGGTCCAGTTGGCGGGTGTCTGCGGAGGTGCACTCCGGCGTTCCGGCGACGGTGATGTTCTGGCTGGTGGTCGCGGTGGCGCCCTTGTCGTCGGTCACGGTGAGGGCGACGGTGTAGGTGCCGGGGGTGCTGTAGGTCTTCGTCGGGTTGGCGGTGGTGGAGGTGGTGCCGTCACCGAAGTTCCAGGCGCGGGCGGCGACGGTGCCGTCCGGGTCGGTGGAGCGGTCGGTGAAGGAGGCGCTCATCCCGTTGACCGTGGCGGTGAAGGCGGCCGTGGGGGGCTGGTTGTCGGACGGGTTGGTGGTGCCGCCGCAGGCGCCGGCCGCGCAGGCGGTCAGCCAGGTGCCGAAGTCGGCGTCGTAGCGGGTGCCGATGGTGGTCTTGAGGATGGTGCGGGCGCCGTTCCAGTCGCCGGCGCGGTACTTGGCGAGCACCGCGTCCAGGTCGGAGCGGTGCTTCTCCAGCATGTAGCGGACGGCCAGGTAGCCCCAGCGGTAGACGCGCTCCTGGTCGCCGTAGGCGGTGTCGAAGAGGGTGCTGAGGTTGTAGGAGCGGGTGCCGGCGGCCTTGACGGCCGCGGCGTAGGTCTCCTTGCGGTAGGAGTAGGAGACGTACTCGGCGAAGCCCTCGACCCACCAGACGGTCGGGGTGGTCATGCCGGCGTCGAAGTCGCCGTACATGTTGAACCGGCCGTCGAGGTAGTGGGTGTACTCGTGGTTGAGATTCCAGATCTGGAAGTCGGGGCGGGCCCAGTCGGCCTCGTAGGCGAGGAAGCGCGGCTGGTTGCCGGCCACGTTCGGCTTGCCCTCCAGGTACATGCCGCCGTTGTTGGTGTCGATGTTGTAGATGGCGGCGGCGAGCACGCCGTAGTCGAAGGGCGAGTGGAAGACCACGACCTCGATGGTGGTGTTCTTGTCGTCCGCGACCGGGCCGTTGTCCTTGGCCACGGAGTGGAAGAAGGCGTCCTGGCCGGTGAGGCTGGAGCAGGTGGTGGCGAGCTGGGCGGGGTCCAGCGCCTGGGCGATGATCTTGATGCTCGGGCTGCAGGTGTAGTTGACGGTCAGGTTGGCAGTCTTGAGGCGGTTCGCGGCGTCGCAGGTGCCGTAGTAGGCGCAGTTGGCGGCGTCGTAGTAGGCGACCATCTCGGCGACGCCGGCCCATTGGTAGACGGTGCGGCCGGAGACGGAGCTGTTGTCGGCGAGGGCCTTGACCAGCGGGCGGACCTTGGGCTGGATGGTGGTGTCGACCAGGAAACGGGTCAGCTCGCGGACGGCGTTGTAGACCAGCTCGCTCTGGTCGCCGCCGAGCCGGGCGTTGTGGGTGACGGCGAAGTTGTACATCGCGTCGAGCAGGCTGGTGTCGGAACGGACCGCCGATACGAACGCCGCGTTCTCGTGCCCCCGCCAGGTGACGGTGAACACGTTGTTGACGGCCTGCGCCATGCCCTCGGCGCTGTTGTAGCGGTCGCCGTAGTCGGCGAGCAGGCGCTTGACGACGTAGATGTAGCGGCCGTTCTCCTGCGCGCTGTCGATGAGGGTGACAGCCTCGCCGAGCTGCAGGGCATTGTCGGCCGTGACGTCCCGGGAGTGCGCGCTCGCGAAGAAGGCGTCCAGGGCGCTGCGGATCGCCGTCTGCAGGCCGGAGCCGTAGGTGCCGACGGAAGCGGCGTTGTACCACTGGACGTAGTAGCCGGCCCGCAGGAAGGTGATCAGCTGGGCGACGGAGGTGCTGTTGTTTCCGGGGTAGTTGACCGCCGCGTCGCGCAGCGCGTAGGCCGCGGTCGTCATCTGGGCCTCGCGGAACACGTAGTACGCGTTGCTCCCGGTGAGGTTGAAGAGCCCGTCGATGCAGTCGGTGTCCACGGACTTGATCTGCTGGACCAGGGCGCTGCCGGTGCGGGCGGCGAAGTCCCCGACGGTGCAGGCCGCGGCGGGTGCGGCAGCCTCGGCGTTCGCGCCGGGGGACTTGGCGTTCCTGCCGAGCCCGTTCCCGTCCGCGCTGTTCCTGGAGGTGCTGTCCTTTCCGGCTTCGTCGTAGCGCTGGGCGTTCTTGGCGAGCGGCAGTGGGGCGCGCTCGCGGACGGGCACCTGTGCGTCCCGGCCGTAGTCGTCGGTAGCGGCGCCGGAGGCGGGCTGGGGGGCGGTGGACCCCGGCGCCGGGGCGGCCGTGGCTGGAGCGGCGGAGGTGTACGGGGCGAACAGGCCGATCGCCAGACAGAGTGTCAGTGCGATCGTCAACAGCCGTACTATGTACGGCAGTTTAAGCAATCTGACGGTGCTCACGTGGGGGAAGCCTCCATGCAGTCTGCGGCCGCGCTGGGGGAGCGGCCATGCGGGGGGAGGGTCGTTGCGGCAGCGCGGTTCGGGTGGCTGCATGACAACATACGGGGAACGTGACATGTAACATTGCATATTCGTTTCGCGAATGGAAGATCGGGGCGTATGCGAAATCCGGCGGAGGCTGCCGGTCGCCGCGACGGCTCGCGTCCCGCCGGTCCCGCCGCTGGAGTCCGGACGGTCCGGTGCGACCGCGGGAGCGTGCGGCCCATCGGCCAGAACTCGGCCGTGAGCTGCGGTGATGCCGTTCGCAGGGGGAGCTCGGTCGGTCGTGCCAGGAGTAAAGGGTCCGGCCTGAAAGGGTCAACTCCGGGTCATCGCCGTGTAATGGGGAGGCGAAGGGCGACGAATGGCCTGAGGGTGCGTCACAGGCGGCGCCTGTCCGGGCGATCATGATGACGGGAGGCCGGGCATGAAGCCTGGTTGGGCGTCGTCGTCGATCTTCGTCGTACCGGACGGAACATCAGCGGGCCTGGCCCTGCGGACCGAGCAGGGCAATCAGCCCGCCGCCCTTGATCGACGATCAGGGACAGCGGGAGGCGGCGCGCCGGATCCGTTGGAGTGGACGTTCTCAGATGCCGTCGGCCGCCTGCGGGTGGCGGCACTCACGGGCGATCTTCCACACCCGGAAGTGGGAACGGGGGCGTCGAGTGGTGTGGATGGCGATCCTCCTACCGGTCGGCCCGGTGCTCGACTGCTCGCCGACCACCGCCGTCCGACCGTCCGCCGCCCGGCTGGTCACGGCTTTGCCGGCGGTCGGGTGGGTGTGGCGCGCACGACGACGACCGGACAGGGTGCGTGGTGCACGCAGTGCTGGCTGACCGAGCCGAGCAGTGCCCCGGTGAAGCCGCCGAGGCCGCGGTCATGGAAGCGGAGGCGCACCGTGTACGAACGCGATCGCTTTCCCGTCCGGCACCCGAGCGGTAGGGCGAAGCCCGGACCGCCGCCGGACCCACCGGAGCCCGCCCGACGGGCGCCCGGACCTCCGCCCGGTCTGCGGCGATGGGTGCTGCCGGTCGCCCTCGCCGTGATGCTGCCCCTCGTCCAGCTCGGCGGCCGGGCTGCGGAACTGGTCGTCCTCAGCGAAGGCTCCAGCGGGGCCGCCAACGACCTCGCCAACGCGACCGCCGTCGCCTGGTCCGGGAGTTCGGCCTCTCCGCCGGCCTGGGACCCGTCGGCTACGCGTCCGGCATGCCCCCCAGTACCTCGCCGAGACCGTCGAGGACCGGCTGCGCCGTCCGTACTCCGAGCAGACCCAGCGCACCGTCGACGAGGAGGTGGCGCGGCTGCTGCGGCTGGCGGAACGGCCAGCGGTGGGCCTCCTGCGCGGCCACCGCCGGCACCTGGACGAACTCACCGCGCGGCTGACGGTGGAGGAGACGGTCGACGGGAGCGTCGTGCTCGCCACCTTCGGCGCCGAGAAGCCGCCGCCCACCTCGCTTCGCAAGCCGCAGGACCGCTCCACGGAGCCTGTGCAGGTCGAGGCGGTGGCGGCCGAACGAACCGGGGGAAACCGGCTCGGGAGAGGGAGACCGAGCCGTCGGGGCCGGCCGGCCTCCACCGTCGTCGACCGGTCGAGGGCAGCAGGACGGGGTGGCGGCAGCCCCGTAGTTGCGGCGCTCCCCGTGACGGCTGCGCCCCGGACGGGCACGGCCGTCGGCGCTACTCCGCGACGAGCACCGCGACGCCCGTCACCCGGTCCGCGGCGAGGTCCGCGAGTGCCTCGTCGGCCCGGCGCAGGGGGTAGCGGGTGACGCGGACCTCAGGGCGGGTCCGGGCCGCCTCCGCCAGGAAGGCCCGGCCGTCGGCCCGGGTGTTGGCGGTGACGCTGCGCAGTGTGCGCTCCTGGAAGAGGTGCCGCTGGTAGTTCAGCTCCGGGATGTCGGTGAGGTGGATACCGGCGACGGCGAGCGTGCCGCCACGGTCCAGGGCGGCGAGGGCGACGGGGACGAACTCGCCGACCGGGGCGAAGAGGATGGCGGCGTCCAACGGCTCCGGCGGCGCGTCGTAGGAGTCGCCGGCGACGACGGCGCCGAGTTCCAGCGCGAGCCGCCTGGCCGGTGCGGCGCGGGTGAACACGGCCACCCGGGCGCCCCGGGCGAGGGCGATCTGGGCGGTCAGGTGCGCGGAGGCGCCGAAGCCGTAGATGCCGAGCAGCCCGCCGGCCGGCAGGTCGGCCCGGCTCAGGGCGCGGTAGCCGATGATCCCGGCGCACAGCAGTGGGGCCAGTTCCTCGGCGGGAGGGCCTTCGGGAAGCCGGTAGGCGAAACGGGCGTCCGCGGTGAGTGCCCGGGCGTAGCCGCCGTGGCGGTCCCAGCCGGTGTAGTGCGAGTCGGGGCACAGGTTCTCGTGGCCACTGCGGCAGTACCGGCAGGTGCCGCAGGTCCCGGCCAGCCAAGCAACCCCGGCCCGGTCCCCGACGGCGAAGCCCTCGGCGGCGGTGCCGACCGCGAGCACGCGGCCGACCACCTCGTGGCCGGGGGTGCAGCGCGCCGTGCGGGGTGCGAGGTCGCCCTCCGCGAGATGCAGGTCGGTGCGGCATACCCCGCACGCCTCCACCTCCACCAGGATCTCCGCCGGTCCGGGCGCCCCGAGGGAGCGCCGTTCCCACTCCAGCGGGCCCGGGCCGGGCCCGCCGACGGGTGCGGGCGTGCCCACCACCCACGCTTCGGTCCCGGCCGGTGACGGGTTCGTCGTGGTCATCGCGCTCTCCTGTCGCTCGGTCCGCGGGGCCGGGGTTGTTCACGTCTCCCGTTCGGCCGCCGCCACGGCGTGCTTCACCGCGGCGAAGCTGTCCGGGGTGACGGAGATCGAGTCGATGCCGGCCGAGACCAGGAACCGGGTGAACTCCGGGTCGTTGCTGGGGCGCTGTCCGCACAGACCGACGTGGCGGCCCGCCGCGTGCGCGGTGGTGATCAGGGATTCGACGCTGCGGGTCACGGCGGGGTCGCGCTCGTCGAAGAGGTGGGCGAGCAGACCGGAGTCCCGGTCGACGCCGAGGGTGAGCTGGGTGAGGTCGTTGCTGCCGATCGAGAACCCGTCGAAGCGTTCGGCGAACTGCTCGGCGAGGATGACGTTGGCCGGGATCTCGGCCATGACGTACACCCGTAGGCCGTTCGCACCCCGGGCGAGCCCGTTGTCCGCCATCACCGCGAGGACACGGTCGGCCTCCTCCGGGGTGCGGCAGAACGGGATCATCACCACGACGTTGGTGAGCCCGAGCTCGTCCCGTGCCCGGCGCAGGGCCCGGCACTCCAGGGCGAAGCCCTCGCGGTACCCGGGATCGTAGTAGCGGCTCGCGCCGCGCCATCCGATCATCGGGTTGGCCTCGTCCGGTTCGAACGGGGCGCCGCCGATCAGCCGGGCGTACTCGTTCGTCTTGAAGTCGCTGGTGCGCACCACCACCGGATCCGGCCAGCGGGAGGCGGCGATCCGGGCCACGCCGTGGGCGAGCCGGTCGACGAAGTACTCGGTGCGGTCCGGGTGGTCGTACGTGAGCTCGTCGATGCGCCGGCGGTCCTCGGGGGAGAGCCGTTCGGGATGCACCAGGGCCATCGGGTGGACCCGCACCTGGTGGGCGACCACGAACTCGGTCCGGGCCAGCCCCACGCCGTCCGCCGGCAGGCGCCACCAGCGGAACGCGGCGCCGGGATCCGCCAGGTTGAGCATGACCTTCGTCCGGGTGTCCGCCTCCCGGGCGAGCCGGTGGTACGCCTCGGTGATCCCGTCGGCCGTTCCCCGCGGCAACGGCACGGCCAGGATTGCGGCCCGGATCGCGGCACCGACCTCCGTCAGCGGCGCACCGCGGTGCAGGCGGTCGACCTGCCGCGCGATCGTCCCGCCCAGGCCGTCGGTGGCCAGCAGTTCCCGGTAGGCGTCGGCCGTGGTGGCGAACCCGTCGGGGACCCGGACACCGAGCGGTCCCAGCGCGGTGAGGAGTTCACCGAGCGAAGCGTTCTTGCCGCCCACCACGCCGGTGTCGGCCCGGCCCAGCTCGCGGAAACGGATGACACGGCGCATGGCTGCCTCCGGTGTGCTCGCCGAGTGCCCTCGGGCCCGCGCGAGGGCTCCGTCCCCTCCACGGTCCGCCGTCGGAAGCCACGGTGCCAGGGCCCGCCGGGCCCGGACCCGGGGCCGTTCGGCCCCGTGCGGGCGGGGCACTCGGGGCCGGGGCCGTGACCCCTTGCGTGCCCCGCCGCACCGACCGAGGGACCTCAGTCCCTTTCACCGCCAGGTGCCCGACGGCCCGTGGTCCACCGGCGACAGGTCGGGCAGGAACCCGGAAAGGGCCTCGAGCGCGCGCTCGGCCTGGCGCTCCTGGGCGAATGCCAGCAGGGCGTTGAGGAGGATCACCGCTGCGCTCGCCACCGCCAGCGCGGGGGAGGAACCGAGGGCGGCCAGCACCGCGGCCAGGGCCAGTAGTACCGCGAGCGGATGGGTGAACTGCTGGACCGGCTCCCGGGGCCACCGCCGCCGCTCGTGCCGGGCGAGGACGTTGGGGCCGTGGACGACCAGGCGGTGGGGCGGCCTCGCGCGCCGTCAGGCCGTCGGGCGAGGTCCGCAGGTCCCGCCGGAGCAGGGTGAGCGGTCCCGGGGATCGGGCCCGGCCCGGTCCTCCGCGGGCCCGGTCCGCGCTGCGGACGGTGTGCCGCCGGACACGCCGCGCCGGCGCTCAGCCACCGTCGTTGGCCGCGGCGTCGGTGCGGCCGGCGCGCAGCAGCTGCTGCCCGAGGTCGATCAGGGCCCGCGCCGCCGCGTACTCGTCGCCGATCTCCGGCACCGGGGGATCCTGCGGGTTGCGGTGCGCCGTGGTGCGGCTGTGCAGGGTGTTCTCGCCGGTGTCGAGGACGGCGTGGACCTTGGTCAGGTCGCCCTCCTCGAACAGGTCGAGCCGAAGGGTCCAGCGCTTGGTGCGCATCGGCGTGGTGGTGGCATCGGTGCTCATCGTCGTTCCGTCCTTTCGAACGCCGGACATCGGAACACGGGAGGTCGGGACGGGCGGCCGCCGTCAGACGAGGCCGGCACCCCAGGCGCGGGCGCGGTCCAGTTCGCCCGTGCGCAGCGGGCCGTCGATGCCCTCGACGACGAAGCCCTCGGGCTCGGCGACGACGTCGTAGTGGTGGTGTTCGAGGCGGTGGGCGATGCCCGGTGCGGCGGCGCCGCTGCCGGCGCCGGCGCCCCGGGTGTCGAAGGCGGCGGCGTAGGTGCCGGGTTCGGTGTCGGGCAGGTGGCGGAACCAGGTGCGCAGGCCCTCGCCCTCGGCGGTCTCGCGGGCCTCCCGGGCAGCCTCCTCGTGGCCCTCCCTCCTTGCCTCCGCCGAGGCGGCCATCCGGCGGCTGATGCCGGAGGACATGCCGTGCATGTGGGTCGGTCCGCCGACCACGAGCAGGTCCGCGGACCGGGTCAGTTCGGCGGTGGCCTCGGCCACCGGGAGGCAGTCGACGGCCGCACCGGGGTCGGCCTCGTGCACGCCCTCGGCGATGGCCTCGGCGATCTCGCGGGTGTTGCCGTACATGCTCTCGTACACGATCACGGTGCGCATGGCTGTCACCTCTCGTCGGTGTCTGCGGTCCCCACCTCCAGCCTGCCCCGGGCGGCCGGGGCCGGCGCGTGGGCCGTTCGGTCCCCAGTGGCCGCCGAACGGTCCGGGAGCGGCGGCCGCGGCGCTCAGTCGTGCGGGACGACGGCCACCGGGCAGCCGATGTGGTGGATGGCGGCGTGTGCCACCGGGCCCAGGTGGGGACCCTGCGGCCACCGCCGCACGCGCCGTCCCACCACGACCAGCCCGGCCGTGGCCGAGGCGGTGAGCAGGGCCTCGGCGGGCGCGGCCGGTACCAGCTCGGCCGTCACCGCCACCTGCGGGAAGCGGTCCAGCCAGGGGACCGGGAGGGCGTCCAGGAGGTCGCGGTCGGCCGCCGAGAGGTCCCCCTTGGTGCCCTCGACCGCGGTGGCGGCCAGGTACTCGCTGCCGATCGGCGCTTCCCAGCCGTGCACGATCCGCAGCCGGGCCGCGCGAAGGGCGGCGGCCTCGAAGGCGAAGGCGAGCAGCTCGTCGCACGGGTGCCGCAGGTCCACACCCACGACGACGTCCCGGGCCGTCTCCGTGGCCGGTCGGTTCCCGTCGGCGCGCACCAGCACCACCGGGCAGGCGGCGCGGCGCAGCACCTGTTGGCTCACCGAGCCGACCAGGAAGCCGCGCACGGTGCCCAGCCCGCGGGAGCCGAGTGCCAGCACCGTGGCGTCCCGCCCGGCCGCCTCCAGTGCCTCGACCGGGTCCCGGGGGACGTGGGCGGAGCTAACCTCGATCCCGGCGAGCTCCGCGCGCAGCTCGGCCTCGCGGGCGGCCAGCCGCTGCCGGCTCCAGCGGATCGCCTCGTCGGTGCCGAGCACGTCGGTCTTCGGCCAGGGCCAGGCCTGGAGCAGCTCCAGCGGCAGTTCGCGCAGGAGAGCCTCGTGCGCCGCCCAGTCGGTGGCGGCGAGGCTCTCCGGCGAGCCGTCGAATCCGACGACGACGGGTCCGTTCACAGCGGTCTCCAAGGAGTTCGGTACCGGGTCAGCCGCCCGCCCCGGGCGGCATCGGGACGGTGATGACCGGGCAGTGGGCGCGGCGGAGCAACCCGTGCGGCACGGAGCCGAGCCGCATGCCGGTGAACCCGCCGCGGCCCCGCCGCCCGACCACGACGGCGAGCGCGTGTCCGGAGGCCCGGGCCAACTCCTCGACGGGGTGCCCGTACAGCACCTCGTGGGTGAGGTGCACGCCGGGGTCGAGCGCGGGCAGGCCCGCGGTGGCCTCGGACAACAGCGGGCGCAGCCCGGCCTCGGCCTCGTCCCGGTCGGGCTCCCGGCCTCCTGGACGACGCCGACGGTCGTGTTGACCACGACCACCAGGGCGATCACCACCGCGTCCGGGTGGTCGCCGATGGCGACCGTGAGCACCACGGCCGCGAGCAGCACAGTGATCAGCGGATCGCGCAGCTGCGCGCCCACCTCGGCCCCCAGCGGGACCCGGGGCTGGGCGGTGACCTCGTTCGGGCCGTGCTCGGCCAGCCCCGCCGGGGGCCGGTGCTCCCGGGTGGCGGTGCCCACGGGGACTCAGTCGGCGAAGAGGTGGGGATTCACGGCTGGGGGCTCGTCCTCTCCGTGGCGGTAGTGGTGGACCTGGGCGTCCGGGCCCGGCAGGTACTCCGTCACCCGGCCGGTGTCCGACCAGCGGACGTCGTAGGGCGGGGTCCCGTCCGGGTGGTGGAGGCCGACGATCTCGCCGTCCCGCCGAACCGCGCCCGGCCGGGTGCCGCGGACGATGATGCGGTCCCCGACCGCGGCTCTCAGCTCGCCGTTCATCTCGCCCTCCTCGGTGCGCTCGCGGACGCGCGCATTTCGCTCCGCACCTCCATGGCACCACCATCCGCCCCTTCCGGCAGGGGCCGGACGGCCCCGGTGGGGGGCCCGGCCGACCCTGGGGCGGCCGTCACCGCGCCGCGAAGACTGGACGCGAGGCCGACGAACCACGGGCCTTCGTCCCGAGGAGGTGCGCCATGACAGCGCAGCAGCACCCGGCCGCGCACACGCCGCTCCGGGCCCAGCTCCGCCGCGCCTGCGGCCGGGACGGCAGCCCGCTGTGCCGCCCGGTCGACCGGGCCCGCAGCCGGCTGGCGCTGGCACTGCCGCTCGTCCTCGTCGCGCTGCTCGCCGTGAGCGCGGCGGTCTCCGCGCTGGTCTACCGGGCGGAGACGCACGACGAGCGGGAGATCGCCCGCCACCGGCACGCCGTCGTGGCGACGACCGTCGGTGCCGCGGTGGCCGACGACCTGCGGACCGGAGGTTCCTGGGCACACGCCCCGGCCCGGTGGGCCTATCCGGTCGGTCCCGGCGGTGGCGTCGTCCGGGTGACCGTGGGGGCGCCGGTCGGCACGGCGGTGCCGATCCAGGTGGACGACCGGGGTGTCCCGGCCGTGGCCGCCCGCGATGGCGCGGTGGTCCTCTCGGACGCCGGGTTCCTCGGCGTCGGAACGGCGGTCGCTCTCTCCTCCCTCGCCGTCGTCGGCTTCACGCTGCGCCGGCATGCCCTGGACCGGCGGGCGGAGCGGAGCTGGGAGCCCGACTGGGAGCGGGTGGAGCCGCTGTGGACCCAGCGCAGCTGAGCGGGCGCGGGGATCAGAGCCGGAAGACCCGGACCTCACCGGGACGCAGGGTGGCTGCGGTCCCGCGGCAGCGGATCCGGATCGTCCCGGGACCGTCCTCGCGCAGGCCCACCGTCACGGTGCGCCGGTCGACCGTGACCACCACGCCCCGGTGGCCCCGGTAGCACAGCTCCAGCTCCAGCCGGCCGAGCGCCGACGGCAGGTGCGGGTCCAGCCGCAGCTCGTCCTCCCCGGTCTCCAGCCCGGTGTAGCAGCGTTGCAGCAGGTCGACCGCCCCCGCCATCGCACCGAGGTGGATGCCCTCCGCCGTGGTGCCGTGCTGGGCGTCGAGGAGGTCGGCCACCAGGGCGTCGCGGAAGTACCGCCAGGAGGCCCGGCGGTCGGAGCGGGTGAGTACCCAGGCGTGGACGACCGAGCTGAGGGTCGAGCCGTGCACGGTGCGCCGCAGGTAGTAGTTGGTGGTGCGCCGGAATAGCTCGTGGGGGGCCGGGTAGCCGAGGTGCCGCAGCAGGTCGCGGACCTCGCGCGCGGAGAACAGGTACCAGAGCATCAGCGCGTCCGCCTGCTTGGAGGCCTGGTAGCGGTTGACGGTGTCGCCCTCGGCCTCCAGGATCCGGTCGAGCCGGCGCAGGTCGGGGTAGCGCTGCCGGCAGGCCGCCCAGTCGAGTTCGGCCAGTCGTTCGTAGCCCTCGAACTGGCTCAGCACCCCGTCGTGGAACGGGACGTGCAGCCGTCGGCCGACCTCCTGCCAGCGGTCGAGTTCCGGGTCGTCCAGGGCGAGCCGCTCGCACAGTTCGCCGCGCCGGTACGCGGGCAGCACCCGCAGGGCGTCCTGTGCGCGGGCGAGCACCCAGGACGCCAGGACGTTGGTGTAGGCGTTGTCGTCGAGCCCGGGCAGGTCGGCGCCGGGGTAGGCGTCGTGGTACTCGTCGGGCCCGAGCACGCCGCGGATCGACCAGCGCCCGCGGCCGGGGTCGTGCACCGCCGCCGACGACCAGAAGCGGGCGATCTCCAGCAGCGTCTCGGCGCCCGCCGAGGAGAGGAACTCCAGGTCCCCGGTCGCTTCGTAGTACTTCCAGATGTTGTAGGCGACCGCCGAGCCGACGTGCCGTTCGAGGTGGGTGTGGTCGGGCAGCCAGCGGCCGGACAGCGGGTTGAGGTGGAGCTGCTGGGACTCCTCCCGGCCGTCGCTCGCGCTCTGCCACGGGTACATCGCGCCGCGGAACCCGGCCTCCCGCGCGGCCCGCCGGGCGGCGTCCAGCCGGCGGTGGCGGTGGCGCAGCACGGAGCGGGCCAGCTCCGGGAAGCGCAGGTCGAGCAGCCGGAGCACGAACAGCTCGTCCCAGAAGATGTGACCCCGGTAGGCCTCGCCGTGCAGACCGCGCGCCGGGACGCCGACGTCCAGGTCCACCGAGTGCTCCGAATAGGTCTGCAGCAGGTGGAACAGGGCCAGGTGCAGCGCTCCGGCGCCGTCGAAGTCCGCCTCGATCCGGCAGTGGCGCCACAGCTCGCTCCAGCGCAGCGCGTGTTCGGCGAGCAACTCGGCGAACCCGCCGGCCTCGGCGGCCAGCAGCAGCGAGGAGGCGAGCGGGGTCCCGATCGCCGGATCGCGGGAGGTGTGCACGGCCGCCACCTTCTCGACGATGACCGGCCGCCCTGAAGGCAGCTCCAGCACCCGCAGCTCCGCCGCCCGGCCGTCCCCGTGCTCGTACGTGACAGCGACCGTGCCGTCCGGCGCCCGGGTACGGGCGGCCAGGGCGATCCGCAGCGGCGCGCCGGGCGCCGCGACCTCCACCCAGCACAGCCCGCCCTCCGTCACCCCCTGCCCGGCCGGGACGAGGTGGCGGTCGGCCAGGCCCCGGTAGCGGGCGACGCCCCGGTTGGCGACCACGCCGTCCAGGGCCGAGCGGACCTCCAACGGCCCGGACCAGTTCTCCGCGGTGAACGTGCTCTCCAGGGCGACCACGTGCGGGCGGGCCTGGCTGGCGAGACGGCGCTGCACCAGCCGGGTCCGTCGCCCCTCGTCGTCCACCACGAGGGCGGTGCGGGTGAGCAGGCCCCGGCGCAGGTCCAGCTCCAGGGTCTGCTCGGCCGGCGGGCCGGAGAACCACGTGCCCCCCGGGGTGCGGAAGGTCAGCGACAGCCAGTTCGGGGCGTTGACCAGGTCCTCGTTGGTGACCGGCCGGCCCGCCACCGTCGAGACCGCGCGGTGGTAGCAGCCGGCCAGGTACGTCCCCGGGTAGTGGACGCCGTCCGCGACGGACTCGGGTGCGGCGCCACGGGTGACCAGGTAGCCGTTGCCGACCGCGCACAGCGCCTCCCGCAGCCCCTCCTCGGCGGGATCGAAACCCTCGTAGCGCAGGACCCACGGGTCCGGCATCACCGGCCGCCCCACCGGCGGGAACGCCTCCACGGGACCACCTCCCTGCCGAGTGCCCGTCTCCCAGTCTGCGCACCGCCCGACCGCCCCGCCCGCCGGGGCAGCGGGCGTCGGCACCCCGTTCGGCGGTGCGGACGGGGCCGGTCGGCCCTGGCCGGGAGCGGCGGGCGCCGAGGAGGCTGGAAGCCCGACGAACGGGCCGAGGAGGCTCCCATGTCCACCGCCCCCGCTCCGCACTCCGCCGTCGAGGCGGCCCTGCTGATCGACGGGACCACCGTCGAGATCCGCCCGATCACCGCCGGGGACCGGCAGGCCGTCCTCGACCTGCACACCACCGGGATGTCGGAGGAGAGCCGGCGGCTGCGCTTCCTCGGCGTCAGCCGCACCGCGCCCCGGCTCGCCGCCGACCGCCTGTGCGGCCCCCACGGACCGGGCCTGCTGGCACTGGGCGCGTGGGCCGACGGCGCACTCGTCGGCGAGGCCGACTGTGAACTGCTGGACGAGCCCAGGGGCACCGCCGAGCTGGCGCTCGTGGTCGCCGACCGCTGGCACCACCGGGGCGTGGCCACGCTGCTCCTGGAGCACCTGGTCCACGCCGCGCGGAGTCGGGGGGTGCGCTCCTTCGAGGCCGACACCCTGAGCGGCAACCACCAGGTGCACAAGGTCTTCGCCGGGCTCGGCCTGCCGGTGCACCGCCGCTTCGAACAGGGCGGGGTCCGGGTCCGGGTACCGCTGGAGGAGGCCGACGAGCACTACCGGGAGGCGGTCGACGAACGGGCCCGCCGCGCCGACCTGGCCAGCCTGACCGCGCTGCTGCGCCCGGCCGCGGTCGCGGTGGTCGGCGCCTCCCGGCGGGAGGGCTCGGTCGGCAGGACCGTCCTCACCCGGATCCGGCAAGGTGGCTTCACCGGCCGGCTGTGGGCGGTCAACCCGTCCGCCGGCGCCGTGGGCGGCACACCCGCGTACCCGTCCGTGGGCGCGCTGCCTGCCGTACCGGACCTCGCGGTGCTCGCCGTCCCGGCCGCCGCCGTGCCGGACGTCGCCGAGGACTGCGGGCGGTCCGGGGTCCGTGCCCTGGTGGTGCTCGCTTCCGGTCTCGGCCCGGAGCAGGCCCGCAACCTGCTGCACGCCTGCCGGCGGCACAGCATGCGCCTGGTCGGACCGAACAGCCTGGGCATCGCACACACCGAGACGGCCGTTCGGCTGGACGCCGAGTTCGGCGGGGCCTTCCCACTGCCCGGCAGCGCCGGGGTGGCGGTGCAGAGCGGCGGAGTGGGAATCGCCCTGCTGGAGCGGCTGGCCTGGCTGGGCGTCGGGGTGTCGAGCTTCGTCTCGCTCGGCGACAAGTACGACGTCAGCGGCAACGACCTGCTCCAGTGGTGGGAGCAGGACGGCCGCACCGACCTCGCCCTGCTCCACCTGGAGTCCTTCGGCAACCCGCGCGCCTTCGCCCGCACCGCCCGCCGGGTCACCCGGCGGATGCCGGTGCTCACCGTCGACGCGGGCCGCTCGGAGGCCGGCCGGCGGGGCGCGGCTTCGCACACCGCCGCAGCCGCCACACCCACCGTCACCCGCGAGGCGCTGTTCCGCCAGGCCGGCATCACCGCCACCCGCAGCATCGACGAACTCGTCGCGACCGCCGGCCTGCTGCACGTCCAGCCGCTCCCCGCTCCGCGCGGCGCGGTCGCCGTGGTCTCCAACGCGGGCGGCATCGGCATCCTCGCCGCCGACGCCTGCGCCGAGGCCGGCCTGACGCTGCCCGAGCCCGGGCCCGGGCTCGGGCGGCTGCTCCCGCCGGGCGCCTCCGCCCGCAACCCGGTGGACACCACCGCGGCGGTCGGGCCGGAGGACCTCGCCCGCTGTCTGGACGCCCTGGAGCGGGACCCGGGCATCGACGCCGTGCTGCTCTGCCTGGTCCCGACCGCGCTCGCCACCACCTCCGACCGCGATCCGCTGCGCGCCCTGCTCGACGGCCCGGCCCGCCGCCACGTCCCGTTCGCCGCCGTACTGCTCGACCAGCAGGTGCCGATCCGCTACCTGACCTGCGCCGACGGCGGCCGGATCCCGGCGTACTCGGACACCGTCGCCGCCGCCCGCGCGTTCGCCCACGCCCGGGACCGCGCCCGGCGGCTGGCCGAACCGCCGTCCCCCGAGGCCGACGCGCCCGGCTGTGACCTGCGTACCGCCCGCAGTCTCGTCGACGGCCACCTCGCCGCCCACCCGGAAGGGGGCTGGCTCGACCCGCTCACCACCGCCGACCTGCTGGAGAGCCATGGCCTGCCGCTGGTCACCTCGGTCTGGGCACGCGACGAGCACACCGCGGCCGTCACCGCGGCGGGTCTGGCCCCGCTCGGGCACGAGGGCAAGGTCGCGCTCAAGGCGTACTGGCCCGGCCAGGTGCACAAGAGTGCGGCGGGCGCGGTCCGGACCGGGCTCGCCGGGGAGGGCGAAGTCCGCTCCGCCTACCAGGAGTTCACCCGGGCCTTCGGGACCGGGCTGGCCGGTGCCGTGGTGCAGCCGATGGCTGCGCCCGGCGTCGAGCTGCTCGCGGGCGTGGTCCAGGACCGTGTTTTCGGCCCGCTCGTCGTGTTCGGCATGGGCGGCACCGCGACCGAGGTCCTGGACGACCGAACGACCAGGCTGGCCCCGCTCACCGAACACGACCTCACCACCATGGTCGACGACCTGCGCGCCGCGCCCCTGCTGACGGGCTACGGCGGCACGCCCCCGGTCGACCTGGACGCCGTGCGTTCCGTACTCGCCCGGCTCTCCCGGCTCGCCGCCGACGTCCCCGAACTCGTCGAGGCCGACCTCAACCCGGTCATCGCGCGCCCCGGCGGGGCCGTCTGCGTCGACGCCCGCGTCCGCCTGGAACCCCGCCCCTCCTTCGACCCCTACCTGCGCCGCCTGCGCCGCCCGCTGCCCGCCGGGGAAGGGTGAGGGCGGGAACCGCTGCGTGCGCGTCACACGGGTCCTCCGCCCCGGGACACGGGCTTCCCCGAGGGGAGGCGGCCGGTGGGACGGGCGGAAGCGTCGCCGCGTCCTGCCGCAGCTGGACTTCTCGCCGGGCAGCCCGGAACTGGTGCTCGACCCGGTGAACGAGCCCGACCGCGTCGGTGATGTGACCGGCGGGTTCGTGCCGGTGTAGTGGCCCCGCCGGGACGGCCGACCCGGCTGCGAACGCGTCCGGTGGGACGCCGAGCGTGTTCATCCACCGGCAGCTGCGGTGACCGCGGCGGCAGCCCCCGGCCGGTGACCTGCCGAGCCCGTCAGCGGACCAGGACCCGTTCGCCCGATCGGGGGACCACGGCCGTCCATCCGAGCTCGCGGTCGATCCGGTCGCGCAGGGCGGCCGAGCTCTCGGGCTCTCCGTGGACGAGGTACACCGCGCTCGGCTCAGGGGCCCCGCGCAGCCAGTCCACGATCTCAGCGGAATCGGCGTGTGCGGAGAACGCCGGGACGTCGACCACCTCGGCGCGCACCGGTACGTACGTCCCGTGCATCTTCAGGGTGCGCGCCCCGTCCACCAGGTCGCGGGCCCGGGTGCCCTCGGCGGCGTAGCCGACCACGACGACGGTGTTGCGCGGGTCGGGAAGCAGGTGGCGCAGGTGGTGGACGACGCGCCCGCCGGTGGCCATTCCGGAGGCCGAGACGATCACCGCCGGCCCGTGGGCCCGGTCCAGGGCGAGCGAGTCCTGTAACGCGTGCACGAGGGTGAACGGCTCAGGGTCCAGCGCGGCCGCGCCCTGGGCCAGGACGGCGGGGCGCAGCTGGTCGGAGCCGGCCGCGAAGGCCTCCCGGTAGATCTGCAGGGTCGCCAGCGCCATCGGACTGTCCACGTGCACCGGGACGTCGGCCGCCAGGCGGCCCGAGCGGCGCAGTTCCGTCAGCTGGTGCAGCACGACCTCCGTGCGGTCCACCGCGAAGGAGGGGATCACCACGGTGCCGCTGCGGGCCAGGGTGCGCTCCAGCGCGCGGGCGAACCACTCACGGGCGGCGGTCTCCTCGTGGTGCCGGTTGCCGTACGTGGACTCCATCAGCAGCACGTCGGCGCCGGTGAAGGGTTCGGGCGGGCGCAGCAGCGGGTGCACGGGCCGGCCGAGATCGCCGCTGGCGGCCAGGGTGTGGCCGTCCTCCAGGGTGAGGTGGGCCCAGGCGGAGCCCAGGATGTGCCCGGCGCGGTGCAGGCGCAGCACGATGCCGGAGGTGACCTCGACGTCGCTGTCCAGCGGGACGGGGTCGAACATCCGCAGGGTGTTCTCGACGTCCTCGTCGTGGTACAGCGGCTCGGCGGGCCGGTGCTTCGACCACCCGTACCGGTTGGCGTGGTCGGCCTCCTCACGGAGCAGGTGCGCGCTGTCGCGCAGGATCAGTTCGGCGATCCGGGCGGTGTCCGGGGTGGTGAGCACCGGGCCGCGGAAGCCGTCCCGGACGAGGCGCGGCAGGTAGCCGCAGTGGTCCAGGTGGGCATGGGTGAGCACCACCGCCCGGACGTCGGCCGGGTCGAGCGGCAGCGGGTGCCGGTTGCGGCGGCGCAGTTCGGCCAGGCCCTGGAACAGGCCGCAGTCGATCATCAGCCGGGCGTGGTCGGTCTCCACCAGGAACTTGCTGCCGGTGACGGTGCCCACGCCGCCGAGGAAGGTCAGAAGACCGGGGCGCGGTTGCGGAAGGGGCGTGCCGGTGTCCGTGGTCATGGTGGCCTCCGACGGGCTCGGGTGCTCCCATCGTCCCGTCGGACGGCTCCGTTGTCCTGGGGCGGAGCGGCCCTGCGGGGCTGGGCCGTCCGGCCCTGTGCGGCGGCGGTGCGCGGGTGGACAGTGAAGGCGGGGCCCCCGACGGGCCCATCGAGGACTCCGAGGAGGAGTGAGGACGATGCAGCACCGCAGCGTCAAGGACGTGATGACCCGCGAGGTCGTCACCGCCCGGCCCGAGACCCCGTTCAAGGAGATCGTGGCGCTGTTCCACCGCAACGACATCACCGCGATCCCGGTCCTCGACGCACAGGGCGGCCCGCTCGGTATGGTCTCCGAGGCCGACCTGCTCCGGAAGGAGGCCGTCCTGCCGGATCCGGAGGGCCGTTACCCCGGCCGCTGGCTGGACGCGAAGGACCGGGCCCGGGCCGAGGCCGAGACGGCCGGCGGCCTGATGACCAGCCCGGTGATCACCGCGCGCGCGGAATGGACGATCACCGAAGCCGCCCGCGCGATGGACAAGCACCGGGTCAAGCGTCTGGCGGTCGTCGACGAGGTCGGCAGGCTGGTCGGCATCGTGAGCCGCCGCGACCTGCTGCAGGTGTTCCTACGGCACGACGCGGCGATCCGCGAGGAGATCGTTCACGACGTGCTCGGCCAGACCCTCTGGCTCGCTCCCGAGGCCGTCCGGGTGACGGTCGAGGACGGGGTCGTCACCCTGGCCGGACGGCTGCCCCGGCGCAGCCTGATCCCGGTCGCCGAACGGCTGTGCCGCGCCGTGGACGGTGTGGTCGCCGTCCACCACACACTCGACTGGACCGAGGACGACACCAGCCCCCGGCTCGAACACCCGCGCGCCTACCACGCGGCGCCGTAGGACACAGGAGGTCGCCGTGACCAGCACTCCGAACACCGTCGCCGACGTCATGACCCACGGGGTCGTCGCCGTCGGCCGTGACGCGGACTTCCGCGAGGTCGCCGAGACCCTGCAACGCTGGCAGGTGAGCGCCGTCCCGGTGCTGACCGGGGACGGCCGGGTGATCGGCGTGGTGTCCGAGGCGGACCTGCTCACCGCCCGGGACCGCGACGGCGAGCGCGCCGACGCCCTGACGGCGGGGCGGATGATGTCCGTGCCCGCCGTGACCGTGCACCCGGAAAGCCCGCTCAACGAGGCCGCCCGGGCCATGGCCCGCGGCCACCTCAAGCGCCTTCCGGTGGTCGACGCGGAGGACTTCCTGGTCGGCATCGTCAGCCGGGGAGACCTCCTGAAGGTCCACCTCGTGGACGACCGCGACCTCGCGGACCAGGTCCGCTTCGAACTGGTCGCCGTCCTCGGCCCGGCCGGCCCGATGGACGTCGACGTCCGGGCGCAGGACGGCAGGATCACCCTGTCCGGAGCCCTGCCGGATACCGTCTCCCTGCCGGTGATGGAACGGCTGGTCCGCTCCGTCCCCGGAGTCGTCGACGTCGAGATCCGGCTCGCCGCCCAGGCCTGACCCACCTCCGTCCCTGGTGCGCCGGGCCGTACGCGCGCGGAGAATCGTTGACGTGACCGGCCCGGCGACCGAGGGAGCAGCGATGGACGCGACCGAGCCCGCCGCCGGGCGGCCCGTCAGGGTGTTCCTGCTGGACGACCACGAGGTGGTCCGCCGGGGGGTGCGCGATCTGCTGGAGGCAGAGCCCGACCTGGAAGTCGTCGGCGAGGCGGCGACGTGCACCGAAGCACTGGCCCGGGTCCCGGCGCTTCGCCCGGACGTCGCCGTTCTCGACGTCCGGCTGCCGGACGGCGACGGCGTCACCGTCTGCCGGGAACTGCGTGACCGCATGCCGGAACTGGTCTGCCTGATGCTGACCTCGTTCGACGACGACGACGCCCTGCTCGACGCGATCATGGCCGGCGCGGCCGGCTACGTGCTGAAGCACGTCAAGGGCGCCGACCTGGTCGGCGCGGTCCGCACGGTCGCCTCCGGCCAGTCCATGCTCGACCCGTCGACCACCCGCAGACTGATGGAGAGCCTGCGCCACCACGACGAGAGCCCGACCGAGGCCGCCCTCGCCCAGCTGTCCCCCCGGGAGCGGGAGATCCTCGCCCTGGTGGGGGAGGGGAAGACCAACCGCCAGATCGGCCGGGAGCTGTTCCTCGCGGAGAAGACGGTGAAGAACCACGTCTCGCGGCTGCTCGCCAAGCTTGGCGTCGAACGCCGTCTCCAGGCCGCCGTCCTCGCGGCGCACGCCGATCCGGAGTCCGGGCCCCACCCGCACCCGCGCTGACCACGGGGCCGGTCGGGCCGGGCTCCGGGCCCGACCGGCCCAAGCGATCGGGCCGGGCTCCGGCGCACGGTGGAGGTGGGGCAACCCGCCCGCGCACCCCCTTGGAGGCGGCCATGACCACCCTCGCCCTCGACGCCGCGGCACTGGAGAGCCTCGTCTCCGCGGCCGTCGCCGCCCCCTCGCTCCACAACAGCCAGCCGTGGCGGTTCCGCTTCCAGCCGGACACCTCCACCCTGGAGGTCCGGGGCGCCCGGGAACGCGCCCTTCCCGCGACGGACCCGGCGGGCCGGGCCCTGCACATCTCGGTCGGCGCCGCCGTGCTCAACCTGCGGGTCGCGGCCCGCCACCTGGGCTGGGCGCCCGAGGTCCGGCTGCTCCCGGACCCGGCCGACCCCGACCTCCTGGCCGCCGTGCAACTGGATGCCACGGCACCTGTACGGCCCCCCGGCAGCGAGGCGCTGTACACGGCGATCTGGCGCCGCCACTCGATCCGCACGCCGTTCACCGGCGAGCCCGTCCCGCCGGCCGTCCTCGACGAACTCGTGGCGGCGGCCCGCTCCGAGGACGCCCACCTCGAACTCCCGGAGCACGAGGAGACCGCCCGGCTCCTCGACATCACCGCCGAGGCCGAGCGACGCAGTACCACCGACGCGGGTCAGCGCACCGAGAGCCGCGCCTGGGTCCACAGCGGTGACCTGCCGCCGTACGGCATCCCGGTCCGGGCCCTCGGGCCACAGGACCGCGCCGGGATCCTGCCCGTGCGCGACTTCACCGCCCTGCGCCCGGCAGAGCACCGCACCCCCGCCACCTTCGAGCGCGAAC
Source organism: Kitasatospora sp. NPDC004723 (assembly GCF_040609255.1). NCBI lineage: Bacteria > Bacillati > Actinomycetota > Actinomycetes > Kitasatosporales > Streptomycetaceae > Kitasatospora > Kitasatospora sp. NPDC004723. The sequence goes on along the minus strand of NZ_JBEXJT010000050.1, from coordinate 26,205 downwards.
CGCGGATCGCCGTACTCGTGACCGACCACGACCAGCGCACGGACTGGCTGTGCGCCGGACTCGCCCTGGAGCACGTCCTGCTCACCGCCACCGTCCACGGCGTGCGCGCCTCCCTGCTCCACCAGGCGATGGAGTGGTCCTACCTGCGCTGGGCCACCCGCGAGCCGCACCAGGGCCCCGGGCACGTCCAGATGCTGATCCGCCTCGGCTACGGCCCGGAAGGCGCCCCCACACCCCGCCTGGCCGTCCGCGACGTCCTGGAACCGGAGGCCTGAGGGCGTGCGCGGCCCCGGGACACGGCCCCGGGACACGCGGCACGCCCCTCAGGAGTCCGGCAGTGGGACGCGCCAGACCAGTTCGGTCCCGCCTGCGGCGCGGGTGCCGGCGGCGAAGGTACCGCCCAGCGCGGCGGCCCGGTCGGCGAGGTTGGCCAGGCTCTGCGGCGTCCGCCCTCCGGCAGGCCGACGCCGTCGTCCGTGACGGTGAGCGTGAGGTCCGCCCCGGCGGTGAGGCAGATCTGGACGGCTCCGGCGCGCGCGTGCCGGGCTGCGTTGGACAGCGCCTCCTCCAGCACAGCCACCGCGGCGTCGGCGACGTCACCGGGCACAGCGGCGTCGAGCAGGCCGGTCATCCGGACGGCCGGGGTGAAGCCGAGCGATCGCGAGGCCCGTTCGACCGTCTCGGCCACCCGGGCGCGCAGGCCGCCGGCTGCGGGGCCGGTGTCCCGCAGGCGGAGTCCGAAGATGGTGGTGCGGATGATCCTGGCGGTCTCGTCGAGGTCGTCGATGGCGCGCAGGACCCGGTCGGTCGCCTCCGGGTGTTCGATGAAGCGGGTGGCGCCCTGGAGGGTCATGCCGGTGGCGAACAGCCGCTGGATCGCCAGGTCGTGGAGGTCCCGGGCGATCCGGTCGCGTTCCTGGAGCAGGGCCATCCGTTCGGAGTCACGGCGCCGTTCGGCGAGTTCCATCGCCACGGCGGCCTGAGCGGCGAAGCCCAGCAGCGGGCCGGACTCGCCCTGGTCGAAGAGCGGCGCGCCGCTCGCCCGGGCGAGCATCAGCACTCCGCGCACGCCGTGCTCCGAGGTGCCGATGGGTACCGCGAGGGCCGGGCCGAGGCCTTCCCACCGAGGCGGTCCGGCGGTGATCCGCGGATCCCTCCGAACATCGGGACTCGTGACCAGCCCGCCGGTGAGAACGGCCGCTCCCATGAACGACCCCTTGACGGGGACGACCAGCTCGCGGTGCTGGTGCGCGCCCGGGCCGACGGCGATCCGCACCGCCAGTTCGCCGGTCTCCGGCAGCGGAACGGAGACCACCGCGAGATCCGCGCCGGCGATCTCGCTCGCCCGGGTGACGAGCAGATCGAGGACCTCGGGCTCCGCCCTGCCCGACAGCAGGCTGTTGGTGACCTCGGCGCTCGCCGCCAGCCAGCGCTCCCGCAGCCGGGCCTGCGCGTACAGCCGGGCGTTGTCGACGGCGACTCCGGCGGCGACGGCGAGGGTGGCGAGCACCGCTTCGTCCTCGGCGTCGAATCCGCCGCCGCCGTGCTTCTCGGTCAGGTAGAGGTTGCCGAACACCCTGCCCCGGACCCGGATCGGTACGCCGAGGAAGGAGTTCATCGGCGGGTGGTGGGCAGGGAACCCGTAGGAGGCGGGGTGGTCCGAGATCCGGGTCAGCCGCAGCGGCACGGGGTGACGGATCAGCTCGCCGAGCACCCCGTGCCCGGACGGCAGCGCGCCGATCGACTTCACCTGCTCGTCGGTGACGCCGACCGGAATGAACTGGGAGAGCGTCTGGTCCTCCCCGATCACCCCCAGCGCGCCGTACTCGGCGTCGACCAGGGTCACGGCCGCCTCCACGATGTGCCGCAGCGCCTGGGAGAGCTCCAGGTCGCGCCCGACCGCCAGCACCGCCTCCAGCAGGCTGTGCACCCGGTCGCGGGTGCCCCGGGCCGCGTCGAGCCGGGCCTGCAGCTCGTCCAGCAGTTCGTCGAGCCGCAGCTTCGGGACGGGCGCGGAGTGCTCCGGCTCGATGTCCACGGGATCCTCCACGGCTCGCCCGGTACCCCTGACCAGCCTAGGCGGGTGTCCGTCCGCGCGCCGACGCGCGGCAGGCCTGCGGCAGGGCCGAACGGCCCATGCCCTCCGCCCGCCGGACCCATGGTGGGGGCCGTCACACGGCGGAAGGCTGGAAGAGAGAGCGGAACCGGCGATGCCGCTCCGCCGCCCGAGAGGAGTGACCGGGAGATGAAGGCGCTGACCTACCACGGACCGGGCCGCCGAACCTGGGGCGAGGTCCCCGACCCCGCCGTCCGTGACCCCGAGGACGCGATCGTGCGCGTCGACGCGGTCACCATCTGCGGCACCGACCTGCACATTCTGAAGGGGGACGTCCCCGAGGTCGCCGAAGGACGCGTCCTGGGCCACGAGGCCGTCGGCACCGTCACCGCGACCGGCCCGGGCGTGCGCACCGTCGCCGTCGGCGACCGCGTGCTGGTGTCCTGCATCTCCGCCTGCGGCCGCTGCGCCTACTGCCGCACCGCGAGCTACGGCCAGTGCACCGGCGGAGGCGGCTGGATCCTCGGCCACCTCGTCGACGGGTGCCAGGCCGAGTCCGTCCGCACCCCCTTCGCCGACACCTCCCTGCACAAGCTGCCCGACGATGTCACCGACGAGGACGCGCTGCTGCTCGCCGACATCCTGCCCACCTCCTACGAGGTCGGGATCCGCAACGGCAGGGTCGGGCCCGGCGACACCGTCGTGATCGTCGGTGCCGGGCCGATCGGCCTCGCCGCGATTCTCACCGCCCGGCTCTACAGCCCCGCCCGCATCGTCGCCGTCGACCTCGCGCAGAGCCGCCTGGACGCCGCGAAGCGGTTCGGCGCCGACACCGCCCTCACCGTCGCCGAGGCCACCCCCGACGCGGTGCGGGAGCTGAGCCGGGACGGCCTGGGCGCGGACGTCGCGATCGAGGCGGTCGGCGTCCCCGACTCCTTCGAGTTCTGCACCCGCGTCGTCCGCCCCGGTGGGCGGGTCGCCAACGTCGGCGTCCACGGCAAGCCGGCCGTCCTCCACCTGGAGGACCTCTGGATCCGCGATGTCACCATCACCACCGGCCTGGTCGACACCCACAGCACCCCGATGCTGCTCGACATGCTGGCCGCCGGCCGCCTGGACGTCACCGGGCTGGTCACCCACCGCTTCGGCCTCGACGAGATGCAGGACGCCTATGACGTCTTCGCCGCGGCCGGGGACAACGGTGCCCTCAAGGTCGCGCTCTTCCGTGCGTGACCGGCGGACACCGTGAGCCGAGGAGCCGACCGTGAACCGCATCCCGGATCTCGAAGCCGTCCGGCGGGCGGACGCCGCCGACGTGGCCCGCCGGATCTCCGACCGTCGGGACCAACTGGGCCTGGACGAGTGCACCCTGGCCCACCGGGCGGCCATGGCGCCGACCTACCTGCGGCACCTGCTGGCCGTGGGCCCTTCCTTCGACGCCGCCGGGTTCGTCCGGATCGCCGCCGCGCTGCGGATGCCCTGGACGGATCTCGTCGAGGACCGGCCCGACGCGCCGCCGGGACAGCCGACGCCGGCCACCGGGGCTCGACCACCGCTGAGGCACCTCACCGAGCCGGAGTGCTGGGACCTGATCGGTACCCACGGACTGGGCCGCGTGGGACTTCCCGTCAGCCCGGGCCCGGCGGTCTACCCCGTGAACTATGCCGTGGACCACCGGACGATCGTCTACCGTACGTCCCCGCGCGGCTCGGCCGCACCGTCGGACGGCTCGCGGGTGTCGTTCCAGATCGACCACATCGACGACCGGCTGTGCGAGGGCTGGAGCGTACTGATACTGGGGGAGTCGCACCACGTCGAGGACCCCGACGACACCGCCAGCCTGTCGAGGCTGCCCGGCTCCACCCCCTGGGCCGGCGGAAGCCGCCCGTTGTGGGTCAGGATCCTCCCGGACGAGGTCACCGGCCGCCGTATCGCCAGCAGGTAGGCGCAACACGTCGGGGCTTTTACGGCCGGGCCGGGGTGACGGTGTAGGGCCGCATCATCTCGTTGTCCTCGTGGTCGAGCATGTGGCAGTGCCACACGTACCGGCCTGCCTGGCCGAAGGTCGCCTTGATGCGGGTCACGGCGCGCGGGTACGCGATCACCGTGTCCTTGAACCCGCTCTCCCAGGGCTCCGGCGCTCTGGGGTCGCGTCCGGCCTCCTGCCGGTCGACGACCTGGAACTGGACCTCGTGGACGTGGATCGGGTGGGCGTCCTTCGTGGAGTTGTGGATCTCCCAGATCTCGGTGGTCCCCAGTGCGGGGTTCTCCGTGACGGGGTCGCCCCAGCCCAGGGGGACCGGGTTCCCGTGGTCGTCCAGGGTGCCGAGCATCACCGCACGGGGGCCGGTGTCCGGCAGGACCGCGGAGTCCTCCTCGACCAGGGCGAGGCGCCGGGTGCGGGTAGCCGGACGCAGGGGTGCGAGCGGGGGGAGGACGAGGTGTTCGGGAGGCACGGTCGTGTCGGGCGCGGTGAGCGGCCGCACCGTGAACTTCATGACCTGTCCGGTGGTCGAGGGACTGGCGGGCGGGAAGTCGATGCCCGCCGTGCCGCCGCCGAACGCCTTGTCGGGGCCCTCGTTGATGAGGTAGAGCTCGGTGCTGACCGGAACCGACGTGAAGTCGACGACGACGTCGGCACGTTCCGCCGGAGCTGTGAGCAGCTGGTCGAGCCGCACCGGTGCGGGCAGGAACCCGCCCTCCGAACCGATCTGCCAGAACGGCAGCGCCGCAGGCGCCGGCCGCGCGGCGAGCGGATCGGTGACGATCTTCAGGATCAGGAAGCGCGCGTTGCAGCCGTTGAGGAACCGCAGGCGGTAGCGGCGGGGCTCGACAGGGAGAACGGGCCAGGTGGAGCCGTTCGTCACCATGGTGTCGCCCATGAACTCCGGAACCCAGGTCGGCGAGATGTCGCTGTCCGGAACGTACGGTCCGTCGAATCCGTCGAAGAACGCGCGGCTCGACGGGTGGAAGAGGCTGCCGTCGCGGTTGAACGACCGGTCCTGGATGACGACCGGGATCTCGTAGTGGCGCGTTCCCGGGGGGTCGCCGAGCCGGGGAGCCGGCCCCGGGAGTACGCCCCGCGGAAGGTCGTCGGGGCCGCCGCGCAGGAGGTAGAAGCCCGCCAGCCCGGCGTAGACGTTCAAGCGGGTGATTCCCAGAGCATGGTCGTGGAACCAGAAGGTGGCGGCCCGGTCGCGGTTGGCGTACTGGAACACCGCGCTGCCCGGGTTCCAGAGCGCGCCGTACCGCTCCTCGGACTTCTCCTTGTACTCCTCGTAGAAGGACCCCACGCGCGCGTACGGCCCTGGGATGTCGGACGCCCGGGGCAGGTACCACGCCTCGGGGTAGCCGTCGCTCTCCTCGGCGTTGTGCCCGCCGTGCAGGTGGGTCACGAGGGGTACCGGACCCGTGTAGGGCCCGGGAGTCGAGGTGAACGTCGGTCGCGAGTCACGGAACGGGATCCCGCCCGGGGGGTTGGCCCAGTGCAGGGTGGGGTCCACGGACAGCAGGTGCGGCAGGTGGTGTCCTCGTCCGTCGACCAGCTGGTTGACCCACTCGACCCGCACGGCCCGGTCGAAGTCGGCCTCGATGGTGAAGGCGGGGTAGTGGAACGTGCCCGGATGCCGCGTCGACCCGTATCCCCACACGGTCGTGGCCGGTGATCCGGGGGGAAGGATCTGCTGCCGGAACTGCCGGACACCGATCGTGTAGTGGTCGAGGCCGCGCTCCCGGTCCCGGGTGACCCAGGGCATGACCGGGGGGATCGTGAGCTCGGTGACGTACTTGTCGATGGTCGTCGGGTCCAGGCTGCCTCCCCGCACCGAGGCCCCGGCGCGCGAGGGCGGGAGCCCGGCCGGGAGGAGGAGGAAGGTTCCGCCAGCGATCGCGGCCTTCAGGAGGTGTCGTCTTGTGGCCATCCGGGTCCTTCGGGAGTCGCACCGGTACCGAGGTGGTCCAGGACGTCGCCGGCCGCGGTTCTCGACGTCCTGTACCGAGGAGTGGCGGCACCGTCGGTACCGCCCGTGGGCCCGGGTTCCGTGTCGGCCCACGCCGGGGGAGGGTTCCAGGGCATACCCGGCGGCACCCCCCGGGTGGGGGCCGTGTCACTCGGCCGGCCGGTGACAGCACCCCGATGGGCGCAAGCGGACAGTGCGTGGCAGGAAGCTCCTCGTCGGCGGGGACGATGAGCGCAAGCCCGTTCAGGTGCGGTCCAAGCCAGCTGGCCGGTCGGACGACGGCGGGCTCCGCTGCGATGGGCCCGGTCGGCCCGTCAAACTCGTGGGCGCCTACGCCAAGACCGGCATCCGCCCGGATCTGCTCTACGACTTTGTTGCAGGCCCGCTCGCCGGCGAGGCGCGCGGCCGATGTTGGGGCGCCAAGCAGATGCTTCCGACAGTCAAGGGCACCGCAGACCAGCGCAAGCGCCTGGAGAAGCTCGCAGCGTGGTCCGCGGACCACAGCGGTCACGAATACTTCATGAGCTGCGACGATTGTCAAGGGACAGTGGGATCTGGCTCTGATCCACATTTCGGGACTCGGTGACGGTCCGTCACGGTGTCAGGAGTATTCGGCGGCGGAGGAGGTCGAGGTTGGCGCGGCCGAACATCTGCCGCTTCAGCATCTTAAAAGTTACGTGGAATCTGCCGGGGTGATCATGTCTCTCCGGTGCGACCACGGAATTGGGAGATGTGTTGAGTGGCACGTTGCTGACGGAGAAGCGGCCGGTGCTCGGCCGGCACGAGCAGGCGGCGACCTGGCTGACAATCTGGACGGATCTCGGACGTGCGCCCCGCACGATCGACGCTTACGCTCGCGGGCTGGCCGAGTACCTGTTGATGTGCGAACGGGAGAACGTCGACCCGATAGCCGCGAACCGGGCGCATATTGCTTTCTATGTAAGGGAGTTGACCTTGAGGCCTCACCGTCGAGGAGCCAACGTGGTCTCGATCGACTCGGGGGCGGGGCTGGCCAACGCCACCATCCAGCAGCGTCTGGTGCCGGTCCGCTTGTTCTACGACTTCCTTACTGACTTCGGCTCGTCCGGGTGAACTGTCCCGAATTGCCTGACGGGCTCGCTGCGGTGGTTGTGTCCGGTGGTGTGTGAGGTATGCGGATGGGGGCGGGCTGACCGCCGCGGGACGGGTGCGCCGGGAATTGGTGCGGATGCAGGCGAACCCTGACCAGCCGAAGTCAGTAGTGCTGTGACCGCATGGGTTCGCCGGGTTGGCGCTGTCGGGCCATCGGCCGGTTGGATGTCGCGAGACGTTCAGCTCGGAAGGGGAGTGGTGGCAGAGCCAGTCAGGGTCCGCAGACTCACGGACCATGAAGGACAGCAGTTGCAGCGGATCGTGCGACGAGGCAGTACCAGCTCGGTGCGGTATCGGCGGGCGATGATGCTGCTGGCCTCGGCCGGTGGGAACCGGGTGCCGGTGATTGCCCGGCTCGTGCTGGCGGACGAGGACACGGTGCGGGACGTGATCCATCGGTTCAACGAGATCGGCCTGGCCAGCCTGGACCCTCGGTGAGCGGGCGCCTCGTCCCCGCCTGCTCAGTCCTGACGACGAGGACTTCGTCGTTCAGACGGCCACCACCCGCCCGGCCAAGCTCGGGCAGCCTTTCACCCGCTGGTCCATCCGCAAACTTCTGGCCTACCTGCGTCGGGTTCACGGCCAGGTGATCCGGATCGGCCGTGAGGCCCTGCGCTGCCTGCTCACCCGGCGTGGTGTCACCTTCCAGCGCACCAAGACGTGAAGGAGTCCACCGACCCCGAGTACGACGTCAAGCTCGATCGGATCGAACACGTCCTGGACCGCTTCCCGGAGCGCACCTTCGCGTTCGACGAGTTCGGCCCGCTCGGCGTCCGGACCACCGCGGGCAGCCGCTGGGCCGAACAAGGCAAGCCGAACCGGCTGCCCGCGACCTACAAGCGGACCCACGGCGTCACGTACTTCCACGGCTGCTACTCCGACGACACCCTGTCGGGCGTCAACCGCCGCCGCAAGGGCACCGCGAACACCCTGGCCGCACTCAAGTCGATCCGCGCCGCCCGCCGGGACGGCGCCCCCAACTACGTGATCCTGGACAACCTCTCCGCCCACAACGGCAAGAAGATCCTCCGCTGGGCGAAGGACAACAACGTCCACCTCCGCTTCATCCCGACCAACGCCTCCTGGGCCAACCCGATCGAGGCCCACTTCGGACCGCTGCGGCAGTTCACCCTCGCCGACTCCCATCACCCCAACCACACGGTTCAGACCCGCGAACTGCACGCTTACCTGCGCCGGCGCAACGCCAACGCCCGCCATCCCGACGTCCTGGCCGCACAGCGTCGCGAACGCGCCCGTATCCGCAGCGAGAAAGGCATCCGCTGGGGCGGCCGTCGCCCGACACGTGCCGCGTGATCACTCACGTCTGCGAGGAACAGGACAAAACTCAATGGCGAGGCCGCCCACCTCATGCTGGAGTGGGCGGATGGATCACGAAGAAGTGCTCGCCCTGTTCGACCGCCAGATGAGGCGCGACGCGCAGCCCGACGGTGCCGGAGCCCGCGTCGAGCGTGACGGCGATGTCGTGCGGCAGGTCGGCGAGGATCACGACTGGAACGGCGTCCTCTGGTCGGACCTCGACGATGCCACGGCGGATGCGGCGATCGCGGCGCAGGTGGGCTACTTCGGCACGCTGGGGCGCGAGTTCGAGTGGAAGGCATACGCCCACGACCGGCCCGGCGATCTCGGGAGGCGGCTGCGGTCGGCCGGGTTCACAGCCGAGCTCGAGGAAGCGGTGATGGTCGCCCGGATCCAGGATCTGCCGGCCGACATCGCGCTGCCCGAGGGCGTCCGCCTGCTCTCGGTGACCGATCCCGCGGGAGTGGATCTCGTGGTGGACGTCCACGAGCAGGCCTTCGGCACCAGCGGCGCCGGTCTGCGGCAGCGGCTGCTCGCCCAACTGACCCAGGACTCGGAAACGGTCAGCATGGTCGTTGCGATGGCCGGCGACCTGCCCGTCTGCTCGGCGCGGATGGAACTGAACCCGGGCACGGAGTTCGCCGGCCTTTGGGGCGGCGGCACTGTGACCGCCTGGCGAGGCCGGGGTATCTACCGGGCCTTGGTCGCCCATCGCGCCCGGATCGCCGCCGGCCTCGGTTACCGCTACCTTCAGGTCGACGCAACCGACCAGAGCCGCCCCATTCTGCAACGACTCGGGTTCGCCATCCTGAGCACCACGACTCCATACGTCTACCCGCCCCAGCGTAACGACCGCGGAGCGTAGCGCGGCAACGCGGCCATCGAGCACACCCGGTGAACCTTCTCGGTCACAGCACCAGCCATGTACGGCGGACCTTCCTGCCGACGACGTCCTCGATGGCCTGGGCAGGTTGAGCAGCGGCCCAGGAAGGCGGAGGGGACCTCCTCGATCGCGGTACGCAGTTCCCCGGTCAGCCGCCGGGCCTCGGCCCGCGAGGCCGGGCCCCCGAGCAGTGCAGCCGCGCTATGTTCTCCCCAGGGCGGTTGGTCTCCCACCGGCCGGGAGTCGTGGAACACCCCTCTTGCTTCCCTGGGGACCCGGCCGCTGTGCCGCTCGCACGCTGCGCTGGCGTTGGTGGGCCGACACCGCCAGGATCCCGGCGGTCAGGACGGTGCGGTGCTCACCGTGCTGCTCGCCCGCCCGCACCTGCCGCTGTAGGCCGCTGTGATGGTCGATGAGCTGCTGCATCGTCTTCCTTCTCCTGCCGAGGTGTTCGGCCAGGGCGTGTTCCAGGGCGAACAGCGAGTGCGCGACGGCGACGGTGGTGGACTTGTATCGGTAGTACGAGTGTCGGATCTGCTGGTGGGAGGTCTCCAGCACGCTGACCACGTAGGCGGGCGCGTGCTCAGGCAGGACCAGTGCGGCGACCAGGCTGTGCATGTCCGAGTAGTGGCCGACAAACAGGCGTGTGCGAGAGTCCGACACCGGCCAGGGGAGTGGTGCAGGCAGGCGCGGCAGAGTGTCCATCCGCGCAGTCTCGCGGCCCAGCCCGCGCCGGTGCCAGCGAATTCGCAGACTTCGCGAGGTCCGGTGGGCGGTGAGTCCGCTGTCAGGCCGCCTGTTCCTGCGCCGCGTCCGGCCGGGTGGCCTGCTTCAGCCGCATGAGGGCCTCGTGGCGGTTGCCGGCCTCGGCCCAGTGCGCGTGGGCGTGCAGCTCGGGGCCGATGGCGCTCGTCTTCGTCGTGGGGGAGCGCGACCAGGCCGTCACCGCTGTCCGCGCGGCCGACAGCGAGCTTGCTGAGACGATCGCCCTGGCGGTGGCTTACGGCGTGCCGCCCGACAGGTTCGCCGCCGTTCTGAAGCCGCTGGTGCCCCTGACGTCGTCGCAGGACCTGTTGGCCGGCCTGTTCGTGTTGGCGTTGTTCAAGGATGGGACGGGCTCCGCCCGGCGTACCGCAGCCCGGTCCTCGACGCTGCCCCGCTCGTTGGCGTGTGCTCTGTCGGGGCTTTTGCGGACCTGTGCTCGTTGGGCTTGGCCGGCTGCGGTCCCGGTGGTCAGCGGGCGCTGCTTCCGCCTGGTGGCCGGGGGCAGCGGAAGAAGAGTTCGGGATCCCCCTCGTCCAGGCCGTCGACCAGCCCGACCGGATGCCAGCCCGCCTGGTGCAGGAGGCGCTGGACGGGCTGGTTCGAGACGTTGGTCGAGAGGTGTCCTGCCGCGGTGTATGGCCGGAACATCCGCGGGCGAGCACCTGCCCGCCGGCCGAACGGGTCACGCCCGGTCCGTGTCCAGCTTTTCGCTCAGCTGGCTGCGGGAGGTGATTCCGAGTTTCGGGAAGATCCGGTACAGGTGTGTGCCGATTGTCCGGGGTGACAGGTGCAGCTGCCGGCCTATCTCTTTGTTGGAGAGTCCCTGTACCGCCAGCTGGGCGATCTGGACCTCCTGGGGTGTGAGGAGGTCCCGGTCGGGGCGGCCCTGGCTCGTGCTGCCCTCGCCGGCGGAGCGGAGTTCCTGGGCCGCGCGCTCGCGCCAGGGTTCTACGCCCATGGCGGCGAAGGAGTCCCGGGCGATCCGCAGCGGAGTGCGGGCCTCCATCACCCGGCGGCGCCGGCGCAGCCAGGTGCCGTAGGCGAGCATGAGCCGGGCGCGGACGAAGGGTGTACGGGACATGTCCAGGTCGAACGCCGACCGGTAGTGTTCTTCGGCGTGTTCGTCGTCGGCGAGCAGCGCCTGGGCGAATCCCAGGCTCACCCGGATCATCTGGACCTCGCTCGTCCCGGCGGACGTGAGGAGCTGTTGCAGGGCGGCCTTCGCTGTGGCGCGCTGGTCGTCGCCGGTGGCGGCCTCGGCCAGTTCGGTGATGGCCATGGTCTGCATGAACGGGTGGTAGGAGGGGTCGGCGGGGTCGAACACCCGCCGGACGCAGGAGAACGCCTCGGCGAAATGGCCCGCGGCGAGGCCGATCAGGCCACGGGTGATCTGGATGTAGGCGAGCTTGGAGGGGTCGACCACGGTCAGTCCCTGGCCCTCCGCCTCGCCGATCGCGATCCGCGCGGTGTCCAGGTCTCCGCGCAGCGCGGCGAACTGGGCCTTCGCCACCCGCGCGCCGGTCAGCCAGCGTGGTTGCGCGGTCTCCTCGGCCAGTCGGGCGGCCTCGGCCGCCGCCGGGAGTCCGGTCTGCCAGTCGACGGTGTGGACGGTGGCGAGGGCGAGGAGCACGAGCGTCTTGGTCAGCGGGCCCCGGCGGCCCTGGCGGCGCAGTCCGTCCGCTGCGTGGCGGGCGAATCCGGTGACGTGGTCGAATGCGTTCACCATGATGGCCGCGTTGCCCAGGGTGGCGGCGGTCACGACGTCGTACCCGCCCTCGCGTTCGAGGCGCCGCAGCCGGTCGATGACCGTCGCCGACGCCTCCAGCGGGGCGGCCCCCGCCAGTGTGCATACCAGGTCCGGGTGGAGTTCGGGGACCGGTAGCCGCTCGGCGGCCGTCACGACGCGCTCGCGCAGTTCCCGCCCCGGGTCGGCCCACCAGCACCGCCACGCGGCCACGCGCAGCAGCCGCAGCGCGAGTTCGGGATCGCCGGCCTCGGCGGCCTGCTCGGCGGTGGCGATCAGCAGGTGGATGCGGGAGGTGGTGGTGTCGGACTCCGACTCCAGCCATTCGCGCAGCAGGACCACGCGGGCCCGCTCCAGCACGTCCGGGCCCAGCGATTGCGCCTGCTGGAGCAGCTCCGACACGCGATCGGCCTGGCCGAGTTCGAAGTGCAGTTCCGCCGCGCCGAGGAGGCGGGCCACGCTGTGTGAGGGAAGCCCGCTCAGCGCGGTGGCGCGTTCCAGCGCCGTCAGGGCCACCGCCGCGGCGCCGCGCTGCCTCGCGCTGAGAGCCGCCTGGTCCAGTTGCCGTGCCACCGCTTCGTCGGGCCGGCCGCCGGCGGCGGCCCGGTGCCACGCTTGCCGGTCGGGCTGTCCCTGGAGGGTGCGGGCGAGCGCGCCGTGGGCGGCGAGACGGTCCGCGAGTGAGGCCGAGTTCAGGACGGCGGAGGGCACCAGCGGGTGGGTGAAGTCGATCCGGAACCCGTCGACGCGCACCAGACCCGCGGCGATGGCGGGCTCCAGGGCACGTGCGGACACCTCGGTGCCCGTCAGGGCCGAAGCCGCGGTGAGCACCTCGTTCAGCGCGCCGTCGTCGGCGGTGGCCGCGACCAGCAGCGCGAGGTGCGTGTCGCACGGAAGGTCGGCCGGCTGCGGGGAGAAGGCCCGCTCCAGTCGGGCGGTGAGGGGAAGCCCGGGCGCCAGCGCGGATCCCGGGGGTGCCCCGTCCGTCCCCAGGGTGGTGGGCAGCTCGGTCAGCGCGAGGGGGTTGCCGGCCGACATCTGCGCCACCAGGCGGCGCGTGCCCGGGGCGAGAGCGGGGCTGCGGGCGGTCAGCAGGGCGTCGGCCGCGTTCGGCTCCAAGGGCTTGAGGTGCAGCTCGCGGATGTCGGGGGCACCCCGCCACACCGTACGGTCCTCGCGGACGGCGACGAGCAGGCCGACGGGTTCGGCGCCGAGGCGGCGTGCGACGAACGCGAGGACGTCCAGGGTCGGCGTGTCCAGCCACTGGGCGTCGTCCACGACCAGCAGGACGGGGGCTTCGGCGGCTGCCTCGGCGAGCAGGCCGAGGACGGCCAGCGAAAGCACGAAGAGCTGCGGCCCGGAGGTGCCGGGGGACTGCTCCGCCATGCCGAAGGCCCCCATCAGCGCCTGCGCGAGGGGGGCGGGCAGGCGCGCGACGAGGTCCGTCACGGTGTGCGTCAGCTGGTGCAGCCCCGCGAACGGCAGATCGCTCTCGGCTCGGACACCCGAGGCCCTGAGGACGGTGAATCCGCAGGCGCGCGCCCGGGCGGCGGCGTGGTCCAGGAGGGCGGACCTGCCGATCCCGGGCGCCCCGTGGATCAGCAGCGCCTCGCCACGCTCGGGCAGGGCGTCGACCAGTGCGTCGACGGCCGCCAGCTCCTCGTTGCGGCCGAACAGTGTGGTGCCTGACATCCGATCTTCCTCTGCGCCTACGCCAGTGCTCTGACCTGCACCGTTGCAGTGTAGGTGCACGCATCGCACGGTTGGAACGCGCTGAGAGTCATGTGTCCGGCGGCACACCACCCGCAGTCGCTTCACCGTCATTCGGCCGCCGACGTAAGTCATCCCGTGTCCCATGCTGGATGCCATGCCGACCGCAGGAGAGGACCCATGACACCCGTGACCAACCCGGCCGGGTTCCCGAAGGACGGGACCACCGGTCATCGCTGGAGCCGGGCCGTCTCCATCGCCGCCATGCCCGTGACGGTCGCCTCGCACGAGCCTGCGTCGGACCCAGGCCGGATGACGACCCGCCGGCTGGGGCATCTGCTCCTCATCACCACCCACGCCGGCCCTCGCCGCTCCACCCGCGGCCCGCGGGAGATCGCCCGCGGCACCAGGCAGGCCGAGGGGTTCGTCGTGGTCGCCGTCATGGGGGCCACCGGTGCCGTCGTGCAACAGGACGGCCGGACGGCCGAGGTCCCCGCGGGAGCGGTTTCCTTCTGGTACACGCAGACCCCCCATGTGGTCGACCACCCGGACGGAGTGGACGTCAGGGCGTGCCTGCTTCCCCGCCGGGCCTTCGGCGTGCGCGACGAGCAGCTGCAACGGGTGACGGCCGCCGTGGCCGATGCCGCCGGCCCGGTGACCGCCCTGGTCAAGCAGTCCCTGCTGGCCCTGGCCGAGACGGCCGGGGGCTGCCCGGCGCTCGTCACCGGCCGACTGGCGTGCAACGTCGCCGACCTGGTGGCCACCCTCGTCACCGAGCAGGCCGCCCGTGGCACACCGGCCGCGGACGACTCCCGCCACACCCGGATCCGGGAGATCCACGCCCACGTGGACCGCCACCTCAAGGATCCGCAGCTCGGACCGCAGACGATCGCGGCCGCGCACCACATCTCCGTCCGCTCCCTCCACAAGCTCTTCGAAGGGGAGGGGACCACCGTCAGCCGCCTGGTCCAGCGCCGCCGGCTCCGGGCGAGTGCCGAGGACCTCTCCGGCAAGGACAGCGGCGACAGCACGGTCTCCGGCGTGGCCCAGCGGTGGGGCTTCACCGATCCGGCCCACTTCAGCCGGCTCTTCCGTGCCTCGTACGGCATCTCACCGAGCCAGTGGCGCGACACCCGCGCCGCCGCCGAGCCGCCCGGGCCGCGCGACACCCGGGGCCGAGTGTCCCGATGACCGACCAACCCGAGGGGAACCCGGTGCCCGCATCTCTCTCCACCGCGTCGCTGTCCGCCTCCGACCGGGCGGAGAGCTGGCGGCACGCCGTGTCCCACACCTTCGTGCCGATGACCGTGGACTTCCTGGAGGAGGTGCCCTCGCCCGGGGAGATCGTCGGCGAGCGGCTGGGTTGCCTGCAGATCTCCAGGGTCCAGGCCGGGCCCCAGGCGGCGACCCGCTGCAGGCACCTGGCCGACGGCGACTCGCCGACGCTCGTCCTCAGCCTCCAGGAACGGGGCACCGCCCTCAAGGAGCAGGACGGCAGGCAGACGCTCATCCGGCCCGGCGGGTTCTCCCTCACCGACACCTCCCGGGTCTTCCGCACCAGGATGGAGGAGGACTTCGTCTTCACTTCCTTCCACTTCGCCCGCGCCGATCTGGACGTGCCCGAGAAGGACCTGCGGGAACTCACCGCCACGGCGTTCAGCGGCGCCGAGGGCAGCGCCGCGCTGCTGACGGACTACCTGGCCGGGATGGCGCACCAGGCGGCGGAGCTGGACGAGGCCGTCGGGCGCCGGGCCGCGGCCACCGCACTCGACCTGCTGGCGCTGTTCGTCGACGACCGGGCCGGGCGCGCCCGGCCGCAGGGTGCACGGACAGCGGCCTCCTTCGAGCGGGTCAAGGAGTACATCCTGCGCAACCTCCGCGATCCGGACCTGTCACCGTCCACGATCGCGGCGGCGAACTACATGTCCGTCCGCTTCCTCCACAAAGTGTTCCAGCAGGAGGGCACCACGGTCGGCGGGTGGATCCGGACCCAGCGGCTGGAACGCTGCCACCGGGACCTGCTCCGCCCGATGGCGGGGGAGCTCGGGGTGGCGGGGATCGCCCGGCGCTGGGGCTTCACCAACTCCAGCCACTTCAGCCGCGCCTTCCGCACGGCCTACGGCATGACGCCGCGGGACTGGCAGGCCGGCGCCCACCACACGCGCCGCAACGGCTGATCCGTCCCCTGCGAAGGGCTCCGCGCTGCTCCCGGCGCCGCGCGGGCGCGGCCGTCCGCCGTGCGCCCGGGGCGCCGGGCTGCTGCGCGCCGCCCTCGCCGACTCGTACGCCCGCTTCGGTGGGCCCGATCGGCTGGACGGCCCGGCGGCGACGTCCGGACCCGGCTGGGAGCAGGCGACCTGGACCGCGCCCGGGGTGGAACTGCTGCACGAGGGCACGGCGCAGGGCCGGACCTGCCGCCTTCCGGACGGCCTCTGGGGGTCCGGGCGGCTGGAATCGCCGTCCAGCACCAGGGCGACGGCCGCCCCGGCCGCATCGTCGCCGACCGCTTCAGCCGCCCCCGGGACCTTCCCGAGCGCCGACCTCGCCCCCGACGTCTTCCTCCACGCCGCCGCCTCGCCCACCCCGCTTTCCGAGCCCGCTTCGGCACCGGCCGCGCCCGACGGGGTGCCGGTGCCGGACCTGGCGCTCGCGGCGGCCGTCCGCCGCCCACCCTGCGCGGCCCGGGCGAAGCGCGCCGCGACTACGCGCTCGGCGACGGACTGGTCCACCTCACCTGGCCCGGCACATCCGGCGTCCAGGCCCTCGGACAGCGCGGCCGCCAAGTCCTCGAGGCGCTGCACGCCGCAGCCGGCGACGGGGCGGAGCCGTCTCGGCTGCGGTCGGCGCTGGTGCTGCTGGGGGAGGGCCTGGACTGCCCGAGGGGCCGGACACCGGCCGAGATGGCGGCGGACCTGGAGGCGGTGGTGGCGGTCCTGGCCCTCGACAATCCGGCGGTACGGGCCGCGGCCACCGACCTGGCCCTGAACCGCCAGCAGGCCAGTACCGAGACGGTGCTCACCGAGGTCTTCGCGCAGTGGGTCCACCTCGGGGTCCAGCTGTAGACGCAGGGGTATCCGGGGCCGCGCCAGGAGCTCTCAGGGTGTGGGGCGTTGAACCTCCGGGCCGGGGTGCGGTGGCGTGGCCGGTCCCGAAGGCGGTGTCCGTCGTGGCGGCCAGGGTGGGCAGTTCGCGTTCCAGCTCGGCGAGCACCGTGTGGGGCATCGCCGCGGCCAGGACGCACACCGCCGCCGGCGCGGCCCGCTCGCCCGCCGCCGGATTGGGCAGCGTGGCGGCGAGCGGGCTGCCGGTGACGGCACCGGCGCTGAGGTCGTACGCCAGTTTTCACATGCCCGACCCAGTCCGGCCACCTTCGAAGCAGCCCGAACAGCCCCGTGATCTACGTCACGAAGCACCATCGCCATCGCACGCCGCCTCGAACAAGTCCACCCAAAGCAGAAATCCCGCTCAGCCAAACTGGCTGAGCGGGATCTCGTGGCCATTCACGAGTCAGACTCGTGAACAGTCGCATCGTGGCCGACGAAGGCATCAACGGAGCACACACCCTCAACGACCATGTGGGGCTGAGCGCCCAGAAGATCGAGGAGAAGATCGACAAAAGCGGGATCGCCAGCGTGCGGAACGATCAGGCCACCGCCTCCAGGCCCGTGGCGGAGGCCTTCCGGCAGTGGCTGGACCGCAGCCCGAAGAACGCCACGAAGTTGGCCAGGTGGGTCTCAGAACAGTTGCAGAAGAGGTCCTTCGACCCGACCGTCGACCTCTTCCCGATCGACTGGGAACTCAGGGGCGAGGGGCCGTTTGGCACCCCGTGCACCCGAGTCGCCGGTACGACGCAAGGCATCGCCACAGGAAATAAGGTGATGATCGGACTGAAGTACGCCCGAAAGCACGGCAAGGACCCCAGCCGGAACTTCGTTGTCTACACCGCCTACCCCTAGTAAGGACACCGACACCGTGGATCCGCGTCAGGACTTCCATGAGGACTTCGGGATCACCGGGCTGGCCCGCTACATCGGAATGCAGCTTGAGTACCTCGACGCGCCCGGCTGCTTGGACCTGGCCCTACGCCTGTCCGAGGACAGGGGAGGTTCGGCGTACGTCAAGGAAGTTCTGGACGACGCCCGGCGCCTGGCACGGTCGTCGATGCCGGACGAGGCGCTGTCCGCCTTGTGGCTGGCCGCCGTGAACGGCCGGTTCGATCCGGCACGTGCAAATCTTCCGATCCGCGACTGGTTCGACCGGATTGCGGACACTTGCACTGGCTATGTCCGCCGGGACGACCCTTCCTTCGAGCCGGAAGAACCGGAGCCGGACGGCCACCCGGAACTCGGAGCCACCCTGCTGGCAGAACTCCGCGCGGTCGAAGCGGTGCTGGCGGAGAAGGCCGTCACCGACCTGTACGTGCCGCCGCTGCCAGCACTGGTGCCCGCCCTGGAGGCTGCGATCACCACCGGGGGAGCCGACCTCGGCTTCCGGCTCTTCCTGCGGGCCATGAAGGTGTACTTCATTCCGATCGGTCCGGGCCGCCTGGCCCGCTTCGAGGAAATCGGCCGCACACTCGGCTACCACGACTGGGTCGTCGAGGACGGCAACCTCAACGTCTGGGCGGACCTGGAGGACTGACCACGACAGGAAGCCGGGCCTGCTCTGCCCAACAAAGCGGGCCCGGCTTCCTGTTGCGGTCAGTGTGGAGGGCCGTTCCGGTGCCCTCACCCACCTGACCCAGCACAAGCTGATCGAAGACCTCGGCACCGACCTGAGGATCGCGGGGGGTGTTATTGCGGTGTGGTGGTGTCTGTGAGCTGGGGGTTTGTGGGTTGGGTGAGGCAGGGCTTCGGGGTGATGGGTGGTTCGTCGGGGTGGTGTGGGCTGGGTTTGTGGTCGGTTCGATGATTCGGATCATGCGTGTTGATGATGCTGGCTTGGTCTATCATTGAAGTTTGACGAGTCTCACTGGAGTTGGACCAGCTCCGTGGAGGGCCGGGTCGAAATCCTTTGGTGCCGTGACCCGGTTGTCTGCGATTCTCGGGCGCGTGTCAGCTCGTAACCGCCGCCTGCCGCGACACCTGTCGTGGCCGCTCACCTCGACGGACATCTGCTCCGCCCTCGGTGAGACGCCCTCCAGCGCTCTCCAGCTCAGCTTCTTCGGCCACCACTGGGCGGACGGGACTCTCCTCAAGGCCAGGTGGGTGCCACCGACCGGCTCGAACTACGGTGCCGGCCTCCCTCCCGACTGGTGGTCGAGCGTCTGGATCACCATCGGCTCCGTCTTGAGCGGCGAACGGGCCACCGCCCGCCAGGTCCTGCGCGAACAGGCGCTCCCCGAGCTCCGGAACTGGGTGGGAGAGGCCCGGAACGGCTCCGAAGCATGGGCGCTGAGCAGGCACACCATCGCCTGGCGGTACGTCGACCAGTCTCTGCACCTCAGCCACGATCAGCAGCCGTACCAGCCGGTCAAACGTTCCTGATACGCCGTCAAACTTCGTTGCGACGGGTCAAGTGCTGACCCTGACAGGTGGCCTTGACCGTTTGCCATCCGATCTTGACCGTCACCGAGTTCCTGCCATTTGATCTTGACCGGTGGTGGGGTTGCCGTGCGGGCGTAGATTGATCAGCGGTCAGTTGGAATTTGGTTCTTGGGGAGAGCACCGTGATCGAGCGGAAGGAGTGGCCGGAGTGGAGCGATATGGACGTCGCCGAGGGTGGTCCTGACACTGTGCGGGACTTCCTGGCGATGTTCCACGACCACAGCTCCTGGCTGGTCCCGGTGCAGTACGTCGACCTGCTCGAAGCTCTGGAGTGGGAGGAACCCCCGCCGATCGTCAAGCAGGTGCTGCGCCACGTCCGGGCCGGACAGATGCGGATCTGCCGGGACCTGATCACCCGCATCACGGGCGGCTCCGTGCTGACCGACGAGGCTCCGGAGTTCGCTCCCGCGGTCGAGGAACCCGAGCTCTACCTGCACTTCCTGGTGACCAGGGTGAGGTTCCGGCAGTTCAGCATGGCGGCCCTGGTCGCCGATGCCCGGGCCGAGGCCGCCCGCCGTGGTGCACGGTTGCTCCGGACGCACTGCTGGGCCGGTGAGGACGGCCGCATGGTGCGCGAGTACGAGGAGTTGGGCTTCACTGCGGCCCTGGAGTTCGAGGAGCTGCGGTCGGACGGGTCGCTCTGGCCGGGCTGGGTGCTTCAGGCCCGGGTGTGAGCGGGCGGTCAACCTCAGAAGGAGGACACGCTGCGGGGGTGCAGGGCCCGGCGCGCGCGCTCCGCCCTGCGCGACGCCGCCGACATGCTGCTGACCGCCGCCCCGACCCTGACCACACCGCCTGCACCCGGTCCCGCAGACGGAAGCGTCAGCCGACACCACCCGGTGTTCCCTGCCGTCGAGCCCGACGTACGCGACCTCGAACCCTCGCGCCGTCGCAGGCGCCCCGCCGGCGGCACTGTGAGCAACCGTCACACCACCACGGTGCTCACCTCTCACTCAGCCGGTCTGCCTGCTCGGCCGGTCCTGATGTTCCAGCCATTTCGTGATCACTCGGTTCGTTTCCTCGGGTTCTTCCTGCTGGATCCAGTGGCCGCAGTCCAGGCTGACCACGTCCACGTTGGGTACGAACTCGGCCAGGTTCTCGGACCTCGTGACCAGGTCCCGCTCGCCGTAGATCATGAGGGTCGGCTGATGGATGATCGGGTCCGCGTCCGCCAGCAGGTGCCAGTTGCGGTCGAGGTTCCGGCGCAGGCGAACGCCCCTGGAGATCCAGGCACTCTGCACACCCCACGGCATCGGCATACTCCGGATCGGACTCGGCGATCGACTCGAAGTGGGAGGCGCCACAACCGACGGCCGCATCGAGGTCGTCATCCGCGGCCGCGACGAGTACACCCTCGCCGGCGAGCTCGCCGGGCTCGTCGAATGGCTTGCGGTCACCGGCCCTCCGAACGTGCGAGCCCACCTGGCTTCGATCGGCAACGCGCTCGTCGAACGCTACCGGTGAGCTCACTCTGCGCGGTCGGCCAACCTCCATGCCGAACGGTCCTGCTTCGGCGGTAAGGGACACGAGTGTTCTGCTGCCGGCCAGGCCAACTGAGACTTTGCCATGGTCATCGAGTCAGGACAGCCCGAATTCCTTGATGGCTGCCCGGGCGTCGGTGAGTTTCGGATCGGTCCGTATCGGGATGGGGTCTGGGTGATCGTCAAGGTTACGATCCCGACATCAAAACGGACCGATCCGAATTCCGACCGCCCGCGCGGCTGCCGCCACCCGCAGCCCCGGCCCATCAGCGGGCGGAGGACCTCGAGACGCTGCGCCGCGCCACGTGCACCAACCCGAGCATCCGGTTCGGCGACCCGGACCGCCTGTACGACCTGAGCCCGACGCTCGGTGAGGGCTGGCTGGCCGCCTCCGGGAACGACCCGCAGGCCGAGGACGTTCACCAGCTGCTCCACCGGGGCCGGCCGGTCGGCTGGACCGCGCCGCTGCCCGACGGCCCGTGGGGAGCGGCCGGGCACATCGCCGCCCAGCACCAGGACGGGCTGGCCGCCCCGATCCTGACCGACAGCGCCAGCGGAGCCCGCACCCACCGCACTGTCAGCGACGCCCTGTCCGCCCCTCAGCGCACGCACGTCACCCGGCTGAGCGCCGAGCGAGTGGTGGCCAGACGTGCCACGCCTGGCCCTCAAGCGTCCGACCGGCTGGAGCGCACCCTCCGAACGCGACCTGGGCATCCCGACTCGGCTGGATCGAGGAGTACGACGTCCAGCGCGGCACCTGGACCACCCTGATCGACAGCAGCATCGTCGCCGACGCCGCCAGCGGCGAGCCCCTGCTCTGCCCCGGCGCCGACGGCGCCCTCGCTCTGCTGCGCCCGCGCGACCGGATCCGCGGTCCGGCTGCGCCCCGCCGGTACCTTGACGGCCGTCCCGGCGCGGGTGGGTGGATTCCTTGACGGTCGGCCCGCGACCTTGATGCCCGTCCCAGGGCTCGGCGGGATCCCTTGACGGCCGCCCGGGCGGGGCATCAAGGTGCGGGCGGGTGGTCAGGGTTGCAGCTGGGTCCAGCCGCACGGGCGCCGGCCTTCGCCGCCGAGCTGGTGCCACACCGCGGCGGCGGGTCCGTGCTCGAGGAGGTCCTCGACGCGGGCGGCGTGGCGGGGACGGCGACGAGCAGATCGGCGGTGGCCGGCCTCGCCTCGGCGGCCAGGCGCAGCTCCTCAGATGCCGCGCCGACGCCTGCTGCACCGCCTGCCGGTACACGCCCCCCACGAATCTCAGGCCCACGAAACAGGCCCGGTGCGCCGACTGCTGAAGAACGGACGCTGTGGGTTGCGGTCGGCAGTTGCGCCCCGGCTATCTGGACGGCCTTGAAGAACTCGTCGAGTCGACTTGCGTCCCACCCTCCACTCGAAGCCCTGGTGGAGGCCGATGACAGCTGTGCCGTCCGCACTGGCCTCCGGTGACAGGCGGGTTCAGGCCAAAAGATGCGTTGCTCGGAACCCGGCGGGGTGGCTCCGTAACCTGGCGCGCGGTCTCATCATGACCGTCGTCCGCTCATTGGTTTGACATCGATGCGGGACCATTTCGACCGCTTCATACGCGCCCATAGTGACCAGGCGTAATGACTTGAAAGCAGCCTGTAGTTTCCATCTGGGGTACATAGCGTGTGTACGCACCCATGAATCGCATGGGCGACTTCGGAGGGGTATCCATGAGGAGTTCTGAGCGGGCCGGGCGCTGGATACGGCGCGGCGCCGTCGGTGCGGCGGCCCTGGCCCTGGGCCTGGGGGCGATACCCGGCCAGGCTATGGCCGACAGCGGCGTCATATCGGCCTCGAACGGACAGTGCGAGGCGCAGTGGCTCTCGGGTCCCGACTGGTTCGGCATCCGGGACGTGGACAACCATGATAGTGACTACTGCTACGTCGACTACTCGTTCAACTCGAACCACTCGGCCAGCAGCCGGATCTCCCGGCAGCAGGACGTCAACACCAACTGGGGCTACTACGGCGTCACGGTGACCTCCAGCTACATCTACTTCCACGTCTGCAAGGAGCGCCAGAACGACCCGGACATCTGCTCGGGCTGGGTCACCGCCACCACCTGATCCACCGGTTCATCGGCCGTCGCAAGGAGTGAACGCGTGCCACCAGTCCTGCAAGCCCGGGCCCTGCATCTGAGTTACGGCCCGGCGGCCGCGGTGGCGGGCGTCGACCTGAGCATCGACCCCGGAGAGGTGGTGGGCGTGGTGGGGTCCTCCGGATCGGGGAAAACCACCCTGCTGCACTGCCTCTCCGGGCTCCTGCTCGCCGACAGCGGCAGCGTCCTCTTCCTCGGCCGCCCGATCGAGGACATGACGATCCGTCAGCGCGACGAGCTGCGCCGCTCGCACTTCGGCTTCGTCTTCCAGTTCGGCGACCTGGTACCGGAACTGACCCTGCTGGAGAACGTCTCCCTGCCGCTACGCCTGCAGGGGCTGCGGGCCGGGGAGGCCCGGCGGCGGGCAGGAGATCAGTTGGAGGCGCTGGGGATCGGCGGACTGGCGCGCCGCACGATCGGGGAGGTGTCCGGGGGCGAGTTGCAGCGGGCGGCGATCGCGCGGGCGCTGGTGCACCGTCCGGACGTGGTGTTCGCGGACGAGCCCACGGGAGCCCTGGACGACCGCAACTCCGAGGTGGTATTCGGCCTGCTGCTGGAACAGGCCCGGAAGCACAGTGCGGCGGTGGTGCTGGTCACCCACGACCGGCACCTGGCGGCGCGCACCGACCGCACCCTGATGCTGGCTGCCGGACGGGTGGTCGAGCCGGCGTGAACCCTGCAGTCACAGTGCCGGCGGCGCTGGCGGTCGCGTGGCGGGCAGTGTTGTCGCGCCAGGCACGGCGCCGGGTGGTCCTGCTGGCCCTCGTCGGGGTGGTCGCCGCCCTCGGGGTCCTCGCCACGGCCGGCGCGACCGTGATGAAGGAGCGGGAGAGGGCCCGCTCCGGTGCGGCGGTGCCGGTGTTCGGCCCGCAGGCCGGCTTCGGTGGGGAACCGGTGTTCAGCCGACCCGGCGTGGCCGAGACCGGCTGGAGCGAACTGGAGCACAAGTACGGCAGCCACACCGTCAAGATCGTGCGGGTCGCCGATCCGCAAGCCCGCGGCCCGTTCCCGCCCGGTGTCGCCGCCTGGCCGGGTCCCGGTCGGGCCCTGGTCTCGCCCGCGCTCGACCGGCTGATCCGCGACGCCCCCGCCTCCCTCGGTCAGTGGTTCGCCGCGACGGACACCGAGGTCCTCCCGGCAAGCGGCGTGGGCAGCGCCGGCCAGCTGCTCGCCTACGTCGGCGTCGCGCCCGAGGAACTGGGGACCCAGCAGGGCCCGCTGACGGGCTTCGGCGGCGAAGGTGGCGGCGGACTCGGCTGGTACCCGGCGCTCGGCTCCGTGCTCTTCCTGGTCATGCCAGCCTTCGCGCTCGTCCTGACGGCGAGCCGATTCGGCCGCCAAGTCCGCACCATCCGCTACCAGGCGCTGCGGCTGCTCGGCCTGCCCGCAGCCCAGGCCCGGCTGGCCGGGGCGCTGGAGACGGCCGTGCCGGTCGCGGTGGGCGCGCTGACCGCCGCACTCGCCTGGCCGTTCCTGCTGCCGGACATGTTCGCCCTCCCGGTCACCGGCCGCTGGCTGTTCGGCGCCGACCTGCGGGTACCCGCCGGGCAGTCGGTCCTGGTCGTCCTGGCCGTCGCAGCGCTCGCCGGAGTTCTCGGCGCGGCCACCGCCTCGGGCTCCGACCGCGCATCGCGCGAGGTGCGCTTCCTGCGGCCGGTGCGGCTCACCAGCCCCTGGGTCGCGCTGCTGTTCGGCGCCGGACTGATACTGCTGGCGGTGGCCTACTCCCGCCACAAGCCGCGCGACCCGCTGCTGTGGGCGGCGATCGTGCTGCTCGGCGTCGGCCTTCCCAGTACCGCCGCCTGGGCGGGCCAGCGGCTGGCCCGGCTCCTCGGACGAGTGGAGGCGGGCGTGGTGTGGCTGCTGGCGATGCGGCGGCTGGCAGCGGACCCGCAGTCGCGCTTCCGGGTCGCCGGAATGGTCGGGATCGCCGTCTTCGCCGTCGGTGCCGCCCAACCGGTCTCCCAGGTCATGGCCCAGCCGAACCTGCCCTGGGTCGCCCAGGCGCGCGCCGCAGGCCACACCGACCTGCTCGCCAAGGCCGAGACCCTGGAAGCCGTCCCCCTGCGGCTCACGGAGCCTCCGGCGACCGTACACGGCCTGGTTTCCGCCGTCGCTCTGTGGTCCCCCGGCCAGGACCCGACCGCCCGCCCCGCTCACACCGCGCTCGTCGCCAACTGTCGCCAACTGGAGGACCTCTTCAGCCGGCCGCTTCCCGACTGCGCCGGCGGCCGGATGACACTGAGAGCCGGCGCCCTGCCGGCCGTGGACGGGGAACCCCTGGCGCAAGGCCCGTCGAACACGGGCGAGGGCCTGCTCCTGCGCTCCGCAGACCGGACCCGGAAGACGGGCGTTCCACCCGCCTCGACGGCGCTCCCGCTACCGGCTGACCTCGACACGCCGGTCGGGGCCGTCATGGTGCTGCCACCCGACGACCCCGCCCTCGCCGAACTGGGCGACCCGTTCAGGATCGCCGCCTACCTACGGGTCACCGTCGACGTACAGGCCTGGGAGGAGGCCAGGACCTGGGTGGTGACCTCCTCACCCGCCTACCGGCTCGAGAACTCCTACCAGCTGTCCGAGGTCGCCGACAGCACCGGCAGCTGGGTCCTGCTCGGGCTGACCACCGCTGCCGCCATCACCGTCCTCGGCGCCCTGCTGACCGTCGCCGAGGACGGCGCACGCCGCCGGGAGTGGTTCGCCCTGCGGGCCCTCGGCATGGCCCGCGGCCGGCTGACAGCCGTCCAACTCACCGAATCCCTCATCACCGCAGCCCTCACCGCAGCCCTGGCCACCCTCGCCTCCACGACCGTCGGCATCACCTATCTGAGGATCAACGAGGACCACCTCGACACCGGCCTTCCCTACGTCCTCGCTGCAGGATCCGGCATCACTGTCGTCGTCCTTGCCGCCGCCGCCAGCAGTTGGGTCACCCTGCGTAGACCCCACCGCGAGACTTTCTAGTAGGGCTTGGTCAGGCCGACGCGTGATGGCGTGTCCTTGTCCGGGATGGGGTCGTTGGTGTGGTGTGACACCTGGGGAGAAGGCCGAGGTCCGGGAGGACCTGGAGGCGTTCACGGCAGAGATGTTCGGGGCGTTCACGCGGTCTGCCACTTCCCGCCGGGCACGCAATGCCGTTGCTTGAGACGGTCAAGCAGTGCCGTGACCGGTCAGCCAACGTCGACACCTTCGCGCACTTCGTCGAACGGGCGCGGGAGGCGGGAGCGGTGATCGTCCCGGCGATGGCCTTCTTCGGCGGCTTCGGCGACCTGCTGGCCACCGCGGTGATGGGCGACTGGAAGGCGGCCGACGAGGCGCACATCGCCTACGGACTCAGCGGCTGGCACCCCACCGCAGGGACGCGCACGGCGGGCGCGGTCTCCCGGCAGCGGCGGGACGGCGGACGCGTCGTGTACACGAAGGGGCAGTTGGAGCACCGCCACGATGCCCCGCCCACCGTGGAGTGGCTCTTCCCCGACCCGATGGGCCCTC
>NZ_JBEXJT010000049.1:4732-63498 GCF_040609255.1 Kitasatospora sp. NPDC004723 | reverse complement strand
GTCGCGATCGTGATGGACGGCAACGGCCGCTGGGCGAAGGAGCGCGGGCTGCCGCGCACCGAGGGCCACAAGGTCGGCGAGGGCGTCGTGCTGGACGTGCTGAAGGGCGCGATCGAGCTGGGCGTGAAGAACATCTCGCTGTACGCGTTCTCCACCGAGAACTGGAAGCGCTCACCCGACGAGGTGAAGTTCCTGATGAACTTCAACCGGGACGTCATCCACCGCCGCCGCGACGAGATGGACGCGATGGGCGTGCGGGTGCGCTGGGCGGGCCGGATGCCCAAGCTGTGGAAGAGCGTCGTCCAGGAGCTGCAGGTCGCCGAGGAGCAGACCAGGGACAACGACGCCGTCACGCTCTACATGTGCGTCAACTACGGTGGCCGGGCCGAGATCGCGGACGCCGCGGCGGCCATCGCGGCCGATGTGGCGGCGGGCCGGCTGGACCCGAAGAAGGTCAACGAGAAGACCCTCGCCAAGTACCTGTACCACCCGGACATGCCGGACGTGGACCTCTTCCTGCGGCCCAGCGGGGAGCAGCGGACGTCCAACTTCCTGCTCTGGCAGTCGGCCTACGCGGAGTTCGTGTTCCAGGACGTGCTCTGGCCGGACTTCGACCGCCGCGATCTGTGGCGGGCCTGCGAGCAGTTCGCGATGCGCGACCGCCGGTTCGGCGGGGCGATCCCCAACGAGGTGCCGGCCGAGCTGGCCGCCGAGGTGCCGGCGCAGCGCTGAGCGCGCCGTCCGGCGCCCGGCACGCGGAAGGGCCCGCGGGAGGTGACTCTCCCGCGGGCCCTCGTCGTCGTTCAGGCGCGCTTGGCGCACTCCGCGCAGGTGCCGAAGATCTCCAGGGTGTGCGCGATGTCGCTGAACCCGTGCTCGGCGGCGACCGAGTTGGCCCAGCGCTCGACGGCCGGGCCCTCGACCTCGACGGTGGCGCCGCACTGCCGGCAGACCAGGTGGTGGTGGTGCCCGCTGCTGCAGCGGCGGTAGACGGCCTCGCCGTCGGCGGTGCGCAGGACGTCGACCTCGCCGGCGTCGGCGAGCGACTGGAGCGTCCGGTAGACGGTGGTGAGGCCGACCGAGTCACCCCGGTGCTTCAGCATGTCGTGGAGCTCCTGCGCGCTGCGGAAGTCCTCGATCTCGTCCAGGACCGCCGAGACGGCGGCGCGCTGCCGGGTCGATCGGGCTCGCGGCGACGGGCCTGCGGTGGTCACCGTGGGTCCTCCTGGTGGTTGGGGCGGCTGGCATCTCATTGTGCCAGCCCCGCACCGGGCGCCCGAGTGGCCGCGTCGGCCCGGCCCGGGGCGCCCGTCGCGGCCGGCTCCGGGTCCGGCAGACGGACGTCGCAGACCTTCGGGGCGGCGTCGGGGGTGCCGCGGTGGCGGCGCCGGGCGAGTGGTGCGGCGATCGCGCTGAACACCGCGAACACCGCGATGGCGAGCAGCACGATGGCCGGGCCGGACGGCACGTCGAGCTGGTAGGAGCCGGTGACGCCGGCCAGCGCGACGATCACGCCGACCGCGATGGCGCCGGCCTGGGTCGCGGCGAAGGAGCGGGTGAGCTGCTGGGCCGCCGCCACCGGGACCACCATCAGCGCGCTGACCAGCAGCAGGCCGACCACCCGCATGGCGACGGTGACGGTGACCGCGGCCATCACGGCGAGCAGCAGGTTGAGCAGCCGCACCGGGACGCCGGTGACCTTGGCGAAGTCCTCGTCCTGGCAGATCGCGAAGAGCTGGCGGCGCAGGCCCAGGGTGACGGCGACGACGACGGCGCCGAGCGCGGCGATGGTGGCCAGGTCGGCGGGGGAGACGGTCAGGATGGAGCCCCAGAGGTAGCTCTCCAGTGAACCGGCGCCCGCCTGGGCGGACTTGGAGACCAGCAGCTTGCCGCAGGCCATGCCGCCGTAGAAGAGCATCGCGAGGGCGATGTCGCCGCGCTGGTTGCCGCGCGAGCGGACCAGTTCCATGGTGACGGCGCCGAGCACGCAGACCAGGACGGCCATCCAGACCGGGCTGGTCTGGAAGATGAAGCCGAGGCCGACGCCGGTCATCGCGACGTGGCCCATGCCGTCGCCCATCAGGGCCTGGCGGCGCTGCACCAGGTAGATGCCGACGGCGGGGGCGGTGATGCCGACCAGGACGGCGGCGATCAGCGCCCGTTGCATGAAGTCGTAGCTGAGCATCTCGGTCATGACAGCAGTCCCCGGATCCGTTCGTGGTCGTGGCCGTGGTCGGCGTGCGGGTGGACGTGGTCGTGGCCGGGCAGGGCGTGCAGGCCGGTGTTGGGGACGGGCGGGCCGTCGTGGGCGACGCAGCCGTCGCGCAGGACCACGGCGCGGTCGATCAGCGGCTCCAGCGGCCCGAGTTCGTGCAGCACCAGCAGGACGGCGGCGCCGCGCGCGACCTCGGCGCGCAGGGTGTCGGCGAGCACCTGCTGGCTGGCGGCGTCCACGCCGGCCATCGGCTCGTCCATGATCAGCAGGTCGGGGGAGCCGGCCAGCGCGCGGGCGATCAGCACCCGCTGCTGCTGGCCGCCGGAGAGGTCGGCGACGCCGTCGCCGGCCCGGTCGAGCATGCCGACGGCGGCCAGCGCGCGGTCCACGGCGGTGCGGTCGGCGCGGCGGAACGGCAGCAGCCGGTGCAGCGGGAGCCGGCCGGTGGAGACGACCTCGCGCACGGTCGCGGGCACGCCGGAGGCGGCGGTGGTGCGCTGGGGGACGTAGCCGATCCGGTGCCAGGCGCGGAACCGGGCGAGCGGGGCGCCGAAGAGTTCCAGGCCGCCGTGCTCCAGCGGGACGGCGCCGGTGACGGCCTTGACGGTGGTGGACTTGCCGGAGCCGTTGGCGCCGAGCAGGGCGACCACCTCGCCGGGGCGGACGGTGAGGTCGACGCCGCGCAGCACCGGCCGCCCGCCGCGCGAGGCGACGGCGTCGTGCAGGCGGACGGCCGGGGGTGTCGGGGGAGTCATGCCGGTGGTCCCGTCAGCTGGTGGGGGTGGCGGTGGAGCCCGGGCCGGCGGTGGCGTCCGCGCCCAGGGCGGTCTGCAGGTTGGCCAGGTTCTGCCGCATGACCGTGAGGTAGTCGTCCTTGGCCGGGTCCTTGACGCCCTCCAGCGGGTCGAGGACGGCGGTCCTGAGGCCGAGGTCCTTGGCGACGGTCTCGGCGAGCTTGGGGCTGACCAGGGTCTCGAAGAAGATCGTCGTGGCGCCGTTCTCCTTGGCGGCCTTCTGGACGTCGGCGAGGCGGGCCGGGGTGGGCTCGGACTCGGGGTCGACGCCGTTGATGGCGACCTGGGTGAGGCCGTAGGCCTCGGCGAGGTAGCCGAAGGCGGCGTGGCTGGTGACGAAGGTGCGGGTCTTCGTGTCCTTCAGCCCGTCCTTGAACTCCTGGTCCAGGGTGGTGAGCCGGCCGACCAGTTCGTCAGTGTTGCGCCGGTAGTCGGCGGCGTGCGCCGGGTCGGCCTGGGCGAAGCCGTCGCCGACGCTGCGGGCCACCGCGGCGTAGCGGGTCGGGTCGAGCCAGATGTGCGGGTCGCCGGCGGCCTCGTTGTGGTGGTCGTGGCCGTCGCCCTCCGCGTGGTCCTCGGGGAGGTGGTGGTCCTCCAGCGGGGCGGCGGCGGTGGCGTCGATCCGGTACTTGGCGTGGGAGTCGGCGACCGCCTTGTCGACGGTGGGCTGCAGGCCCTTGAGGTAGACGATCGCGTCGGCCTTCTGGACGCGTCCGACCTGCTTGGCGGTGAGTTCGAGGTCGTGCGGTTCGACGCCGGCGGCGGTCAGGCCGGTGACCTTCACGTGCTCGCCGCCGATCGTCGAGGCGAGGAACTCCATCGGGTAGAAGGACGCGACGACGTTCAGCTTCCCGTCCGCGCTCCGGGCGCCACCGCCGTCACCGCAGGCCGTCAGGGTGAGGGCGGCGGCGAGGGCGGTGGCGCCCAGGGCTATGGCGCTGCGGGCACGTCGTCGGATCATCATGACAACCATTCTCAGATTAGATGGAAATGATTGTCAAATCACTCGGACGGGTGAACGAGCGGTGACGGTGAGTGGGCCGGTACCGGCGATACCGATTTGAACCCCGTACCCATATGGCCGGTAACCTGAGGTATTCGGGTACGCGCAACCAGCCGTGCCCTGACCGGGCCGTACGTACTGAAGAGAGCACTGTGGCAGCCGACAAGATCGAGACGATCGTCAGCCTGAGCAAGCGCCGTGGCTTCGTCTACCCCTGCAGCGAGATCTACGGCGGCACGCGTGCCGCCTGGGACTACGGTCCGCTGGGCGTCGAGCTCAAGGAGAACATCAAGCGCCAGTGGTGGCGTGCGATGGTCCAGGCCCGTGAGGACGTCGTCGGACTCGACTCGTCGGTGATCCTGGCCCGCGAGGTCTGGGAGGCGTCCGGCCACGTCCAGACCTTCAACGACCCGCTGACCGAGTGCCTCTCCTGCCACAAGCGCCACCGGGCCGACCACCTGGAGGAGAAGTACGAGGCCAAGCACGGCTTCCCGCCGCCGAACGGCCTCCAGGACATCAACTGCCCGGACTGCGGCACCAAGGGCCAGTTCACCGAGCCCAAGGACTTCTCGGGCATGCTGAAGACCCACCTCGGCGTCACCGAGGAGGCGAGCGGCCTGGCGTACCTGCGCCCGGAGACCGCCCAGGGCATCTTCACCAACTTCAAGGCCGTCCAGACCACCTCGCGCAAGAAGCCGCCGTTCGGCATCGCCCAGGTCGGCAAGAGCTTCCGCAACGAGATCACCCCCGGCAACTTCATCTTCCGGACCCGCGAGTTCGAGCAGATGGAGATGGAGTTCTTCGTCAAGCCGGGCGAGGACGAGCAGTGGCACGAGTACTGGCTCCAGCAGCGCTGGGACTGGTACGTCGGCCTCGGCCTGCGCACCGAGAACATGCGCCTGTTCGAGCACCCGAAGGAGAAGCTCTCCCACTACGCCAAGCGCACGGTGGACATCGAGTACCGCTTCAACTTCGGCGGCAGCGAGTTCTCCGAGCTGGAGGGCATCGCCAACCGCACCGACTACGACCTGACGGTGCACAGCGAGGCCTCCGGCCAGGACCTCAAGTACTTCGACCAGGAGTCCGGCGAGCGGTACTTCCCGTACGTCATCGAGCCGGCGGCCGGCCTCAACCGCGCCCTGCTGGCCTTCCTGCTCGACGCCTACTTCGAGGACGAGGCGCCGAACGCCAAGGGCGTCATGGAGAAGCGCGTCGGCATGCGCCTCGACCCGCGCCTGGCCCCGGTCAAGGTCGCGGTGCTGCCGCTGTCGCGCAACGCCGACCTCTCGCCGAAGGCCCGCGGCCTGGCCGCCGACCTGCGCACCGCGTGGAACGTCGAGTTCGACGACGCCGGCGCCATCGGCAAGCGCTACCGCCGCCAGGACGAGATCGGCACGCCGTTCTGCGTGACGGTCGACTTCGACACCCTGGAGGACAACGCGGTGACCGTGCGCGAGCGCGACACCATGACGCAGGAGCGCGTCTCGCTCGACCAGGTGAAGTCCTACCTGGCGGCGCGCCTCATCGGCTGCTGACGTCCTTCCGCCCGCACGGAGCCCCCGTCCGCCCTTTCCGGGCGGGCGGGGGCTCCGTGTTGCTCAGGCCTAGGACGCGCCCTGGCGCCAACCCCAGCGGGAGCGCGGGCGGCCGGCCGGGGTGGTCGGCAGGCCGGCCGTGCGCAGCGCGGCGAGCGTGGTGCGGTGCCGGACGGGATCGTCGAGCAGCGGCGTGAGCAGCGACTCGTACAGGTCCGGGCGGCCGGCCAGCGCGGCGGCCAGCCGGACCAGTTCGGCCGGCGGGCGCAGCGCCGGCAGCTCGCCCAGCAGCAGGGCGGGCAGCGGCGGGGCCATGGTGACGGCGAGGGCGGCGAGGTCCCCGGTGGGCCGGCCGGCCGCCTGGCGCAGCAGGGTCCGGGCGTCGGCGGTGCGGTCCGACCGGTAGAGCCCGGTGGCCAGCGCGGCCAGCTCGGCGGTCGGCGCGGAGCCCCATTCCCAGAGCAGGGTGTCGCCGTCGGCGTGCTGCCCGGCCCGCTCCAGGGCGTCCAGCAGCGCGGGCAGGCCGGCGGCCGGGCAGGAGCGGAGCGCGTGGAACAGGTCGCCGGCCTCCTCGGCCAGCCCGGCCTCGCGCAGCTCGGCGAGGGTGGTGGCGGCGTGCTTGGGCCCGGCGTTCACGGCGCTGCGGACGAGGTGGACGGAGGCGCCGGCCGGACCGCGGCGGGCGAGCAGGGCGGCCAGGTGGGCGGTGTCCTGCGGGGTGAGGTGCTCGGCGCCCTGGTCCAGGATGCCGGCGGCCTCGTCCGGGGAGGCCCGGCGGTACAGGGCGGTGATGCGTTCGGCCAGGGCGGACAGCTCGGCGGGGGAGCGGCGCCGGGGCGGGGCGGGGGGCGTCGGCCGCTCGGCGGTGGCGGTCTGCTGGGGGTCGTGCGCTCCGCTGCCGTCGGCTCGGCTCCCGTCGGCTCCGCGTGCGTCGGTGCGTCCGCCTTCGGCGGACGGGCCGGTGGGATTGCCGGTGGGATTGTCGGGGGGCGCGCCGACGGACGGGCCGGTGGGCGCGTTGGTGGGCATGCCGGTGGACGGGTCGGCGGGCGCGCCGGTGGGCTGACGCGGGATCCACCGACGGGGCGTCGGCTGCCGCAGCTGCTCCTCCAGCGCCTTCAGCCGGTCGCTCAGCTCCAGGCAGCGCGCCCCCAGCCCCTCGCGCAGGGTCTGCGCCTGGGTCAGCTGCCGCAGCAGCTCCGCGTCCGGCCGCTGCCGGTCGGGCAGCGCCCGCAGCGCCTCGGCGAGCCGCCGCTCGCGCTGCCCGGCGTACTGCCGGGCGCGGAGCAACTCGTCCAGCTGCGCTCTGAGTTCGAGAGCCGCCTGCTCGCTCTCACTGCCGCTCGCGTCCGGGGCGAGGGGCTGTTCCGTGTGCCGTGTACGCATGATCACCGCAACCTGTCCAACTGGGCCCTGACGGCAAGACATCCTCGCGTCGAAATACGGCGTAGGCGTTACGGCAGTGCGTCCACTTGCTTGCGAGTGGTGTCCGGAAGCGCGCGGGGCGCAGAAGTGGTGAGCCGTCCGGCGCGCGTGCTCCGCGGGCGCGCCGCCCGACAGCTCACCGTGCGGCGGCGGTCCCGGTGGTCGCCGCCAGCCGGGTGCGGGCCTCCATGAGGGCGAAGCCGAGCAGGTTCTCGCCGCGCCACTCGGCGGGGTGCCGGGCGCTCTCGTTGTCGGCGCGCAGGCCGATGCCCCAGATCCGGTCGAGCGGGCTGGCCTCCACCAGGACGCGCTGACGCGTCGACAGCAGATAGGCGCGGAGCTCCTCGTGGCGGCCGAACTTGGCCACGTTGCCCTCGACGACCAGCTCGAACCGCCCGGCCTTCCAGGCCGTGTCGTCGAAGTTCCGGACCTGGCGGCCCAGCTTCTTCGCCTCGGCGGGGCTCGCCGCCGCGAGGATCCGGGCGAGCGTCCGCTCGTCGCCGAACATCCTGGCCTTGCCCGCCATCATCCAGTGTTCGGCGGTCGCGTACCCGACGCCGTCGACGGTGAACGGGTGGTCGGGCCACCACTGGCTCAGCACCCCGGGCCCGAGCGAGCCGTCCTGCTGGTTCTGATGCCCCCAGAACATCAGCCACTTGGGCTCCGCGCCGGCCGTCACGGCGGCGGTCAGCGCGGCGCGGTCGCGGGCCTCAGCGGGGTCGATCGTGCGTTCGTCGCTCATATCGTCATGCTGACACAAAGGGGTCCGGGGCGGTCAACGGGTTTTCCCGGATCGCCGCTTGACGGTCGGGGCGAAACTGTTGAGCGATGAACTAAGGAATGTGACATATTATTGGGTCTGGTTGAAATCGGACGTATCATCACGATTCGATTCCACCGGGAGGGACCCCTCGCCCTCCCGTACCCTCGAACATCCCTGGAGTCCCCCATGAGAGACCGCACGCCTCCTGCCGCCGGCGGGGAACGCCCGGCACCCGCACACCGGCCCCGGCGCCTGCCCGGCCGGGCGGTCCTCGGGGCTCTCGCCGCTTCGGCACTCGCGCTCGCCCCGTCCGTGGCGCTCGTCGCCCCCTCGGCGTCGGCCGCCACGGCCGCGGACAAGGCCCCGACGGGCAAGGCCGCTCGGGGGCTCGGCGCCCAGCGGCCGATCGGCCCGGACCCGACGGTGGATCTGCTCGCGCACGGCAACCTCACCATGGCGTCCAACTCGGTGCTGACGTGCGACGACAGCGACGGCTCGGTCTGCAACGACACCGAGGGCACCAACAACAACCGCACCAAGTACGTGAAGACCGACCCGAACGCGCCGGGCAACAACGCGTCCTCCGCGCAGCTGGAGATCCCGGCCGGGGCCAAGGTGCTGTCGGCCCGGCTGTACTGGCAGTTCAACCCGACCAACACCAGCAACGCGGGCGGCACCTCCGGGGACATCAACACCGGCAACCAGGTGTCCTGGAAGGTCCCGGGCGGCTCCTCCTACGAGCAGCTCACCGCCGACACCTACGACTGGTTCGACCAGCAGGTCGGCGGCACCCCGCCGGAGCCGCTGCTGGCCGGGGCGGGCGTGAAGGACGTCACCGCCCAGGTGAAGGCCGCCGGCCCGGGCAGCTACACCGTCGCGAACATCCAGGCGTGCGCCGGGCGTTCCTCCGCGCAGAACTACGGCGGCAACAACGTGGGCTGCTGGGGCGGCTGGTCGCTGGTCGTCGCCTACGAGAACCCGGCGGAGCCGCTGCGCTACCTCCAGGTCTGGGACGGCTTCCAGCTGCTGCGCTTCCCCGACAACCTGGCGACGCTGACCCTCTCCGGCATCCGCACGCCCGCCACCGCCCCGCCCGCCACCATGGGCGTCACCGTCGGCGACGGCGACGTGCCGATCCAGGGCGACCAGCTGCTGGTCGGCTCCTCGACCGACAATCTGACCCTGCTTTCGATGCCCGGCCCCACCGGGGCCGACACGGAGAACGCGTTCACCAGCCGGATCGACCACGTGGCGGCGAACGGGACCGGCACCAACATCACCACCCGTAACCCGGCGCCGGTCAACAACTACGGCTACGACGCCCGGATGATCGACGTCACCGGCAAGATCCCGGCCGGCAGCCACCAGGCCGTGCTCCGGATCGACGGCTCGGGTGACGCACTGCACCCGCAGGCGGTCTGGCTCGCCGTCGACGCCCTCGAACCGGACCTCCAGATCACCAAGGCCAACCAGCCGGCCGGCTCCACCACGAACAACCCGCCCGGCACCGTCGACCCCGGCGCCGAGATCACCTACACCTTCAACCTCGCCAACCGGCACAAGGACGGCACCACCGCCGACCTCGACACCGCCACCGGCGTCACCCTGACCGACGTGCTGCCCGCCGGCACCAGCTACGTCGACGGCTCCGGTCCCGGCTGCAGCGCCTCCGGGCGGAACGTCACCTGCATCGCCGCCGACCTGGCGCCGGGCGCCGAGACCACCGTCTCCTTCCGGGCCCGGGTCGACGCCGGGCTCGCGCCGGGCACCAAGCTCGACAACACCTCCTCGCTCTCCTACCGCGGCGGCCAGACCGGCCGCGACCAGCAGCGCACCAGCAACACCGTGCGCAACACCGTCTCCGAGCACGCCGGCTACCGGCTCGCCAAGAGCGCCGACAAGGCCCAGGCCCTGCCCGGTGACACCGTGAAGTACCAGGTGGACATCACCAACACCGGCAACGCCCCGCTCACCGGGCTGACCGTCACCGACGACCTGTCCGCCGTCCTCGACGACGCCGTCTACAACGGGGACGCCGCCGCGAGCGCCGGCAAGGTGTCCTACACCCAGCCGGTGCTCGGCTGGACCGGCGACCTGCCGGTCGGCGGCAGCGCCCGGGTGACGTACTCGGTGAAGGTGAAGGACCCGGCCGCCGGGGACCACACGCTGCGCAACACCGTGGTGGCCGACCGGCCCGGCGGCAACTGCCCGGCCGGCTCGACGGCGGGGGAGTGCACGGCCACGGTGACGGTGACCACGTCCTCGCCGTCCCCGACCTCCTCGCCCTCCGCCTCGCCGTCCACGGACCCCTCCACCTCTCCCTCCACCGAGCCGAGCACCTCGCCGAGCACCTCGCCCGGTTCCTCGTCCTCGGTGACCGCGACCGGCGGCAGCAGCTCCCACCCGGAGCCCACTGGCACGCAGCAGCCGGGTGCCGGCGGTGGCGGTAACGGTGGCGGCGGCCTCGCCGCGACGGGCAGCCAGGTCGCGCTGATCGGCGGCATCGGCGCCGCCGTCGTCATCGGCGGCGCGGCCCTCGTCCTCGCCTCGCGTCGCCGGAGCCACCGGCACTGACGCCCGCTCCTGACCCGAGAGCGGCCCCACCGCGGTTGTCGGTGGGGCCGCTCTCCCTTTCCGCCGCTCAGGCGGCCTTCTGCCGGGCCACGTCATGGGTGCGTTGCCGCAGGCGGCGGACGGCCGGGATCTGCGCGTGGCCGGGCAGCGCGGCACCGAGGGCGCGGAAGTGCTCGTCGCCCCGGGCGGAGCTGAGCGTCACGTAGTCGTCGAGGAAGCCGTGCCAGGTCTCGCACGCCGCCTCGATGTGGCCGAGCTCCGACTGCCTGCGCGCGAGCAGCCCGTTGGCGTGCACCCGTCCCTGCTTCTCGTGGCCCGGACGGGCCCGGGTGGAGGTCTGGAGCTCCTTGACCGAGCCCGGCAGGTCGCCGAGTTCGTACAGCACGTGCGAGACGTGGAAGTGGAAGGCGGCCTGGTCGTAGCCGCCGACGGCGTCGTTGCGCCCGTCCGCCCGGGAGAGCGCGGCCTCGGTCTCGGCCAGCCGGGCGAACGCCTGCCGGCGGTCCTTCACCATCGCGGCGCCGTGGGCCTGCTGACCGGCGAGGAAGGCCCGCAGCCGCGGCCCCGCCGCCGGAGCGGCCTCGGCGGCGGAGTCCGCGAGTTCCAGCGCCCTCGGTCCGTAACCGAGGTTCGAGGCCTGCAGGGCCATGCCGCGCAGGGTCCGGCAGTAGGTGGTGTGGTCCCGCGCCTCGCGGGCCAGCCTCAGCGCCTGGACGTAGTACTGCTGCCCCAGTCCGTGGGCCGTCTCGTACATCGCCATCCAGCCGGTGAGATAGGTGAGGTCGGCCGCCGCCGCGAGCAGCTCCGCCTTCACCGGTGCGCTCCCGGCCGCCCGGAGCCACGGCCCCACCGAGTTCACCAG
The DNA here is from genome assembly GCF_040609255.1 of Kitasatospora sp. NPDC004723. Lineage (NCBI taxonomy): Bacteria > Bacillati > Actinomycetota > Actinomycetes > Kitasatosporales > Streptomycetaceae > Kitasatospora > Kitasatospora sp. NPDC004723. The sequence continues at coordinate 52,327 of NZ_JBEXJT010000049.1, read as the reverse complement.
GAACGCCGCCGCCATCGGCCGGGCGTGCGCCGCGCCCAACTCGTCGAGGATCCCGGCGATCCGCTCCGTCATCGCCCGGACCGTCCCCACCTCGCCCGCCCCCACCCGCACCGTCCGGCCCGTCCCCGCCCGGGCGGCCCGCTCGGCGGCCTCCGGATCGTCGAACACGGGCAGGGTGAGCGCGACGGAGTACAGCCCGGCGGCGAGCACCCCACGGCGGGACGGATCCATATCGGCCTTTCCGATCGACATCAGGTCGGACAGTGTGCTGGTGCGACCGCCTCGCCGGTCGTGCTCGCCGAAGCCGGTCTCCTCCGGTGTCACCGGCCGGTCCAGACGGCGCGCGAAGGCCTCCCGGACCAGCTCGTGGACCTCCGCGCGCGGCCGCACGCCGGAGAGCCAGTGCGAGACGGAGGACTTGTCGTAGGTGAGCGCCAGACCGGCCTCCACCCCTGTCCGGTTCACCGCGCGGGCCAGCTGGTCGTTGCTCCAGCGGGCCTGGAGGAGAAGTGCGGCCAGCGCGGTGTTGGCTGTGCGCGGTCGTCTCGCCATCGCGATCCCCGTTTCTCCGTTCAACCGGTTCAACGACCGGACCGGCTTCGCCGATACTCCCTCTCCGTGTACCCGCGTTGACTGTAGGTCAGCCCATCGGCCGTGCGGAGGCGCTCGTGCCCCGTACGCCCCACTGACCGGACGGAGCCCCCCATGACCATCAGCCTGTCGGAGAAGGCCGGATCGCCCGTTCTCGGCGCCTGGGCCGTCCCGCCCGACGAGGAGGCGGTGGTGGCCGCGCGGCGGTCGGTGGTGGAGAGCGCGCGGAAGCGGGGCGTACCGCTCTCGGCGGAGGCCCTGGGTGAAGTCGAGCTGTGCGCGGGCGAGTTGATCGCCAACGCGGTGGAACACACCCGCGAGCGCTGTACCGTCACCGTGCGCTGGGCGAACGGCCTGCTGCGGGTCGAGGTCGCGGACGTCCGTCCGGCACTCGTGCGCGGCGGGGCGGAGCCCGAAGCCACCGGCGGCCGGGGCCTGTTGCTGGTGGAGGCGCTGGCCGAGGGGTGGGGCTGGGAGTGCTCGGGCACCGGCAAGGTGGTCTGGTTCACGTACGCCCCGGATCTGCCGGCTCCGGCTCCGGTCCCTGCTCCGGCCCCTGCTCCGGCTCCGGCCTCGCGGGCGGGGTGAATCCTTTCGCGGGGTCGCCGCCTCTTATGGGCGGCTTCGGTGAGCGCCGGGGCGGAGGAGGAGGATTCCGGTGATGGTCTGGGTGGCCGTGGTGGCCAGCGTGGCACTGATCGTGACGTGCGGCGTGACCGTGCTGCGGAAGTGGGGGCGGCGGCGTGGCTGAGGTGCGGGAGTGGGTGGGGAGTTCGGTGGTGGCCGCGGCGCGGGACGGGGACGTGGAGGCGATCGCCGCGCTGGTGTCGGGGGCGCATCCGCATGTGCGGCGGTTCGCCCGCTCGCTGTGTGCCACGCCGGAGGACGCCGAGGACGCGGCGCAGGAGGCGCTGATCATCCTGTACCGCAAGATCGGGATGCTGCGGGCGACCGGGGCGCTGGGCTCCTGGATGTTCCGGATCGTGCGCAACGAGTGCCTGCGGCGGGCGCGTTCGCTGCTCAGGGAGCGTCCGGCGGCCGGGGAGGCGTCGTACCGGTCGGTGGAGGACGAGGTGCTCGGGCGGCTGGAGGCCGGGCGGGTCGCGGAGGCGATCGCCGCGCTGCCGGAGGACCAGCGGCGGGTGCTGATCATGCGGGACGTGCAGGGGCTCAGCGGACGGACGGTCGCCGATGTGCTGGGGCTCAGCACCTCCGCCATGAAGTCGCGGCTGCACCGGGCGCGGGCCTCGGTGCGGGCGGTCACGCTCGGAGGGGAGCGGTGAAGGCCGGGGAACCGGGGCGTGCGACCGGGACGCTGACCGGGCAGTTGCTGCGGGGCGGGGTCGGATTCGGCGCGCTGCTGGGGGCGTTCGCGCTGCTGCCGTTCGCCGGGCCGGTGGCGCTGCTCCTGCTGCCGGTCGCGCTGCTGGCCTTCCGGGGGTGTCCGACGTGCTGGGTGATCGGGCTGCTGGAGACGGTGTCACGGGGGCGGCTGCGGCGTGAGTGCGTCGACGGGCGCTGCGCGTCGGGGAAGGGCGGGGGGAGGTAGGGACGTGGGCGCGTCGTGGCCACCCCGCAAGCGCGGGATGGCCACGACGGAACCGGGGACCCAGGCCCGGCCGTCAGCCGATGGAACGGGGCAGCCGGGTGGTCAGGTAGAAGATGGTGAACGAGCCCAGGAGCTGGATGCCCAGGCAGAGCGCGAGCGCGTGGGCCATGCCGAGGGCGGGGGAGAGGGCCAGGTAGAGGGAGCCCAGGGTGGCGACGCCCAGGGCGAGGCTGGACTGCTGGCTGGTGGCGAGCACCCCGCTGCCGACGCCCGCCCGGTCGGCGGGGACCTTGGAGAGGACGACGCGGAACAGCGGGGTGCCGATCAGCCCCTGGCCGATGCCGGCGAGGGCGACACCCGGGGCCATCCGCAACGGGGAGAAGCCGTCCGGGTCGGCGAGCACGGTGAGGGCCAGGGTGGCGAGGCCGGTGGCCTGGACGGCGGCGCCGGCGGTCAGGACCCGGCTGCCGAAGCGGCCGATCAGACGGGGGCCGGCGAGGGAGGCGGTGAAGTAGCCGACCGCCATCGGGACCAGCGCCCAGCCGGCCGCGACCGGGCCGAGGTGCAGGCCCTGCTGGAGGGAGACCGCGATGACGAACATGAAGCCGCCGAACCCGCCGAAGTAGGGCAGCGCGATGCCGAGGCCGCGCCGCATCTCGGGGATGCGCAGCAGGGTGGGCGGCACCAGCGGGGTGTCACCGCGGCGCTCGGCCCGGCGTTCGACCAGGGCGAAGGCGGTGGCGAGCAGGGGGAACAGCGCGAGCAGCACCCAGGACCAGAGCGGCCAGCCGGCGGCGCGGCCCTCCATCAGCGGGACGAGCAGGGAGAGCAGGGTGGCGGTGAGCAGGACGGTGCCCGTGATGTCGATCCTGGCGGCCTGCTCGGCGCGGCTCTCCGGGACGAAGCGCAGGGCGAGCACGAGGGCCAGCAGGGCGAAGGGGACGTTCAGCAGGAAGACCGAGCGCCAGCCGCTGCCGAAGAGGTCGGCGGCGACCAGCATGCCGCCGAGCACCTGGCCGATGACCACCGAGATGCCGCCGACCGCGCCGTAGACCGAGAGCGCGCGACCGCGCCGGGCGCCGTGGGTGGCGGCCGTGATGGTGCCGAGCACCTGCGGGATCAGCAGGGCGGCCGACGCTCCCTGGGCGGCCCGGGCGGCGACCAGGGACCAGGCGTCGGGGGCGAGCCCGCAGGCGAGCGAGGTCACGGCGAAGGCGGCGGCCCCGGCGAAGAAGAGGCGGCGGCGGCCGAAGATGTCGCCCAGCCGGCCGCCGAGGACCAGCAGGACGGCAAAGGCGATGCCGTACCCGGCGGCGACCAGCTCCAGCACGGCGGGGCCGGCGGCGAGGTCGTGGTCGATGGTCGGCAGCGCGACGTTGACGATGAAGAAGTCCAGCATCGGGAGGAACGCCCCGAGCAGAACGGTGACCAGTCCGGCGGTGCCGAGGGAGGGGGAGCCGGCGGAGGAGCGGGCGGAGGGGGTGGCTGGGGAAGCGGTGGCGAGGGGCCTGGTGGCGGTCAGTTGCTGGGTCACGGTCCTACGATCCGCCGCGTCGCACCCTGGTACCAGAGTGTGCTTATCCGGGTATAAGAAGTACCTGGAAACAGGATGACGAGTGGCGCATCCTGGTGGAATGAGTCTGACCACCGTCACGGCAAGCGCGGCCGCGGCCACCACCGTCGCCGGATCCACCGTCGTGGAAACCACCGGCAAGGCACCCGCCGATCCGCGGCGGCAGCAGCTGGCGGCGTTCCTCCGCAACCGCCGGGAGCGGATCACCCCCGAGCAGGTGGGGCTGCCACTGACCGGCCGGCGGCGCACGCCGGGGCTGCGCCGTGAGGAGGTGGCGCAGCTCGCCGCCGTCGGCGTCACCTGGTACACGTGGCTGGAGCAGGGACGCGAGATCCAGGTGTCCGTCCAGGTGCTGGACGCGGTGGCGCGCGCCCTGCTGCTCGACCCGAGCGAGCGGGCCCATCTGTTCACGCTGGCCGGAGCGGAGGACCCGGCGCCGGTGCGGGAGTGTCTGACCGTGACCCCGAGCATCCGGCTGACCCTGGACCGGATGGCGCCCTACCCGGCCGCGGTGATCAACTCCCGCTACGACGTGCTGGCCTGCAACGCCCAGTACACCGGGATCGTCGGCGACCTGGAGGCGCTGCCCCCGGAGGACCGCAACCTGATGTGGCTGGCGTTCACCCCCTCGCGCTTCCGTGACGTGCTGGTGGACCACGAGGACGAGCGCGAGGTCATGGTGGCCCGGTTCCGCTCCGGGATGGGCGACCACGGGGGCGAGCCCGCCTGGCGGACGCTGCTCGGCCGGTTGCGCCAGGCCTCCCCGGTGTTCGACGAGGCCTGGCAGCGGCACGACGTGCTGCGGCCGGGGAACGGCCTGAAGCGCTTCCTGCTGCCGGAGGTGGGCCTGCTGCGCTTCGACTACACGAGCTTCTGGCTGGGCCCGTCCCAGGGCCCGCGGATGGTCGTCTACACCCCGAAGGACGAGGAGACCACCGCGCTGGTGACCCGGCTGCCCACCGGTCTGCCGTCGGCCGTCGCCGTGACGCCGGCCCCGGCGGTGCCGGCCCGCTGACGGCCGCCGCGCGCGGGCCAGCCCGAGCGCCAGGCAGAGTGCGGCGAGCGGGAGTTCGACGCAGCTCGCCATCATCAGCGCGGCGAGCGCCTCGGCGCCCGGGGCGGCCGTGGCGATGTCGACCAGGGCGTCGCCCGCGAGCAGCAGGGCGACCACGGCGGCGGGCACGACGGCGCCCGGCCGGCGGTGGCGCAGGACGGCGTCCAGCCGGAGCAGGGCGGCGAACTGGCACAGGTCGAGGACGACCCACGCCGTCTCGCCGGCGGCCGCGAGCACCGCCACCCAGGGCAGCAGCGCGAAGGCGGCGAGGACGGGCACCCGCGCGGCGACCGGGGCGAACGACGGGAGAGCGGGGCGGGCGGACAGGACAGCGGTGCTCATCGGACGTCCTCCGACCCCGTCACGAGGGCGCGGGCGCCGCGGGCGGCGCGCACCCGGGTCAGCGGGGAGCGCTCGGACCCGGCCCCGCCGGCCGGCTCGACGAGCACGCCGGCGAAGACGCCCTCGGCCCAGGCGAGCCAGAACTCCCCGGCGACGGTGACCACCTCGCCCGCCGCGACCACCGGCGCGGGCCGCCCCGGGAGCCGGAGCAGCCGCCCGCCGGTGAACCCGACGGCCGGGGCGGCGCCGCCCCGCGGCAGCCGCCCCCAGGCGAGCCCGTGCCGGATGCGCCGCCGCCCGCCCGTCCACGCACCGGCACCGGCACCGGTACCAGCACCGGTCCAGGCGCGGGCGCCGCGCAGCAGACCGCGGCCGAGCCGGGCGGCGACCAGCACGTCCACCAGCTCGCCGTGCTCGTACACCTCCAGCGCCGCCCGTCCGCGCCCGGCCGGAACGCTGCGCACCGACCACGGCCCGACCGGCGCGACCGGGCCGTCCGGCAGCTCGAACCCGTCGAAGAAGCCGCCAGGCCCGACCGGCAGCCGGCCCTCGGCCTGGACGGTGTCGGTGGCGACGGCGGCGGCCGAGGCGGTGCCGTGGGCCGGGCGCCGCCCGTGCGGCGGGGTGGCGGAGTTCGATGCGCTGCTCGTCATGCCGTCAAGACTCGTCCTCGGCCGCCTTGTTGTCGGTAGTGCGCCGATCCGAATCGAGGGTGTACCTAGCTTCACCATTTCTCGGCAGCCCCCTTCATGGTGACGCTTGATCACCTGGCTCTAGGCTGTCCGCCGTGCTCTCCACGAAGCCCCGCCGCGTGTTCGCCAGGAGCGCCGTCAGGCCCCCGTGGTCGGCGGCGGCCTGGCGGGACACCCGGTTCCTCGCCGCCGGGATCCCGCTCGCCCTGCCCGCCTGGATGCTGGCCATCACCCCGAAGGTGCAGCTGATCGTCCTGGGCGTGATCCTGCTCTCCGTCCGCCCGCTCACCACCGCGCAGCGCGGCCGGCTGCGCGCGCTGCGCGGGGTGGAGATCCCGCCGCTGCTGCGGCCCGCCGGAATGCCGGCCGGCCTGCTCGTCAGGCTGCGCACCGCCGTCAGCTGGCGGCAGGTCGGCTACCACCTGGTGGTCGGCCCGCTGGTCGCGCTCGCCGGGACCACCGTCATGTACGGCTGGGGCGCGGCCCTGGCGGCCTCGACGGTCTTCGGCTGGGCCTGGCTGATGCCGGCCGGCTCACCGGTCCACGAGCACTGGGCCGATCTGGACGTCGCGCTCACCGTCGGCGGCCTGCTGCTGCTCGTGGTGCTGCCCGCAGCGGCCGGCCTGCTGGCCTGGCTGGACGAGGCGATCGCGGTGCGGATGCTCGGCCCGGGCCGCACCGCCGAGCTGGAGCACCGGATCGAGGAGGTGGTCGAGAGCCGGGCCGGACTGGTCGACGCGGTCGACGCCGAGCGCCGCCGGATCGAGCGCGACCTGCACGACGGCACCCAGCAGCGGCTCACCTCGCTCGCCATGAACCTCGGCCTGGCCCGCCGCACCCTCAAGGACGTCCCGCCCGAGGCGATGCAGGTGATCGTCGAGGCGCACCAGGAGGCCCAGGCGGCCATCGACGAGCTGCGCGACCTGGTCCGCGGCCTGCACCCGGCCGTCCTGGAGGACCGCGGGCTGGACGCGGCGCTCTCCGGGATCGCCGCCCGCGCCCCGCTGCCGGTCCGGCTGGACGTCGAGGTGGCCGAGCGGATAGCCCCGACCGTCGAGGCGGTCGCCTACTTCACCGTCTCCGAGGCACTGACCAACGTGGCCAAGCACGCCCGGGCCACCCGGGCGGACGTCTCGGTGCGGACGGCCGGCGGCCGGCTGCGCCTGGTCGTCAGCGACGACGGCGTGGGCGGGGCGGACGCCGCGCGCGGCACCGGCCTGACCGGTCTGCGCCAGCGCACCGCCTCGGTCGACGGGTCCCTGTCCGTGCTCAGCCCCGTCGGGGGCCCGACCACCATCACCGTGGAGTTGCCGTGCGTGCTGTGATCGCCGAGGATTCCGTCCTGCTCAGGGTCGGCCTGGTCAAGGTCCTGGAGGCGGTGGGCTACGAGGTGGCCGCCGCGGTCGGGGACGCCGAGGAGCTGCTCGCCGCGGTGCAGGAGCACCGCCCGCAGGTGGTGGTGGCCGACGTCCGGATGCCGCCCGGCTACACGGACGAGGGGGTGCGGGCCGCGCTGCTGATCCGCCGGCAGTGGCCGGAGGTGGCGGTGCTGCTGCTCTCCCAGTTCGTGGAGGAGCGGTATGCCGCGGACCTGCTGACCAGCAATACCAGTGGCGTCGGCTACCTGCTCAAGCAGCGGGTGGCCAACGTCGACGACTTCGTGGACGCGCTGCAGCGGGTCGCCGAGGGCGGTACCGCGCTGGACCCGGAGGTGGTCGCCCAGCTGCTGGTGCGCCGCCACCGCGATCCGATGGAGCGGCTGACCCCGCGCGAGCGGGACGTGCTCGCGCTGATGGCGGAGGGCCGCTCGAACGCCGCCATCGCCGCCGCCCTGGTGGTCAGCGACAGCGCGGTGGCCAAGCACATCAACTCGATCTTCGCCAAGCTCGACCTGCCGCCCGCCGACGAGAGCCACCGGCGGGTGCTGGCGGTTCTGCGCTTCCTGGAAGTGGGATGACGATGACGACGGCGGGGACGACGGCCACCGGGCCGGCGGGGGCGGCGTCCGGCGGGACGCCGGCCGACGCGCGGGAGCGGGCGCCGGAGCCCGCCCGCCGCACCCGCGGCCGCCGGACCTGGCGGCTGCTCGGCACGCTCGCGCTCCTCATGGTGCTGGTCGTCGGCTTCGTGCAGACCTGGGCGATGGCCGTGCAGCAGCGCACCCGCTCGGAGCGGTCCTACCCGGTCGCGGTGACCAAGGTGCGGCTGGACACGGGCAACGCCACGGTCCGGATCCGCCCCGGGCAGGAGGGCCGGGTGGTGGTGCGCGAGTACCTGAACTGGAAGATCCGGACGCCGGTGGTCACGACGCAGTTCGACCAGGGCCTGCTCGACGTCCGGATGCGCTGCGACCGGGTGCTGTCGGCGGTCGGGGACTTCGGCTGCGGCGCGGTGATCGAGCTGGACGTGCCGCCCGGAGTCGCGGTGACCGGCAAGCTGTCCAGTGGAAGCGTCCACGTCGCGGGGGTGGCGGGTGAGGTCAGTCTGCTCTCCACCTCGGGCGAGGTCCTGCTGACCGACGTGTCCGGCCCGGTGACCGTCCGCACCACCTCCGGCTCGGTGCGCGGCAGCCACCTCACCTCCCCGGACGTCAACGTCGCCGCGACCTCGGGTTCGATGGAACTGGGCTTCGCCGCCGTCCCGAGGATCGTGGACATCGGGGTGACCTCCGGGACGGTGGTCCTGGGCCTGCCCCGGGGATCCCGCTACGACTTCGACGGCGGGGCGTCCCCGCTGGCGCTCGGCGAAATCGACCCGGCGCTGGCCGACCGCTCCAGCCCGAACAAGATCAGGGTCTCGGTCAGCTCCGGCTCGGTGTCGGTCTTCGCGAAGGACGTCGACGACGACGGGTGGCCCCGATGGACCCCCCGATGAGCGCCCCTGCGGGGTGACCCCGGGGGGGGGGACCCCGCGGGGACCGGTCCGCCGCCGCGAGGCCCGGGAACGAGGGCCCCGGGCGGCTCGGCCGGGTGGGGGACAATGAAGAGTCCCCCACCCGCCGTCCCCGAGGTCAGCCGCGCATGACAGTCCCGCCCGCACCCATCGAGCCGAGCACCGCGACGGTCACCGCGACCGGCCCCGCCGACGGCGACACCACTGCGGCGGCCGGCGCCCCCGTGGCCGCCGCCACCGCCGCCGAGTTCGCGCCGCTGTCCATCGGCCCGCTGGAGGTCTGGCCGCCCGTCGTACTGGCCCCGATGGCCGGCATCACCAACGCGCCGTTCCGCACCCTGTGCCGTGAGCAGAGCGGCGGCAAGGGCCTCTACGTCTCCGAGATGATCACCACCAGGGCCCTGGTCGAGCGCAACGCCAAGACGATGCAGCTGATCAAGTTCGACCCGAGCGAGAAGCCGCGCTCGATCCAGCTGTACGGGGTGGACCCGGTGACCGTCGGCAAGGCGGCCCGGATGATCGCCGACGAGGGCCTGGCCGACCACATCGACCTCAACTTCGGCTGCCCGGTCCCCAAGGTGACCCGCAAGGGCGGCGGCTCCGCGCTGCCGTACAAGCGCAACCTGCTGCGCGAGATCCTGCGGGAGGCGGTGGCCAACGCCGGTGACCTGCCGGTCACCATGAAGATGCGCAAGGGCATCGACGACGACCACCTCACCTACCTGGACGCCGGCCGGATCGGCGCCGAGGAGGGCGTCTCGGCGATCGCCCTGCACGGCCGCACCGCCGCCCAGCACTACGGCGGCACCGCCGACTGGTCGGCGATCGCCCGGCTGCGCGAGGCCGTCCCGGCCGGGATCCCGGTGCTCGGCAACGGGGACATCTGGTCGGCGGACGACGCGCTGCGGATGATGCGCGAGACCGGCTGCGACGGCGTGGTGGTCGGCCGCGGCTGCCTGGGCCGGCCGTGGCTGTTCAAGGACCTGGTGGCGATCTTCGAGGGCGAGGTGGACTACGCCCGCCCGACCTTCGCCGACGTGGCGCGGGCGATGGTCCGGCACGCGCAGCTGCTCGGCGAGTGGCTGGGCGACGAGGCCCGCGGCGTGATCGACTTCCGCAAGCACGTCGCCTGGTACACCAAGGGCTTCTCGGTGGGCTCGGAGCTGCGGGTGAAGCTGGCCAACTCCTCCTCGCTCGCCGAACTGGCCGAAACCCTCGCCCTGGTGGAGCAGTCGCAGTCCTGGCCTGCCGGTGCGGACGGTCCGCGCGGGCGGACCAGCGGCAACAACCGGGTCGTCCTGCCGGAAGGCTGGTTGGACGATCCGTACGACTGCGCCCGGCCGGGCGAAGATGCCGAATCGGACACCTCTGGCGGTTGATCTATACGCTCCGGCAAAAATACCCCCTTGGGGTCGATGGCCACTGCGGCCCAGCCCTCTTGGCCAATATGGCCAAGAGGGCTCCTTTTTGGCAGTCGAACATCACGGAGCGGACTCATTTCTGGACGCAGTGCGACGACAGGCGGAGCGGCTCTACGTTCGAACGCTGAGATGCGCCCGTGACGCTGGCCACATACCCTGGCGGTCGGAGGTGGCCGACAGGACGAAATGAACAAGTCGGGGGCGGATCGCTTCCCGAAGGGGAGTGGCGGCGGATCGGGCACTGAGGGTGCAGGAAATCAAGCCGGTCCGTCAGGCCGGAGCGTCCGTCGCTACGGTGCGTCCCCGTTATGTGATCTTCCGGTTTCGCCGCCTTCAAGACTTGAACGCTCGCTAGCGTCAGCCGGACGATTTCACCACCAGAGGTGAACGCCATTCAGTGCATTCGATCTAGCGGGTTACTTGCCGATCCTGGCGACGTACGCCCTATTGGCGGCGCGGAGGCGCCTTCGAAATGGGTATGTTCTCCGGCGTCAGGGCAACCGTGTGCGAGGAGACCGTCCCGTGGCGTCCCAGCAGAAGTTTGTTTACTCCTTCACTGAAGGAAACAAGGACCTCAAGGATCTTCTTGGCGGTAAGGGCGCGAACCTGGCCGAGATGACCAACCTGGGCCTTCCGGTCCCTCCGGGGTTCACCATCACCACCGAGGCCTGCAAGGTCTTCCTGGAGACCGGCAGCGAGCCCACCTCCCTGCACGAGGAGATCAGCGCCCACCTGGACGCCCTCGAGCAGGAGATGGGCAAGAAGCTCGGCCAGGCCGACGACCCGCTGCTCGTCTCGGTGCGTTCGGGTGCCAAGTTCTCCATGCCCGGCATGATGGACACGGTCCTGAACATCGGCCTCTCCGACGCCTCGGTGGCCGGTCTGGCCGCGCAGTCCGGCAACGAGCGCTTCGCCTGGGACTCCTACCGCCGCCTGGTCCAGATGTTCGGCAAGACCGTGCTGGGCGTCGACGGCGAGCTGTTCGAGGAGGCCCTGGACGAGGCCAAGCACGCCAAGGGCACCGTCAACGACCTGGACCTGGACGCCGGCGACCTGAAGCGGCTGGTCGAGGTGTTCAAGGGCATCGTCGAGCGCGAGACCGGCCGGGCCTTCCCGCAGGAGCCGCGCGAGCAGATGGACCTCGCCGTCCACGCCGTCTTCCACTCCTGGAACGGCGACCGGGCCCGGCTCTACCGCCGCCAGGAGCGCATCCCGAACGACCTGGGCACCGCGGTCAACATCTGCACCATGGTCTTCGGCAACCTCGGCGAGGACTCCGGCACCGGTGTCGCCTTCACCCGCGACCCCTCCACCGGCACCCAGGGCGTCTACGGCGACTACCTGTCCAACGCCCAGGGCGAGGACGTCGTCGCCGGCATCCGCAACACCCTGCCGCTGGCCGAGCTGGAGAAGCTCGACAAGAAGTCGTACGACGAGCTGATGACGATCATGCAGACGCTCGAGAACCACTACCGCGACCTCTGCGACATCGAGTTCACCATCGAGCGCGGCAAGCTCTGGATGCTCCAGACCCGGGTCGGCAAGCGCACCGCCGCGGCCGCCTTCCGGATCGCCGTCCAACTGGTCGACCAGGGCCTGATCGACCTGGACGAGGCCCTGATGCGGGTCACCGGCGGTCAGCTCTCCCAGCTGATGTTCCCGCGCTTCGCCCCGAACACCGAGTCCAAGCAGATCGCCTGGGGCCTCGCCGCCTCGCCCGGCGCCGCGATCGGCAAGATCGTCTTCGACTCCTACACCGCCGTGAAGTGGTCGCGCTCCGGCGAGAAGGTCATCCTGGTCCGCCGGGAGACCAACCCGGACGACCTGGACGGCATGATCGCCGCCGAGGGCATCCTCACCTCGCGCGGCGGCAAGACCTCGCACGCCGCCGTCGTCGCCCGCGGCATGGGCAAGACCTGTGTCTGCGGCGCCGAGGAGCTGGAGGTCGACACCAAGCGCCGCCGGATGACCACCGCCGACGGCCTGGTGCTGGAGGAGGGCGACGTCGTCTCCATCGACGGTGCGACCGGCAAGGTCTACCTCGGCGAGGTCCCCGTGCTGCCCTCCCCGGTGGTCGAGTACTTCGAGGGCACCCTGCACGCCGGCGCCGACGTCCAGGGCGGCCTGGTCCAGGCCGTGCACCGGCTGATGTCGCACGCCGACGTCCGCCGCCGGCTCGCCGTGCGCGCCAACGCCGACAACGCCGAGGACGGCTCGCGCGCCCGCCGCTACGGCGCCCAGGGCATCGGCCTGTGCCGCACCGAGCACATGTTCCTCGGCGAGGAGCGCCGCAAGGAGGTCGAGCACCTGATCCTCGCGGACAACGACAAGGACCGCGAGCAGGCGCTCTCCACCCTGCTGCCGATGCAGAAGGGCGACTTCGTCGAGCTCTTCCAGGCGCTGGACGGCCTGCCCGTCACCGTCCGCCTGCTCGACCCGCCGCTGCACGAGTTCCTTCCGGACATCACCGAGCTGTCGGTGCGCGTCGCCCTCGCCGAGGCCCGCAAGGACCCCAACGAGAACGACCTGCGGCTGCTCCAGGCGGTGCACAAGCTGCACGAGCAGAACCCGATGCTCGGCCTGCGCGGCGTGCGTCTGGGCCTGGTCATCCCCGGCCTGTTCGGCATGCAGGTGCGCGCCATCGCCGAGGCCGCCGCCGAGCGCAGGCTGGCCGGCGGGGACCCGCGCCCCGAGGTCATGATCCCGCTGGTCGGCACCGTCCAGGAGCTGGAGCTGGTCCGCGACGAGTGCGAGCGCGTGCTCGCCGAGGTCGCCCAGTCCACCGGTGTCCAGCTGGACATCAAGCTGGGCACCATGATCGAGCTGCCGCGTGCCGCCGTCACGGCCGGCCAGATCGCCGAGGCCGCCGAGTTCTTCTCCTTCGGCACCAACGACCTCACCCAGACGGTCTGGGGCTTCTCCCGCGACGACGTCGAGGCCTCCTTCTTCACCGCCTACCTGGAGAAGGGCATCTTCGGGGTCTCGCCCTTCGAGACCATCGACCGCGACGGCGTCGGCTCGCTCGTCAAGCACGCCGTCGAGGCCGGCCGGGCCACCCGCCCCGACCTCAAGCTCGGCGTCTGCGGCGAGCACGGCGGCGATCCGGACTCGGTCCACTTCTTCCACCAGGTGGGGCTGGACTACGTCTCCTGCTCCCCCTTCCGGATCCCGGTGGCGCGCCTTGAGGCCGGCCGCGCCGCCATCGAGTCTGCGGGCAGCGACTCGCGCTGACGCCGGGGGGCTCCGAGCCCCCCGGCGCGGCCGGATCGCTGACCGCGTCCCCTCCATCGGGGAGGGGCGTACACCGGAGCTCGGCGCAGGAGAACCGGCGTACGTGAAGCGGCCGGGGCGGGAACGGACAACGGCGTCCGTACCCGCCCCGGCCGTGCGTGTTCCCCCGCCCGGACGGGGCGCGGCGGGTTGCCGCCGGGCCCGCCCGGCGCCCGGATGTGGCGGCGGCCACATGTGTGGCTGGCCGCGGGCGGGGCCGCCGACTGCCAAGCTGGAGCGCATGACCAGCAAGAACCGCCTGTGGACCGTCCTCGCCGTCCTGCTCTGCGCGATCGCCGCCGCAGTCGGCTACGTGGTGTCCGACGGCACCGGCGACGGCACGTCCAAGGCCGCCGCGACCTCCACCGGCCCGGCCGAGGCGTCGAGCGGCCCGTCGGCCCCCAAGCCGACCGCGTCCAAGCCCGGCGCGCCCAAGCCCTCCGCCCCGGCCACCCCGCCCCCGAGCGCCGCCGCCACCGGCTGGGTGCCGACCGACCCGGCGATGGCCGACGTCTGCCGCACCACGCTGCCCGGCCAGGCCCTCGACACCCTGGGCCTGATCGCCAAGGGCGGCCCGTACCCCTACCGCTCGGACGGCATCGTCTTCGAGAACCGCGAGAACCGCCTCCCGCGCAAGGCCTCCGGCTACTACCACGAGTTCACCGTCGTCACCCCCGGCTCCGGGGACCGCGGCGCACGCCGCGTGGTCACCGGCGACTCCGGCGAGCAGTACTGGACCGCCGACCACTACGGCACCTTCCAGGAGATCGACGCCCGCTGCTGAACCCCCGGGGGGTGCGCACAGCCGTCCCCTCGGGCGGGGTTACCGTGAGGCGCCGCGCGGGGGCGCGGGCTTTCCGGGAAGCGGTGGGGTATGAGGTTACGCAGAGTGCACGGGGTGGCCGCGGCGGTCGTCCTCACGGGCTTGCTGACGGGGTGCGCCTTCGGTACCGGGGACGGTCGGGCCGAGGACGCCGGGCCCGAACCGGAGATCGGGCAGATCATGGCGGAGCCGCTCGACGGCGCCCGGGTCGCGCTGCCGCTGGACGGCTACTCGGTCAGTGCCGAGGAATCCGCCGTCATCTTCCGGGCGATGGGCCGGGCCACCCAAACGTGCATGAGGGCCAAGGGGTTCGACTACGACCCGGGCGAGGTCCCGGTGGCCCCGCCGTCGAGCCCCTTCGATCCGGGCAGCCTCGGGCTGCTCTCGGCCGCCGCCGCCCGGCAGACCGGCTACCACAAGCCGCCCGGGCCGGCCGGTTCCGCGAACGGCACCACCGGTTCCACCGCGGCCGGGGCGGTCGAGCAGAGCGAGGCCTACCGGCAGGCGCTGACCGGCACGGCCGGCGTCGTGGACGCCGGGATCGACCGCGGGTGCATGGGCGAGATCGAGCTGCAGTTCCGGGCCGCGGGGGTCGGGAGCGGCACCGGCGACCTGGTCGGCAGCCTCCGCGCGAAGGCCTACGACCGGACCGCCGCCGACAGCCGGGTGAAGGCCGCGATCTCCGCCTGGCAGTCCTGCATGGCGGGGCTCGGCCACCACTACGACGACCCGGCGCGGGCGAGTGCGGCGGGCTGGCCGGACCCGGTCTCGGAGCGGGAGAAGGCCACAGCGGTGGCCGACATGAACTGCAAGACGCAGGTGGGGCTGCTCGGCACCTGGTACACCGTCCAGACGGCCTACCAGGAGCAGTTCATCGGTCAGAACGAGGCCGCCCTGCAGGCGGTCAAGGAGAGGTCGGCGCAGCGCGTCGCGGCGGCCCGGAAGCTGCTCGGCCAGGGGTGAGGGAGGACCGCGTCGGTCAGCGGGCCCGGCGCCAGGTGATCCGGGCGTGCGGTCCGTGCGGGCCGCCCGCGAGGAGCACGGCCAGCTCGTGCAGCACCGGGCCCGGGTCGCGGCGCAGCTGGACGGGTGTGGTGCGGACGACCGGCAGGCCGGCGGCGGTCAGCCGGTTGGCGCGGGTCAGGCTCCGCTCGTGGTCGGCCGGGCGCAGGTGCCAGGCCCGGGAGTCGATCTCCAGTGCGACACAGGCCTGCGGCCAGTAGGCGTCCGGGACGGCCAGGAACCGTCCGTCCAGGTAGAGCGGCGGGTTCCAGAGCGGCTCGGGCAGTCCGGCGCCGCGCACCGCGTCCCGTGCCTCGCCCTCGACCACCGAGCGCACGCCGGCCGTCAGCTCCTCCACCACCGAGGCCAGCCGGGGCAGCTCGCGCGCGTCCGGCCGGGCGAGCAACTGGTCGAGCAGTTCGCCGAGTTCGCAGTGCCGGCGCTGGACGGCCTCGGCGCACAGGGCGCGGAACCGGTGCCGTCCGCTCTCCCTGGGCGCGAGGTCGGCCAGCGCCCGGGCGACCGAGGCGCTCCAGAGTCCGTCGTCGCGCTCGAAGCCGCCGGGCATCGCCCCGGCGGCCCGGTGGATGCGCACGAACCCCCGGTCGGCGACCCGGCGCCGAGCGGGGATCAGCACGTCCACCTCGGCGAGGTCGGCCGGGTGCCCGGCCGAGGGCAGCCCGGCGTCGGCGAGCACGGCCGCCCCGGTGAGCAGCACCTGCCCGCCGGACGGCACGGCCGGCCCCTTGGGCCCCGCGTAGGCGAGGGCGGCCCGCAGCCGCTGGTGGGCCGTCAGCCGCCCGGTCTGCAGGCAGATCACCCGGGGCAGCACCCGTTGCCACGGCCCGCCGGCCCGCAGCCGGTGCGCGATGGTTCCGGACGGCACGCCGAGCCCGCGCAGCTGGGCGCGGGTGACGATGTGCTGCTGGTCGGCGCCGAGCAGCAGCAGCGGGTCGACGAGGGATCCGGCGCTGGTCATGCCGGGGTGGTTCCCGCCCGGATCGGGGGTATGCGGAACATCGCCCGCGGGGGGCTGCCCGGTCAAACCAGGTTGACGCAGGACGGCGGGCGCGGTGGGCTTGCCCCCGATGACGACTCCTCACGCCGGCCCGGCGTTCGACGCGCTCGACGGCCTTTCCGTGGGCGACGCTCTCGGCGCCCGGTTCTTCGTTCCCGCCACCGCCCGCACCCACCTCGCCGCCCGCAACGGCAGCCGGACCGGTGCCGCCGACACCGTCCCGTACGCGCTGTGGTGGGCGGTCCGGGTGGCACCCGTGCCGGGAGGCGGCCGGCGCCCGGTGTCGGCCGTGGCGGAGACGCACCCCGGGTACGTCAAGGCCCCGCTCGGACCGGACCGCCTCCGGGACCTCCTCGGCCTGGCGGCCATGGGCTACGCCTGCTGACCGCCGTCCGCCGTGTCCGGCGCCCGCGGTGGACGGCGGTGGCGGTGGCGGACGGCGGTGGCGGGCCTCAGGCCGTGATCAGGTGCCCGGCACCGCCGCCGTGTCTAAGGCACTCCTGGTTGATCGCCGGATCCGGGGCGCTCGGCGAGGTGGCGGCGGCGATCCGCAGCTCGATGATGTCCCGGACGGCCGGCCACTCGCTGTCCAGGATCGAGTAGAACGCGGTCGACCGGACCACCCCGTCCAGCCCGCGCGAGTGCGCCCGGCGGACGCCCTCGGAGGTCGCCCCGAGCCGCTCGATGGCGGTGCGCGAGCGCAGGTTGCGGGCGTCGGCGCGCAGCGAGATCCGCTGCACGCCCCACGCTTCGAAGGCGTGCCGGAGCATCAGCAGCTTGGCCTCGGTGTTGATGCCGGTGCCCTGGGCCCGCGGGGACAGCCAGGTGTTGCCGATCTCGGCGGCGTCCGGGACGGCGGTGTCCGGGTCGCCGAACGGCACACCCGGCACCGGCGGCCAGACCAGTGGTCCCTGCCAGTAGTCGAGTTCCAGGAACCGGGTGGAGCCCACCACCCGGCCGTCGGCCTGGTTCACCGTGGCGAACGGCAGCGACCGGCCGGCGGCCTGGTCGGCCAGCGCGCGCGCGATGTACTCCCGGGCCGCTTCCAGGCCGTGCGGGACGGGGGTGAAGGCGTAAGTCGTACGGTCCTCGGCGCCGGCCTTGGCGATGGCCTCGGCGTGGTGCGCGGCGAGGGGCTCCAGCCGCACGGTGCGGCCGGTGAGGATGACAGGTACGGGCACGGAACCTTCGGTCCTTCATCGGTCGGAGGGTGCAGGCCCGTGCCGGGGTGCGGCGCGGGCGAGCGATGACTGGTTCGCCCCGCCCCGAGTGCGCCCACCGGTGCCCGCGCACGCCGGAGGCCGGTCGAGCGGAGCGGGGAGCGACGGCCCGGAGACGGGCAGCGCGGTGCCGGAACGGACACGGGTCCACGGACCGGTCCGGCGGGATGAGCGAGGGGACAGTGTGCGTCCGCGAGATGGCCGAGGAGGAAACGAGAGCGCGAAGGGAAGCAGGCGGCCAGGTGAAGGCAAGATGCGTCGTGGGTGGCTGGCCGAACACCGGTCCGGGACGTGGTCGACGGCGTTACGGACGACGTGACGACGACGCGACGATGCGAGGCAGCGAGAGGACGATACCCGTAAGAAGTCGGTGCGTCACTTCGCGGCACACGAATGGCCCCCGGGGCAGCGCCCGGACGGGCCGCCGGGACCGTTCGCACCCCCCTGACCAGGGGCTTTTCCGGTGGGTGCGATCATGGTCCGGCCGCCTCGCCGAGCAGCCCGCCGCACGGCCCGCGAGCAGCCCGCCGAGCGGCCCGCCGCGGGCGGTCCGCGCAAACGGGCCCGCCCCGCCGGGAATTCCGGCGGCGCCCCGCACGCTGGACGAGGAGAGCCGGGCACGAGCCCCCGCGCGCGCCGACGCACGGGGGAGCGGACGCGGCGAACCGCGACGAGGAGAGAAACGGGGTGTGGGTGAGCGGTGCGTGATCCCCAGGCGCTGTACGAGCTGGACCAGCAGGGCGTGGCCGCGGTGGCCGCGGCGAGGGCCGCGCTGGCGGACACCGGCGCCGGCCTGGTGCTGCTCCACCACTTCGAGGGCTTCATGGACGCCGGCGAGGCGGGCGGCCAGGTGGTCGACCACCTGCTGGAGACGGGGGTCCCGCAGGTGGTGGCCCGCTTCGACCACGACCGTCTGGTGGACTACCGCGCCCGCCGCCCCGCGATGGTCTTCGACCGCGAGCACTGGGCGTCGTACGAGCCGCCGGAGATCCTGCTCCAGCTGGTCCACGACACGGCCGGCTCGCCGTTCCTGCTGCTCAGCGGGCCGGAGCCGGACGTCGAGTGGGAGCGCTTCGCGACCGCGGTCCGCGAGCTGGTCGAGCGCTTCGACGTGCGGCTGAGCCTCGACTTCCACGGCATCCCGATGGGCGTGCCGCACACCCGCCCGGTCGGCCTGACGCCGCACGGCAACCGGCTGGACCTCGCGGCCGGCTACCCGCAGTGGTTCGAGCAGGCCCAGGTGCCGGGCAGCGCCCAGGCACTGCTGGAGTACCGCCTCGCCGAGGCCGGGCACGACGTGCTGGGCTTCGCCGTGCACGTGCCGCACTACGTGGCGCGCTCGGCGTACCCGGCGGCCGCGGTGATGATCCTGGAGGCGGTGCAGTCCGCGACCGGGCTGGTGCTGCCCGGCACCCCGCTGCGCGAGCGGGTCGACGTGGTGTACGCCGACATCGAGGAGCAGCTGGCGCAGGGGGACGGCGAGCTGCGCTCGGCGATCCGCGGCATGGAGGGCCAGTACGACGCGGTGGCCGGCGCCGAGGACCGGGAGAGCCTGCTGGCCGAGCCGGTGGACCTGCCGTCGGCGGACGAGCTGGGCCGGCGCTTCGAGCAGTTCCTGGCCGAGCACGAGCGCGGGCCGGAGTAGCGGCCGGCGCGGGGAGCGGCGGAGGCCGGAGTGGAGTCCGGGGCGGCGGGCGGAGCGGAAATTCGCGCCTCCGGGCGGGATCGATCGCGCGCGCCCGTCCGTTGGGCCCTGCGGTGCCCGGGGGACGGGCCGTCGTAGGAAGAAGCGCTACCGGCTCCTACCCGGGGGGATCCCGTGCCACTGTCCGTACGCCCGACCGCCGCGCTCACCGGCGCGGTGAGCGCGGGCCTCGCCGCCGTGCTGGTGGCCGGCTGCTCCGGTTCCACCGGCCCGGCGGCCGGTCCCGAAACCGTCGCCGCGGCCGCCCCGGACGGCTCCGCGCCGCCGCGGGCCGCCGCCGTGACCACCCCGAAACCGACACCGACGCCGACGCCCACCGGGCCGTACGTGGCGCTCGGCGACTCCTACACCTCCGGTCTGAAGATCAGCCCGCAGCAGGAGGCGGAGCCGAAGGGCTGCTCCCGGTCGGCGGTCAACTACCCGTCCCTGGTGGCCAAGGCGCTCGGCCTGTCCGGAGACCGGTTCCACGACGTCAGCTGCAGCGGCGCCCGCACCGGCGACCTGACCGGCGCCCAGAGCACCGACGGCGGCAGCAACCCGCCGCAGCTGGATGCGCTCACCCCGGCCACCCGCCTGGTGACCATCGGGATCGGCGGCAACGACGCCGGCTTCATGGACGTCGTCGGCCAGTGCGCCAAGGAGAATCTGGTGGACGCGCTCAGGGGCCTGGTCGGCTCGGACCGCGCCGCCGCGCCGTGCCGCGACTCCTACGCCGCCGCGGACGGCGGCGGCGACCAGGTCCAGCGCAAGGTCGACGCGGCGGGCGAGCGGCTCGGCCAGCAGCTGAAGGAGATCAAGCGCCGCGCCCCACAGGCCCGGGTCTACGTGGTCGGCTACCCGGCGCTGCTGCCCGCCGACCCGGCGAGCTGCGTCCCGGTGCTGGGCTCCACCGTGGCCGGCGGGGACCTGGGCTTCCTGGTGGAGAAGGAGCAGCAGCTCAACACCATGCTCAAACGGCGGGCGGAGGCGGCCGGGGCGGTCTTCGTGGACCTCGCGGCCCCCTCGGCCGGCCACGACATGTGCGCCGGGGAGAGCGCCCGCTGGGTGGAGCCGCCGTTCCCGGCGCACGGCCTGGCGGCCATCCATCCGAACGCCAAGGGCCAGGAGGGCGCCGCCGAGGCCGTCCTCAAGGCGGTCCGGGGCTGAGCCCCGATCGGAGCCGGAGACAGCCCCGCCAGGCCGACGGTGGGGGCCTACGGCGCGCGGCCAAGGGTTCACGCCCCGGCCCGCGCGCCGTAGCGCGCGGCACACTTCCGCTGTCACCGCCGCGGCGTACCGTGAGGGTCATATGGACGACACCGCGCACCGCCTCACCGCAGCCCCGGCCCCGACCCCGTACGATCACGCCGCCGAGGCCCGCTGGGTACCCGAACCGGACAAGCGCCCCGGCCGTACGGCGTTCCAGCGCGACCGCGCCCGCGTGCTCCACTCCGCCGCCCTGCGCCGGCTCGCCGGCACCACCCAGGTGGTCGCCCCGATGCGCAGCGACTTCCCGCGCACCCGGCTGACCCACTCGCTGGAGTGCGCCCAGGTCGGCCGCGAGCTGGGCGCCGCGCTCGGCTGCGACCCGGACCTCGTCGAGACCGCCTGCCTGGCCCACGACATCGGCCACCCGCCGTTCGGCCACACCGGCGAGGAAGCGCTCGACCAGGCCGCCGAGGCCTGCGGCGGCTTCGAGGGCAACGCGCAGTCGCTGCGCATCCTGACCCGCCTGGAGCCCAAGCGCTTCGCCCCGCAGGACGAGGCACCCGCCCGGCTGGCCCCCTGGCCGGGCCGCAGCGTGGGCCTCAACCTGACCCGCGCCGCCCTGGACGCCGCCACCAAGTACCCCTGGACGCACGGCGCCCACCCCACCGACCCGGCCTCGCCCAAGTACGGCGTCTACGCCGATGACCTGGCGGTCTTCCGCTGGATGCGGGCCGGCTCCCCGCCCGGGCGCAAGTGCTTCGAGGCCACCGTCATGGACTGGGCCGACGACGTCGCCTACTCGACCCACGACGTCGAGGACGGCCTCCAGGCCGGCCACATCGACCCGGCCGCGCTGCGCGCCCCGGGCGAGCGCGCCGAACTGTTCAAGGTCGCCGAGCGCTACGCCCGGGACGCCGGGCCCGAGGAGCTGGCCGCCGCCCTGGACCGTCTGCTCGCCCAGGAGTGGTGGCCCGAGTCCTACGACGGCACGGCCCGCGCCCGCTCCGGGCTCAAGGACCTCACCAGCCAGCTGATCGGCCGGTTCTGCCTGGCCGCCGAGCAGGCCACCCGGGCCCGCTACGGCCCCGGCCGGCTCACCCGGTACGCGGCCGAGCTGGTGGTGCCGCGCGAGGTCCGGCTGGAGTGCGCGGTGCTCAAGGCGGTCGCCGTCCGGTACGTGATGCAGCGCGACGAGCAGGCCCAGCTGCGGGCCCGGCAGCGGATCGTGATCGCCGAGCTGGCCGAGGTCCTGGGCCGGCGCGCCCCCGAGGCGCTGGACCCGGTCTTCGCCGCGATGTACCGCGAGGCGGAGGACGACGGGGCCGCCCTGCGCACCGTGGTCGACCAGATCGCCACCCTCACCGACGCCTCGGCGCTGGCCCTGCACTCCCGGCTGGTCGGCCCGGCCCGGACCTGACCCGGGTCGCTCGCCCCGCCGTCCGGCCCGGTCGCCCCAGTAGACTTCCGGGGTGGCCGGGCGGATCAGGGACGAAGACGTGCAGGCGGTGCGGAGCGCACTGCCGATCGACGCCGTGGTCGGCGACTACGTACAGCTGACCAACGGTGGCGGCGGCGAGTACAAGGGCGTCTGCCCCTTCCACGACGAGAAGTCCGCCTCCTTCTACGTCAACCCGTCCAAGGGCGTCTTCCACTGCTTCGGCTGCCAGGAGAACGGCGACACCATCGCCTTCCTGATGAAGATCGAGCACTTCACCTTCGCCGAGGCCGTCGAGCGGATGGCCGCCCAGGCCGGCATCACCCTGCGCTACGAGGAGGGCGGCTACAGCCCCCGCCACCAGCAGGGCGAGCGCACCCGCCTGGTCGAGGCGCACAAGGTGGCCGCCGCCTGGTACCAGGAGCAGCTCGCCTCGCCCGAGGCCGAGATCGGCCGCCGCTTCCTGGCCGAGCGGGGCTTCGACGAGGAGGCCGCGAAGACCTTCGGCGTCGGCTACGCCCCGGCCGGCTGGGAGCACCTGGTCCGCTACCTGCGCGGCAAGGGGTTCAGCGACAAGGAGATCCTGCTCGGCGGCCTGGCCTCGCAGGGCCAGCGCGGCGGTCTGATCGACCGGTTCCGGGGGCGGCTGGTCTGGCCGATCCGGGACATCGCCGGCGAGGTGATCGGCTTCGGCGCCCGGCGGCTGCGCGAGGACGACAACGGGCCGAAGTACCTCAACACCCCCGAGACGCCGATCTACAAGAAGTCGCACGTGCTCTACGGCATCGACCTGGCGAAGAAGGAGATCGCCAAGTCGGGCCGGGCGGTCGTGGTCGAGGGCTACACCGACGTGATGGCCTGCCACCTGGCCGGGGTCACCACCGCGGTGGCCACCTGCGGCACCGCCTTCGCCGAGGACCACATCAAGATCATCCGCCGGCTGCTGATGGACACCTCCCAGTACCGCGGCGAGACCGTCTTCACCTTCGACGGCGACGCGGCGGGCCAGAAGGCCGCGCTGCGCGCCTTCGAGGACGACCAGAAGTTCGCCGCCAAGACCTCCATCGCGGTCAGCCCCGGCGGCATGGACCCGTGCGACCTGCGCCTGGCCAAGGGCGACGACGCGGTCCGCGAGCTGATCGACAATCCCGTCCCGCTCTTCGAGTTCGCGCTGAACTCGGCCGTCGCCAAGCACCGGGTGGACACCCCGGAGGGCCGCTCGGCGGCGCTGGAGGAGGCGGCGCCGATCGTCGCCAAGATCAAGGACCGCTCGATCCAGCACGAGTACGCCGTCCGGCTGGCCGGCATGCTCGGCATCCTGGACGAGCCGTTCGTGGTCCGCCGGGTCTCCCAGCTGGCCCGCTGGGACCGCGAGCGCCGGCAGAACCCGCGCGCCAACGGCCAGCAGCGCCGGCCCGAGCCGGCCCAGCAGGCCCGCCCGGCCCGGCCCGCCTTCGTGCTCAACCCGCGCGACCCGGCGCAGTTCGTCGAGCGCGAGCTGCTCAAGCTGGCCCTGCAACACCCGGACCTGGTCGCGCCGGCCTTCGACAACTACGGCGAGGACGAGTTCCCGACCCCGCCGTACACCGCCGTGCGCCGTGCGATCGGCCAGGCCGGCGGCGCCGCGTACGGGGCCGCGCTGGCCGACTTCACCACCGTGGTGCGCGAGGCCTGCCCGGACGACCGGGTGCGCTCGCTGGTCACCGAGCTGACCGTGGAGCCGGTGCGCTCGCGCCGCAAGGCGGACGCCGTCTACGCGGGCGAGTTCCTGGTCAAGCTGCGGATGCTGGCCGTGGACCGGCGGGTCGACGAGGTCCGCGCCCACCTCCAGCGGCTGGGCAACCGGGCCGCCCCCGAGGAACTGCACGCGGTGCAGACCGAGCTGTGGCAGCTCCAGCAGTACGGGCAGTCGCTGCGCAGCGGTGGCGCCGCCGCGTTGTAGGGGCTCGCGGGCGCTTGTAGGAGCGCGTTCAGAAAGTCCGCGCACGAGTCTCGGCCACGGAGTGTGGCGTGCCCCACACTGGAGGACGTCCTGTCTCCGTTCAGCGCGGGTCCGCCAGAGTCGCGCCAGCCCCGAGGGGATGCCCGTGGACCGAGGCCTCGCCACGACCGCCCAGCCCACCACCACCGACCCGCTCGCCCCGCCCGAGGACCACGGCCGGGCGGGGGCGCCGCTGCCGGACGGCGCCCGGGTGCCCGCCCAGGGCCTGCCGGCCGGGCACCCCGACGCCGAGCCCCCCGAGCCCGGAGACGACGCCGCCGAGGCCGAGGAGGCCGCCGAGGCCGAGGAAGCCGAGGAGGTGCCGGAGCGCCCCGGCGTCGAGCCCGGCGGCCCGGCGGCCGACCTGCTCCGCCAGTACCTCCGCGAGATCGGCCGGATCCGGCTGCTCACCGCGGCCGAGGAGGTCGACCTGGCCCGCCGGATCGAGGCCGGCCTGTTCGCCGGGGAACGGCTGGACCGTGAACCCGCGCCCGCCGTCGCACTGGCCGGCGAACTGGCCGCCCTGGTGGCGCTCGGCGGGCTCGCCAAACGCCGGCTGATCGAGGCCAACCTGCGCCTGGTGGTCTCCGTCGCCAAGCGCTACGTCGGCCGCGGGCTGACCCTGCTCGACCTGGTCCAGGAGGGCAACCTCGGCCTGATCCGGGCCGTGGAGAAGTTCGACTACACCCGTGGCTACAAGTTCTCCACCTACGCGACCTGGTGGATCCGCCAGGCGATGAGCCGCGCGCTGGCCGACCAGGCCCGCACGATCCGGGTGCCGGTGCACGTGGTCGAGCTGATCAACCGGGTGGTGCGGGTGCAGCGCTCGCTGCTCCAGGAACGCGGGACCGAGCCCGGCGCGGCCGACATCGCGGCCGTCCTGGAGCTGACCGAGGTCCGGGTGCGCGAGCTGCTCCGGCTCGCCCAGGAGCCGATCTCGCTGCACACCCCGGTCGGCGAGGAGGACGACGTCGCGCTCGGCGACCTCATCGAGGACGCCGACGCGGCCTCACCCGCCGAGTCCGCCGCCTTCCTGTTGCTGCGTCAGCACCTGGACGCGGTGCTGGCCACCCTCGGCGAGCGCGAGCGGCAGGTGGTGCAGCTCCGCTACGGCCTGGACGACGGACGGACGCGCACGCTGGAGGAGATCGGGGTGCTCTTCGGGGTGACCCGGGAGCGGATCCGCCAGATCGAGTCCAAGACCCTGGTCAAACTCCGCGACCACGCCTTCGCCGCCCAGCTCCGGGGCTACCTCGACTGAGCCGGCAGGCGGGCCCTAGTGACCTGGGTCGGACTGGCTCGGCGGCGCGGGCTGGGCCGGGTCGGTGGCGGTCGCGGTGGCCGGCTGGGTGGCCGGCGGGGTGGCCGGGCCGACCGGGATCGGGGTCGAGGCGACCACCCGGGCCAGGTCGGAGACCGGGGACGAACAGGCGGAGCCCTCCGGGTCCTTGCGCTGCCCGCAGACCTGCAGGGTGACCGTCGGATCGGCCGCGTTCACCATCCACGAGTAGTTGTCGTACCCCCAGTGGATCAGCGCGGTCTCCGACTCGCCGGCGCTGGTGGTGATGGTCGCCTGGTCGCCGGGCTGGCCCTCGCTGATCCCGGCCCAGGCCGCCTGGCACTTCTGGCTGTACCGGAGGTAGACGACGACCTTGCCGACGTTGGTGGTCAGCAGGGTCCGGGCGTCCCCGCCGCAGCCGGTCGGCCGGGGGTCCTTGTGGGCGCAGCCGAGCGCCTGACAGGTCGGGACGTCCGGGGCGGGGTTGGCGGGCACCGCGGCCGGCGAGGAGGCCGGGGGCGGCGAGGAGACCGGGGCGGACGCCGACACGGTGGCGGCGGCCTCCGCGGCGCCGTCGTCGGCGCCGTCGCCGGAGAGCACCCGCAGGCCGGCGAGGCCCAGCAGCAGCGCCACCACCACCGCGGCCGAGAGCAGGGCCACCGGAGGGCGGCGGCGCGTCGGACGGGGCGCCGGCCCGACGCCCTCCGCAGGCTCCGCGTCCGCCGCGCCCTCCGCACCTGCCGCGGCGTCAGGCTCCGTGTCCGGCAGGGTCTCCGGCTCCGCTTCCTGGTCCGCCTCCGCCTCCGCCTCCGTCGGCGCCGACGCCTCCGCCGCCGTCAGGTTCCACAGCGCCCGCAGCGCCGGGCCGTCGCACTCCACGGTCCCGATCAGCGCGTCGAGCGCCTGCTCGGTGACGATCCGCTTGCCGTTCAGCCAGCGCTCCCAGGAGGCCCGGCTGTAGTGGGTCCGGGCGGCGAGCTCGGAGAGCGAGAGCCCGGTCGTGTCCTTGACGGCGCGCAGTTCCTCCGTCAGACGTCTGGCGGGGGCGGAGAGGTCGTCCGGCAGCTGCTTCCAGGCGGAACCCATGCGGTCTCTTCCAAACATCGAGGCGGGCGGGGCGGCGGGCTGGAACGGGCGACGCCCCGCGGGGCACCGCTCCGGGCCCGGGCGGGCGTGTCCGCGTCTCAAACCTCAGCGGCCCGGCGTCCCAAAACCCAGGTCCTGGCGCTGAGACGGACGGAAGTGTCTCACAACACCGGGAAAGGCTCGAACATTCATATGGTCGTCGGGCATTGTTTTTCCGGCCGGAGCGGTTCGCCGCCCCGGTCCTTCGTCCGGGGACCGTTTCGACGGCCCGGCGACGGCCGTGCCCTGACCCCCACCGGTACGTGACAGCCTCCACGGGGGGAGGCTGCCCCGGACCGCAGGGACACGCGGCCGGGCCGACGCGTCCAGCGCGTCCGCCCGGCCGCGAGCCCCGGCCGCACCTACATCCGCGGGTGCGGCAGGGCGGCGGCGGGCGGTGCCGGGGTCAGTGATGGAAGCCCGTCCGGACCGGTACCCCGAGATCCTTGAGCGGGCCCGGCTGGCGGCGCAGCTCCGGCAGCAGCCGTTCCAGATCGCCCAGCAGCAGGTCCGCGAGGTCGCGGGAGAAGCCGTTGCGGCAGACCACCCGGAGCACCGCGAGGTCCTCCCGGTTCGCCGGGAAAGTGTACGCGGGCACCTGCCAGCCGCGCTCGCGCAGCCGGCGCGACACGTCGAAGACGTCGAACGGCACGTCGTCCGCCGTGGTGAGCGCGAACACCGGCAGCTCGTCGCCCCGGGTCAGCAGCCGGAAACCGCCGAGCCCCGCGATCCCGTCGGCCAGGTACCCGGCCACCTCCCGGCAGGCGCCCTGGACGGCCCGGAAGCCGACCCGGCCGAGCCGCAGGAAGACGTAGTACTGGGCGATCACCTCGGCGCCGGGCCGGGAGAAGTTCAGCGCGAAGGTCGGCATGTCGCCGCCCAGGTAGTTGACCTTGAACACCAGCTCCTCGGGCAGCGCCTCGTGGTCCCGCCACAGCGCCCAGCCGACGCCCGGGTAGACCAGCCCGTACTTGTGGCCGGAGGTGTTGATGGAGGCGACCCGGGGCAGCCGGAAGTCCCAGGGCAGGTCCTCGTCCAGGAACGGCGCGATCATGGCGCCGGAGGCGCCGTCCACGTGCACCGGGACGTCCAGGCCGGTGCGCCGCTGGAGGTCGTCGAGCGCGGCGCAGATCTCCGCCACCGGCTCGTAGGAGCCGTCGAAGGTCGAGCCGAGCACCCCGACCACGCCGATGGTGTTCTCGTCGCAGAGCTCCACCGCCTGCTCGGGGCCGAGGTGGAAGCGCTCGCCGTCCATCGGCGCGGTGCGGGCCTCGACCTCCCAGAAGTTGCAGAACTTCTCCCAGCAGACCTGCACATTGATGCCCATCACCAGGTTGGGCCGGGCCCCGGCCGAGTAGCGGTCGGCGTTGCGGCGGATCCAGCGCCGTTTGAGCGCCAGGCCGGCCAGCATGCAGGCCTCGCTGGAGCCGGTGGTGGAGCAGCCCACGGCGGCGTCCGGGTCGGGGGCGTGCCACAGGTGGGCGAGGATGGACACGCAGCGTCGCTCCAGTTCGGCGGTCTGCGGGTACTCGTCCTTGTCGATCATGTTCTTGTCGAGGCACTCGGTCATCAGCCGGGTGGCCTGCACCTCCATCGAGGTGCTGACGAAGGTCGCCAGGTTGAGCCGCGCGTTGCCGTCCAGCAGCAGTTCGTCGTGGATCAGCTGGTACGCCGTGTCGGCCGGTACGGGGCCGTCGGCGAGCCGGTGCAGCGGGGGCGCCAGTTCCATCGCGCCGAGCGGGTCGGCGGCGGTGCCGACGAACGGGCCGACGGTCAGCCGGCGGTCGTCGCCGGTCCCCTTGTGCAGTGCCATGGCATTCTGCCGCCCTTCCGAACGGTGGCCGCGTCGCCTTCCACGCTCCCACCGGTCGCCGGGTGACGCATCTTCACCGCTCGGGCCGTCCGTACACGCTCCGTGCACCCCCGCGTGCCCGGGCGGGGCGTCCCGGCCGGCCGTCTCAGCCGGCCGTCTCCGGGTGGACCTGCTCGCGGGCGGCCCGGTACTGCTGGCGGACCGCCGACCCGACCGGCAGGCCGTGCTCGGCGTCCGGGGTCACGGTGACGGCCTCCGGCAGGTCCCACCGCGGCGGCTCGGGCGTGCCGGCCAGTGCCCAGGCCGCCTGCCGGGCCGCGCCGCGGGCCGCGTGCGCGCCGGGCGGCGGGACCACCACCGGGACGCCGAACAGCTGCGGAGCGACGTGCCGCACCGCCGCCAGCCGCCCGGCGGCGCCCAGCAGGAACACCCGCTTCACCTCGACGCCGCGGGCGCGCAGCACGTCCAGCGCGTCCGCGCTGTTGCAGAGCATGCCCTCGACGGCGGCCCGGGCCAGGTGCTGAGGGGTCATCGACTCGGCCCGCATCCCGGTCAGCGTGCCGGCCGCGTGCGGCAGCGCGGGCGTCCGCTCGCCGTCCAGGTAGGGGAGCAGCACCAGCCCGTAGGCGCCGGGGGAGGACTGCAGGGCGAGGTCGCTGAGGCCCTCCAGGTCGCGGCCGAGCAGGGCGGCGGTGGAGCGCAGTACCTGGGCGGCGTTCAGGGTGGCGACCATCGGCAGGTGGCGCCCGGTGGCGTCGGCGAAGGAGGAGACCAGGCCGGTGGCGTCCACCACGGCCTGCTCGTGGACCGCGAAGATCGTCCCGGAGCTGCCGAGCGAGACCACCGCGTCGCCGGGGCCGAGGCCGAGGCCGAGCGCGGCGGCCATGTTGTCGCCGGTGCCGGCCGAGATGAGCAGTCCCTCGGGGGTGTGGCCGGCGGGTTCGGCGGGCCCGAGCACGTCCGGCAGCTTCAGCTCGTGGCCGAGTGCCAGCTCGACCAGGTCCTGCCGGTACTCGCCGGTGATCGGGGACCAGTAGCCGGTGCCGGAGGCGTCGCCGCGGTCGGTGGTGCGGCGCTTGGGGTGGCCGAGCAGCTGCCAGACCAACCAGTCGTGCGGCAGCAGCACCTCGGCGATCCGCCGGGCGCTGGCCGGCTCGAACTCGGCGAGCCAGCGCAGCTTGGCGACGGTGTACGCGGGGCTGGGGACGGCGCCGATCGCGGCCGTCCAGGCCGCCGGGCCGCCCAGTTCGTCCAGCAGGGCGGCCGCGGCGCCGCTGGAGCGCGGGTCGTTCCACAGGATCGCCGGGCGGACCTGCACGCCGCCGGCGTCCAGGCCGATCATGCCGTGCTGCTGCGCGCTGACGCCGATCGCCCGGACGCTCTCCAGCAGGCCGCCGGCCGCCGCGTCGCCGAGCGAGTGCAGCCAGAGCTGCGGGTCGGTCTCGCCGGGCCGGGTGTCGGGGTCCTCGGGCGCGGGGTGCGGTGCCTTGCCGGAACGCAGGACGGCCCCGGTGGCGGAGTCGCACGCGACGATCCGGGTGCGACCGGTCGAGCTGTCTATCCCCGCGACGATGGCCATAGTCGAGATCATGCCTCAGCGGGCGTCCGGGCGCGGCCCGCCCGGGCAAGTGTTGCCCGTTCGGTACCGCGCCCGGGAGCCCGCCTCCGGCCGGCCGTCACCGCCCGGTCACCCGCCCGTCACGGACGGGTGTCCGACGGGTGTCAGGCGGTGCCGCGGGCCGGTCGGGGACGCCGGTCAGGGGCGGTAGGTGCCCCAGCTGTCGTCCTCGCTCCTGGCCCGGTTGAAGTACGGCACCCGGTCGGTGACCGAGTCGGGCAGCCGGTCGCCGACCTTGCCGGCGACGGCGCCGGCGGCCTTCCCGGCGACCGCGCCGGCCTGTTGCCGGGCCTTGCCGGCGGCACCCTGGACCTTCGGGTTCTGGGTGACCTGCCGGGTCATCCTGGCGATCTGCTCGTACCGCTGGCGCCCCGCCCGCGTGCCCAGGACGTAGCCCGTCGCGAGTCCGACACCGAACGACAGCTTCCACATGGTCGGATTCCACCCTCTCCTGGCGGCCATTGCCGCATTGCCCTACCCGTCTGCCGGGACGGTGAACCGTCGGCGACCCCAGCATCCACGGACGGCGCCCCGGGCGCGCGGGGAACGCGCCGGGCGGGGCGTCCGGCCGGGGGCCGGGGAAAGCGATTGGCGGACCACCCCCCCGAGTGCGCTAATGTATGTCCCGCAGCGAGCGCCGAGGGGCCCGGGAGACCGGGAGCCGGAGCGCGAAGCTCGATCCCCCATAGCTCAATTGGCAGAGCAGCCGACTGTTAATCGGCAGGTTATTGGTTCGAGTCCAATTGGGGGAGCGCGGTGGATGCCCATCTGGTGCTGAAGCCATACGTGGTACGGGAGTTGTGTGCCGCGATCCCGCATAGCTCAATTGGCAGAGCAGCCGGCTGTTAACCGGCAGGTTTTTGGTTCGAGTCCAAATGCGGGAGCTGCGCCGGGTCCGCCCGGTGACTGCTCAGAGCGAAGGCCCCTCGGTAGACCGGGGGGCCTTCGTGTTGCCCCGGACGGTCCGGCCGGTGTGAGCCGCCTCACGTCGGTGCTGGACGTCGGCGCCTCACGCCACCGCCTGCTGGAAGAGCTCGGTGACCCGCTCGTCGAAGGTGACGCTGTACGAGGTGCCCGGCGTCTCGCCGCCCTCCTGGTAGCCGCCGATCACCCCGATCACCCGGCCGTTGGTGGTGAGCCAGGGGCTGCCGCTGGTGCCGTCGGTGTAGCCGGCGCAGTCGAACCGCTCCTGGGTGGGGCTCTGCGAGGCGGTCAGGCCCGAGCAGGTGATCGGCTCGTCGCGCTCGTTGGGGTAGCCGGTGACCGAGACCGCCAGGCCGAAGCCCTGGTCGGTGCCGAGCGGGTTGCCGCCGACCGCGTCCTCGACCTGCCGGCCGCCCAGCGGGCCCACGGTGACGAACGCCACGTCGTAGTCGGGGTCGGCGCCGGCGGACCAGCGGGGATCGACGGTGACCGACCTCACCGGCCAACTCCCGTACGGCGAGTATCCGTTGCGGTAGCCGGGGGTGAACACCAGGCCGTCCAGCAGACCGATCCGGTGGTTCTGCACGCAGTGCGCGGCGGTCACCAGCAGATTGCGCCGCGGACTCTGCACCACGCTCGCCGTGCACGCCCGGGGCCCCTGCGCGGTGTGCACCGACAGCGTGCCGACCCGGTCCCAGGCCGGGTTCTGCGGGGCCACCTCCGCCGTCCGTCCGTCGCCCTTGCCCCCGCCGCACGCGATCGCGGTGGCCAGCAGCAGGGCCGCCACCACGACCGTCCTCGCGGCGTGCGCGGTGCGGACCGGGCGGGAGGGCATCCGGGGCTCCGTCTCCTCCTCGGGGCGGACGCGACCGTCCACGCTTCTCCGCCGTTCGGGACCAAGATCTACCAGTCCGGCGCGGCCGGCGCCACCGTCGTCCGCCCGCCCGCGCACCCGTGCGCGCCCCCGGCGCGCACCACGGGTGATCGACCGGCTATGCTGCCCGGGACGGCCTTCCGGGGCCGTCTGCTGCTGCCGCGACCGGCCTGCCGTCGCGTGCCGCGAACCGGGGCGGTAGCTCAGCCGGTTAGAGCAGGGGACTCATAATCCCTTGGTCGTGGGTTCGAGTCCCACCCGCCCCACCTTCCGTACCCGCGCGAGCGGCCCCCTGGCTGGGAAAACCCTAGGGGATCGGGCCTGCTGCCACGTGGCGACGCGCCAGAATTCACCCGGACGATGAGGCCTCGGGCCCGCGTCGGCACCCCCTCAACCACGGCCTGACCCCGGCCGGACGGCGGGCCGGTGCGGGCGGCTCCGTATCCTGGCCGGGTGCTCCAGGCTCCGTGTGTACCGACCCCGCTGGTCCCGTGTGTTGACGAGGTGTTCGAGCGGGCCGGGGTGGGGCTGCGGCTGAAGCGGGACGATCTGGTGCATCCGCTGGTGCCGGGGAACAAGTGGCGCAAGCTGGGGCCCAATCTGGAGTCGGCGGTGCGCGAGGGGCACCGGCGGCTGGTGACCTTCGGCGGGGCGTACTCGACGCATCTGCGGGCGGTGGCGCTGGCGGCGGGGGCGCTGGGGCTGTCGAGCGTGGGGCTGGTGCGGGGCGAGGAACTGGCGGGGGCGCCGCGGAACTGGTCGTTGCGGGCCGCCGAGGAGGCCGGGATGGAGCTGGTGTTCCTGTCCCGGGCCGAGTACCGGGAGGCGGCCGGGCGGGTCGCCGGGGGCGGCGGCGGGGAGGCGGAGCTGCGGCGGCGCTTCGGGCCGTGCCTGGTGCTGCCCGAGGGCGGGTCCAACGCGCTCGCCGCGCGCGGTGCGCGGGCGGTGGTGGCGGAGCTGCTGGAGTCGGGCGGGCTCGGGGAGCGCGACGTGGTCTGCTGCCCGGTCGGCACCGGCGGCACGCTGGCCGGGATCGCGGCGGGCCTGCCGCCCGGGGCGCGGGCGCTGGGCGTGGCGGTGCTGCGCGGCGGCGAGGGCTACCTGGAGGGCGAGGTGACGCGGCTGCACCGGGAGGCGTACGGGCGGGAGTTCGACGGCTGGCGGATCGACCACGGGCACCACGGCGGCGGGTACGGGCGGGTGCCGGCCGCGCTGGAGGAGTTCGCGGCCGGCTTCGAGCGGCGGCACGGCATCGCGCTGGAGCGCCGCTACGTGGCGAAGGCGCTGGCGGCCCTGTACGACCTCACCGCGGCCGGCGCCTTCCCGCCCGGCACCCGGCTCACCGCCGTCGTCACCGGACTGCCCGACCCGGTCTGAGCCGGGCAGCCCGCGCAGGCTCAGCCGAAGGTGAGGTTGGCGCAGGGGTCGGTGTCGGCGGAGCGGCTGTTCTCGGCTATGGCGCTGGGGACGGTGGTCGGCAGCGGGCCGGTGGCGGCGGCCGGGACGCCGGACGGGACGCCGGGCGTGGGCGTGCCGGTGGCGGCCGGGTGGTAGTCGCGGCCGAGGGTGACGGTGATGCCCTCCGAGCCCGGCTCCTCGGTCATCCGGGAGCCCGGGAAGAGTGCGGCGAGCTGCTCGGCGACGGCCTTGAACGGCGGGTCGTAGGCGATCTCGGTGCGCAGCCGCCCGCCGGTGGTCTGGCCGAGCGCGACGTTCTGGTAGCCCTGGGCGCGGATCGCCGCGGAGCCGTGGCCGGCCAGTCCGTCGGTGCCGACGCCGTTGACCACGGTGACCGGGGTGGCGAGCTGCTCGGCGGTGAGCGGGGTGGCGGTCGGCGAGGGCGAGGGGGCGGACTCGGTGGGGGCGGTGGGGGTGGCGCTCGCGGCGTCGCCGACCTCGCCGGTGGCCTGGCCGTCCAGGGTGCGGTCCTCGCGCAGCAGCCGCCACAGGGTGTCCACGTCGGGGTGGACGAGGTCGACCCGGCCGTTCTGCACGGTGGAGAACCGCCAGGGGGCGGTGACGAAGGTGATGTCGGAGAGGTTGATCTGCTGCAGCGACTGGGCGAAGTCGACCAGCTTCATCGCGGTGCCCAGGCCCTCGTCGACGGTGAGCGAGCGGGTCGCGGCGTCGGCCAGCGGGAGCAGGGTGGGCAGGGAGAAGCCCTGGGACTGGACCTTGCGGATCATCGAGGAGAGGAAGGCCTGCTGGCGCTTCATCCGCCCTATGTCGGAGTTGTCGCCGAAGCCGTAGCGGGCGCGCAGGTAGTCGACGGCCGGCGGGCCGGACAGCTTCTGCGGGCCCTTCTTGAGCTTGATGTTGTGCGAGTTGACGTCGTTGGGCACGCAGACGTCCACGCCGTTGATGGCCTCGGTCATCGCGGCGACGCCCTTGAAGTCGACCACGATGGTGTGGTCGATGCGCAGGCCGGTGAGCGCCTCGACGGTGTTCTGGGTGCAGGCCGGGTTGCCCTTCTCGGCCTCGCCGACGGTGAAGGCCTCGTTGAACATCTGGCTGGTCCGCGGCTTGGTCCAGTCGCCGCTGGGCAGCCGGCAGGAGGGGATGGTCACCAGGGCGTCGCGGGGTATGGAGACGCCGACGGCGTGCTTGCGGTCGGCGTAGACGTGCAGCAGGATCGCGGTGTCGGAGTGGCCGACGCCCACGTCGCCGCCGCCGAGGTCGGCGTTGCCGTCGTTGCGGGTGTCCGAGCCGAGCAGCAGGACGTTGACCGGCACCGAGGCGCCCCGCGCGGTCGGTGTCGGTGCCGGCGGCCGCTCGGTGGCGACGCCGCCGGCGTCGAAGGTGGTGATGTTGGTGTCGAGCCGGTGGTAGAACCAGGCCCCGGCACCGACCACGGACAGCACCAGCACGGCGGCGAGTCCTATGACGGTCCGTATGACACGCCGACGGCGCGAGCTGCTGCTCATCCTTCCCGTCCCCCCGTCTTCCGCTCAGTTTCCCCACCCGTACCGCGTGGCCGCGGGCGGGTGCCGGTCATCCGAACGTTAGACGTTTCGGGGGAGTGTTCGGTTACCTCCGATCGGCGGCCAATTCGGGGGCCGGTGCTGTGATGCTTCTCACGCCCCCGGCCCGGCG
Source organism: Kitasatospora sp. NPDC004723 (assembly GCF_040609255.1). Classification (NCBI taxonomy): domain Bacteria; kingdom Bacillati; phylum Actinomycetota; class Actinomycetes; order Kitasatosporales; family Streptomycetaceae; genus Kitasatospora; species Kitasatospora sp. NPDC004723. Next base: position 17,845 of record NZ_JBEXJT010000049.1, on the reverse strand, counting down.
GCGCCGGCGAGCATCCGCCGGAGCAGGTCGCGCAGCTGTGTGCGCTCCTCCGGTCCGAGCGCGGCCAGCGGCTCGCGGGCGAAGTTCAGCGACTCGCGCAGCTCCGTGGAGGCGGTGCTGCCGGTGTCGGTGGCGGCGACCAGCTTGACCCGGCGGTCCTGCCGGTCGGGCTGGCGGGTGACGAAGCCGCGGGTCTCCAGCCGGTCGACGATGCCGGTGATGTTGGAGGGCTCGCAGCTGAGCGTCTGGGCGATCTGGCGCATGGGCATGGGGCCGCGCCGCAGCAGGGCGAGGACCTTGGCCTGCGCTCCGGTGAGCGAGCGGGCGGCGGCGGCCTCCTCGTACTCGCGGTGGAAGAGCGCGACCAGGTTGGCCATGAGATCGACGACCTCGCGGGTGATTTCGTCGGCCTGCGGCGGCGTGTCCCGGTTCTGCTGGGCGTTCATGGCCACCAGTCTACCTGAACATTTGACCACGTGAACTTTTCATGCCCATCGCTACTGCACCTGCTCAACCTTTTATCTGGGGAGATCACCATGGCCGCCGAGCCGACCGCGCCGGAAGCGCCCGCCACCGCTCGTGAGTGGCACCTCGCCGCCCGTCCGCAGGGCTGGCCCGCCCCGGCCGACTTCGCCCTCGTCGAGGCGCCGGTCCGCACCCCGGGCCCGGGCGAGGTGCTGGTCCGCAACACCCACCTGTCGGTCGACCCGTACATGCGCGGCCGGATGAACGACGTGAAGTCCTACATCCCGCCGTTCCGGCTCGGCGCGGTGATGGACGGCGGCGCCGTCGGGTACGTGGTCGCCTCCGGCGCCGAGGGCTTCGCCCCGGGCGACGCGGTGCTGCACGGGCTGGGCTGGCGCGAGTACGCCACCGTCCCGGCCTCGCGCGCGGTCAAGGTGCCGTCGATCGAGGGCGTGCCGCTCTCCGCCTGCCTCGGCGTGCTCGGCATGCCCGGCCTGACCGCGTACGCGGGCCTGCTGGCGGTCGGCGCGCTCAAGGAGGGCGACCGGGTGTTCGTCTCCGGTGCGGCCGGCGCGGTCGGCTCGATCGTCGGTCAGATCGCCCGGCTCAAGGGCGCCTCGCTGGTGGTCGGCTCGGCCGGCTCGGCGGAGAAGGTCGCCCGGCTGACCGGGGAGTACGGCTTCGACGCCGCCTTCAACTACAAGGACGGCCCGGTCGGTGAGCAGCTCGCCAAGGTCGCTCCGGAAGGCATCGACCTCTACTTCGACAACGTCGGCGGCGAGCACCTGGAGGCCGCGATCAGCGCGCTGGGCGTGCACGGCCGGGCCGTGCTGTGCGGCGCCATCGCCCAGTACAACGACACCTCCGCGGCGCCCGCCCCGCGCAACCTGGCCCAGATCATCGGCAAGCGGCTGCGTCTGGAGGGCCTGCTGGTCGGCGACCACGACGCGCTGAAGCCGCAGTTCCTCGCCGAGGTCGGCGGCTGGCTGAAGGACGGGAAGCTGCGCTTCGAGGAGACCGTGGTGGACGGCTTCGAGAACGTTCCGCAGGCCTTCCTGGACATGCTGCGCGGCGCCAACACCGGCAAGATGGTGGTCCGCCTGGACGGCTGACGTCCCATCGGCGCCGCTCCGCCCCGCACCCGGTCCGCCCGGTGCGGGGCGGTTCGCGTACCCGGCGGAGAGGCTCGGGCCGCACTACCGCATTCCGGCCGGATCCGAAAGTGCGTCATCCCCGCTGCGGGGCCGCGCGGTACGGTGGTCCCGCCCGGCGATGGGGCCGTTCGGGGGAGAGATCCGACCGGGGGGTGGACCTCGTTGCGGTTTCGACTAGCATTGAGCGAAAGCCTGTCCGTTTTGCTCAATTTAGTGGCTTAATGTCAGCCGACGTGGGTAACTGCGGATCAACTACGGGCACGAACACGAGGCAGCTGGGGAAGGCGACCCTCGTCCACAGCCTGGAGGTCCCGGTGACGACACGTGGAGTCCTGTACATCCACTCCGCGCCCCGCGCGCTGTGCCCGCACGTCGAGTGGGCCGTCGCGGGGGTGCTCGGCGTGCGGGTGAGCCTGGACTGGATCCGCCAGCCGGCCGCGCCCGGGCACTGGCGTGCCGAGCTGTCCTGGCAGGGCGAGCCCGGTACCGCCTCGAAGCTCGCCTCCGCGCTGCGCGGCTGGCAGCTGATGCGCTACGAGGTCACCAGCGAGCCCTGCGCCGCGGCCGAGGGCGAGCGGTACAGCAGCACCCCCGGCCTCGGCATCTTCCACGCCGTCACCGGCATCCACGGGGACATCCTGATCCCCGAGGACCGGCTGCGGGCCGTCCTGCTGCGTGCCCGCAGCGAGGGGGCGGACCTGGAGGCGGAGATCGCCATGCTGCTGGGCAAGCCCTGGGACGACGAACTGGAGCCCTTCCGGTACGCCGGCGAGGGCGCCCCGGTGCGCTGGCTGCACCAGGTGGTCTGACCGGACGGACGAACGGGAGAGGGGGCCGGCGCTCGCGATGAGCGCCGGCCCCCTCTCCGTCGTACGGGACCCGGAAGCCGGGACCGGGGTCAGCGGGTGCGGAAGGCCAGCACCACGTTGTGGCCGCCGAAGCCGAACGAGTTGTTCAGCGCGGCGATCCGGCCCTCGGGCAGCTTGCGGGCCTCGTCGCGGACGATGTCCGCGTCCACGTCGTCGTCCAGCTCCTCGACGTTGATGGTCGGCGGGGCGAGACGGTGGTACAGCGCCTGCACGGTGGCGACCGTCTCGATGCCGCCGGCGCCGCCCAGCAGGTGACCGGTCATCGACTTGGTGGCCGAGATGGCGATGTGGTCGAGGTCCTCGCCCAGCTCCTTGCGCAGCGCCTTCAGCTCGGCGGTGTCACCCTGCGGGGTCGAGGTGGCGTGCGCGTTGACGTGCACGATCTCGGCCTTGTCCAGCTGGTTGCGGTCGAACAGGTCGGCCAGCGCGCGGGCCACACCGGCGCCGGTCGGCTCCGGCTGGGCGATGTGGTGGGCGTCCGAGGACAGGCCCTGGCCCACCGCCTCGCAGTAGATCCGGGCGCCGCGGGCCTCGGCGTGCTCCACCGACTCCAGCACGACCACGCCGGCGCCCTCGCCCAGCACGAAGCCGTCCCGGCCCTTGTCGTACGGGCGGGAGGCGCGCTCGGGCTCGTCGTTGTTCTTGGACATCGCCATCATGTTGGCGAACGCGGCGATCGGCAGCGGGTGGACCGCCGCCTCGGTGCCGCCCGCCACCACGACGTCGGCGCGGCCGCTGCGGATCATCTCGATCGCGTAGCCGATCGCCTCGGCGCCGGAGGCGCAGGCGGAGACGGGGGTGTGCACGCCCGCGCGGGCGCCGACCTCCAGGCCGACGTTGGCCGCCGGGGAGTTGGGCATCAGCATCGGGACGGTGTGCGGGGAGACCTTGCGGGCGCCCTTCTCCTTCAGCACGTCGTACTGGTCGAGCAGGGTGGTCACGCCGCCGATGCCGGAGGCGATCACGGCGCCCAGGCGCTCCGGGGCGAGCTTGGACGACTCGTCGGTGGCCGGGGTCTCGAAGCCGGCGTCGGCCCAGGCCTCACGGGCGGCGATCAGCGCGAACTGGGCCGAGCGGTCCAGCTTGCGGGCGAGCGGACGGGGCAGGATCTCGCCCGGCTCGACGGCGGTGCGCGCCGCGATCCGCACGGGAAGCTCGGCGGCCCACTCCTCGGTCAGGGCAGCCACCCCGGAGCGCCCGGCGACCAGGTTCTCCCAGGTGGTGGCGGCGTCGCCGCCCAGCGGCGTGAAGGCGCCGATACCCGTGACGACCACGGTACGGTTCTCAACAGTCACTGGATCTTCTTCTCTCACGTTGTGCGGGGGTCGGCGGCGGCCGAAGGTGAGCCCGGCCGGGCGCCCGGTGGGGCGTCCCGGCCGGCGGGTCGGCCGACTCCCGGGAGCCGGCCGATGTCAGGCGTCGAACGCGTCGAGCGCGTCGACCGCTCAGGCGTGGCTGAGGATGTAGTCCACGGCGTCGCCGACGGTCTTCAGGTTCTTGACCTCGTCGTCCGGGATCTTGACGTCGAAGCGCTCCTCGGCGGCCACGACGACCTCGACCATGGACAGCGAGTCGACGTCCAGGTCGTCGGTGAAGGACTTGTCGAGCTCGACGTCCTCGGTCGGGATGCCGGCGATCTCGTTGACGATCTCGGCGAGACCTTCCAGAACCTCGTCCTTGGTAGCCATACTGGCTGCTCCTCTTCGGTGTTGAATGCGGCCGCCCGGCGGACGGACGCAGGTTTGCGGGTGGTATCGGGCGAAAACGCCTAGGGGAGCGTAACGACTGCGGCGGCGTACACGAGACCCGCCCCGAACCCGATGATCAGGGCGAGGTCGCCGCTGCGGGCCTCGCCGCTCTCCAGCATGCGCTCCATCGCCAGCGGGATGGACGCCGCCGAGGTGTTCCCGGTCTCCGTGATGTCACGGGCGACCGGCACCGTGGCGGGCAGCTTGAGGGCCTTGATCATGGCGTCGGTGATCCGCATGTTGGCCTGGTGCGGGATGAACGCGCCGAGCTGGTCGGCGGTGATCCCGGCGGCGTCCAGCGCCTGCTGCGCCACCTTCGCCATCTCCCAGACCGCCCAGCGGAAGACCGTCTGGCCCTCCATGCGCAGCGCGGGCCACTTGATCTCCTCGCCGGCGCCGTTGACGGCGTCCTCCTTGGCGAAGGCGGTGTCCCAGGCCTCGGTCTGCGAGATGACGTCCTTCTGCGAGCCGTCCGACCCCCAGATGACCCGGCCGATGCCGGGGGTGTCGGACGGGCCGACGATCGCCGCTCCGGCGCCGTCGCCGAAGATGAACGCGGTCGAGCGGTCCGAGGTGTCGGTCAGGTCGCTGAGCCGCTCCACGCCGATCACCAGCACGTACTCGGCGCTGCCGCCGCGGACCATGCCGTCGGCCAGGCTCAGGCCGTAGCCGAAGCCGGCGCAGGCGGCCGAGATGTCGAAGGCCGGGGCGGTGCCGCAGCCGAGCCGCTCGGCGATCTCGGTGGCGATCGCCGGGGTCTGCTTGAGGTGCGAGACGGTGGCGACGATCACACCGCCGATCCGCGCCGGGTCGATCCCGGCCTGGGCGATCGCCTTGCCGGCGGCCTGCACCGACATCTCGGCGACCGACTCCTCCGGCCCGGCCCAGCGGCGCTCGGCGATCCCGCTCCGGGTGCGGATCCACTCGTCCGAGGAGTCGATCCAGGTCAGCACCTCGGCGTTCGGGATCACCCGGACCGGGCGGTAGCCGCCCACGCCGTGGATGCGCGCGTACTGCGCACCGGTCACCGGTGTGATCTGGGGGGTGTCGCTCATGCCTGCTGCTCCTGCTCCTGCCCACCGTGCTCCGCGACGAGCTCGCGGGCCTTGTCCAGGTCGGCGGGGGTCTTGAGGGCAAGCGTCGCCACGCCCTTGAGGTTGCGCTTGACCAGTCCGGTGAGGGTGCCCGCCGGGGCGAGCTCGATGACGGCGGTCGCGCCGAGCCGCTGAAGGGTCTCCATGCAGAGGTCCCAGCGGACCGGGTTGGAGACCTGCGACACCAGCCGGCTCAGCACCTCGGCGCCGGAGGCGACGACCTCGCCGTCCTGGTTGGAGACGTAGGCGACCTTGGGGTCGGCGACCGGCAGGGTCGGGGCCAGCTTGGCCAGCCGCTCGACACCGGGAGCCATGTGGGAGGTGTGGAACGCGCCCGCGACCTTCAGCGCGATCAGCCGGGCGCCGGCCGGCGGGTCCGCGCGCAGCGCGTCCAGCTGCGGCAGGGTGCCGGCCGCGACGATCTGGCCGCCGCCGTTGTTGTTGGCCGGTGTCAGGCCGTGCTCGGCGAGCTTCGCGGCGACGACCTCCGGGTCGCCGCCGAGCACGGCGGCCATGCCGGTCTCGGTGGCGGCGGCGGCCTCGGCCATGGCGAGGCTGCGCTCGCGCACGAAGGTGAGCGCGTCGCGTGCGCTGAGCACGCCGGCACCGGCCGCGGCGGTGATCTCGCCGACGCTGTGGCCGGCGACGGCGCCGACCAGCGCACGGGCCGCGTCCTCGTCCGGGAACAGCGCACGTGCGGTCACCAGGCCGGCCGCCACCAGCAGCGGCTGGGCGACGGCGGTGTCCTTGATCTCCTCGGCGTCCGCCTCCGTTCCCGCGCGCACAAGGTCGAGCCCGGCGACCTCCGACCAGCCCTGCAGGCGGTCGGCGACACCGTCGAGCTCCAGCCAAGGGCTGAGGAAACCGGGGGTCTGGGCACCCTGTCCAGGGGCGACGATTACGAGCACGGTTCAACCCTCTCTCGCCAGGCGCCCGGGGGCGGGTAGGCGACGGTAACGAAGAAAAGCATCCGGGATTGTAAGGTCCCTACAGCGTGGTCAGCTTGACTCTCCGGCGGCCGTGAGCCGGCCCAGCGCCAGTGCGATACGCAGGGTGAACGCCGAACGTACGTCGGAAGGCGCGTAGCCCGTGACGTCGGTCACACGTCGGAGCCGGTAGCGCACCGTGTTGGGGTGGACGAAGAGCATCCGGGCGGCACCCTCCAACGAGGAGGCCTGCTCCAGGTAGACGCTCAGGGTCTCCAGGAGTGCCGAGCCTGCCTCGTCCAGCGGTGTGTAGATCTCCTCCACCAGCTGCTGCCGGGCCGCCTGGTCGCCGGCCAGCGCCCGCTCCGGCAGCAGGTCGTCGGCCAGCACCGGCCGCGGCGCGTCCGGCCAGGCCGCGCAGGCCCGCAGGCCGGCCGCGGCGGCGTGCGCCGAGCGGGTCGCCGAGAGCAGGTCCGGCACGGTCGGGCCGACCACTACCGGGCCCGGCGCGAACTGGCCGATCAGCGCCCGGGCCGCGTGCACCGGCTCCTTCTCGCCGCCCACCACGACCACCAGGCGCTTGCCCAGCACCCCGGTCAGCACGTGCAGCTTGGCGTACCGGGCGGCCCGGCGGATCGCCTCGACCACCAGTTCGCTGTCACCGTCCGGAGCCGAGCCCATCACCACCCGGACCTGGCTCGGCTGGCCCCAGCCGAGCGCGGCGGCCCGGGACAGCACGCCCTCGTCGGCGTCGCCGGAGAGCAGCGAGTTGACCACCAGCGCCTCCAGCCGGGCGTCCCAGGCGCCCCGGGCCTCGGCGGCCTGGGCGTACACCTGGGCGGTGGCGAAGGCGATCTCACGGGCGTAGACCAGCACCGACTCGCGCATGTCGGCCTCGTCGCCGGGGGCGGCCACCTCCTCGATGGCCTCCTCCATCACCTCGATGGTGGTGCGGATCAGCTCGACGGTCTGGCGCAGGGTGATCGCCCGGGTCAGCTCGCGCGGCGCGGTGCCGAAGACATCGGTGGAGATCGCCTGCGGGGCGTCCGGCCTGCGGTACCACTCGGTGAACGCGGCGATGCCGGCCTGGGCGACCAGGCCGATCCAGGAGCGGTGCTCCGGCGGCATCCGCCGGTACCAGCCGAGCTGGTCGTCCATCCGGGCGATGGCGGCCGAGGCGAGCTTGCCGGAGGACTTCTCCAGCCGCTTGAGGGTCGCCGCCCGGCGCTCGGCACGCTCGGCGGCGAGTCGGCGCTCCTGCGCGGTCAGGCGCGGCGCCGCCCGTCCGGGCCGGTCTCTCCCGGCGCCCGGGGTCGGGCTCTTCCCGTTCTTGTCGGGATTGGCGGTCGGATCGCTCTTGGAGTTCGCGGAAGCGGCTGGCACAGGGACAAGACTGCCTCACCGGAGTGACTGCTCGTGCACAGGGCCCGGTGGACGGGCCGGGTGGTGACGGTCACACCCGTCCCGGCTGCCACTACGGTGGGTCCCGTGACCGATGCCCCCGCCCGCCCCCGCGCCGATCTGCGCCGTACCGCCGAGCGCTACCGCTCGACGCCCGCCGAGGGCGTCGAGACCCGGCACGCGTTCTCCTTCTCCGGGCACTACGACCCGAAGAACACCCACTTCGGCGCGCTGCTCGCGTGCAACGAGGAACTCCTCGCCCCCGGCGCCGGGTTCGACGAGCACCGGCACCGGGACACCGAGATCCTCACCTGGGTACTGGAGGGCGCGCTCGCCCACCGGGACTCCCAGGGGCACGGCGGGGTGGTGCGCCCCGGCATGGTCCAGCACCTGAGCGCCGGCTCCGGCGTCACCCACACCGAGCGCAACGTCGGCGGCGCCGACGGCCCGGTCCGCTTCGTCCAGATGTGGCTCCAGCCCGACGTCTTCGACGCGCCCCCCGCGTACGGGCTGCGCGGGGTGGAGCGTGCCGCCGACGGGTTGACGCTGCTCGCCTCCGGGCTGGAACGGGACGCCGGAACCCGGGCGCTGCGGCTGCGGCGCGGCGACGCCGCGCTGTGGCTGGTGACCGCCGGGCCGTGGCAGCCGCTGCCCGAGCTGCCGGCCGCCGCCTACCGCTACGCGCACCTGACGGCCGGCTCGCTCGGCTACCGGACGGTGCCCGGGCCGCAGGGCGGGGGCCGCTCGATGGTCCCCGGCGACAGCGTGCGGATCACCGGGGACGCCTTCGCGGCGCCGACGGCCGGCGAGAGCGGCGCGGAGCTGCTCCTGTGGGAGATGCACTCGCCGGTCTCGTACGGCTGATGTCCTAGAGCTCGGCGAGGACGGCGTCGCTGAGGGCCGGCCAGGCCTCGGCGGCCCACGGGCCGAAGTCCCGGTCGGTGAGCGCGACGCAGGCCGCGCCGGCCTGCGGGTCCACCCAGAGGAAGGTGCCGGACTGGCCGAAGTGGCCGAAGGTGGCCGGGGAGTTGGCGGTGCCGGTCCAGTGCGGCGCCTTGCCGTCGCGGATCTCGAAGCCGAGGCCCCAGTCGTTCGGCCGGCGGTGGCCGAAGCCGGGCAGCACCCCGCTGGTGCCCGGGAAGGCGACCTCGCGGGTGGCGGCGCGCAGGGTGCCCGGGTCGAGCAGCTTGGGCGCCTGGAGCTCGGCGGCGAACCGGGTGAGGTCGGCGAGGGTGGACAGGCCGCCGGCGCCGGCGGGGGAGCGGTGCGCGGTGTTGATCAGGGTGGCGTGCATGCCGAGCGGCTGGAACACGGCCTCGGCGGCGTACCGGCCGAACTCGATGCCGGCGGCCCGCTCCAGGGTCTGCGCGAGCACGTCGAAGCCGGCGTTGGAGTAGAGCCGGCGGTTGCCGGGCGCGGCCATCACCTTGTGCTCGTCGAAGGCCAGGCCCGAGGTGTGGGCCAGCAGGTGCCGCACGGTCGAGCCCTCCGGCCCGGCCGGGTCGTCCAGTTCGAAGACGCCCTCCTCGACCGCGACCAGCACGGCGTACGAGGTGAGCAGCTTGGTCACCGACGCCAGCGGGAACAGGTGGTCCTGCGGCCCGTGCGCGCCCAGCACCGCGCCGTCCGCGCCCCGTACGACGGCCGCCGCCGCGTGCGGCACCGGCCAGGTCTCGATCTTCCGCAAGCTCTCCATGGGGCCCGACTCTAACCGGGCCGGCGGGCCCGGCGGGATGGCAGGCTTGACGGTGGCGCGCTTGCTTCGAGTGCGCTCCAAGGCGCTGGTTTCGTCGTCACGTTCATCACCGGGGGACCGACCATGACCGAACTCGCATCGTTCGAGACCGAACTGCGTTCCTGCTGGGAGGTGTTCCGGGATCCGGCCGGCACGCCCGACCGGAGGCCGCGGCACACCATCGGCGAGGTGTCGGAGGCCAGCGGGCTGACCGCGCACACCCTGCGCTGGTACGAGCGGATCGGCCTGCTCGATCCGGTGGACCGCTCGGCCTCGGGCCAGCGCCGGTACAGCGACGGCGACCTGCACCGGCTGGCCTTCCTGGGGCGGCTGCGGCTGACCGGGATGCCGGTGGCCGACATGCTGCGGTACGTGGAGCTGGCCCGGCAGGGCGAGCGGACCTCCGCGGACCGCCGCGACCTGCTGCTCGCCCACCGGGAGGCGGTGCGGCAGCAGATCGCGGACCTGCACGCGACGCTGGCCGTGCTCGACCACAAGATCGACGTGTACACCGGGCGGCTGGAGCGGTGCGCGTCGAGCCACTGAGGGCGGTGCGTCAGACCGCGCGGCCGGAGTGGGCGGCGAGCCGGGTGTACACGTCGGCGTCGTCCGGGGCGGGCTGGACGGGGGCGAACGGGACGCCGCCGCCGCGCCGTTCGGCCGGCAGCGCGACCCGGGCGATCGCCAGCGCCGTCTCGCCCAGCCGCTCGTCCAGCGGGCGGTCGGTGCCGAGCGCGCGGGCGATGTCCCAGGAGTGGATGACGGTCTCCAGGAGGTAGCCGCCCACCGCGTCGCGGCCGCTCACCTCGCCCCAGGGCACCGAGGTCGGGCGGTCCAGCTTGGCGTCCTCCGCCCAGGCGGCGGTCACCCGGGCGCGGGCCCGGCCGAGGGCGGCCGGCCAGCCGTCGTCGGGAACCCCGCCGGTCGCGGCGGCGACGTCCAGGGAGAGCCCGCCCTCGCCGGTGTAGGCGAACCGGTGGATCCCGCCGACCACGTGGCCGAGCAGGGCCCGCAGGTCGTACTCGGCGCACGGGGTGGGCCGGTCCAGGTCCTCCGGTCCGACCTCGGCGAGCAGCTTCTCCAGCTGGTCGAGGGCGAGCAGGTACAGCGGGCGCGGGTCCTGGGTGGTGTCCATGAGGTGTCTCGGCTCCAAGGTGCGGAAGGGTTTTCCTGTCGGCAGGCAATCTCCCGGTAAAACCTGACAACCATCGTCATGATTCTTGGGATCCTCGTGCCATGAAGGCCGACCGCCTGCTCTCGATCCTGCTGCTGCTCCAGACCCGCGGCCGGGTGCCCGCCACCGAACTGGCCGAACGGCTGGAGGTGTCGGTCCGCACCATCTACCGCGACGTCGAGGCGCTCTCGGCGGCCGGCGTGCCCGTCTACACCGAACGCGGCCGGCACGGCGGCATCAGTCTGCTGCCCGGCTACCGCACCGACGTCAGCGGTCTGACGGCCGACGAGGCGCGGGCCCTGTTCGTGCTCTCCGCCCAGGGCGCGCACAGTGACCTCGGGCTGGACGGCGCGCTCGGCTCGGCGCTGCGCAAGGTGATGGCCGCGCTGCCCGCCCCGCACCGGCCGGGCGCCGAGCGGATCAGCGAGCGGGTCCTGGTCGACCCGGCGCGCTGGCTGCAGGCCGGTGCGCCGCCGGGACCGGATCTGGGCGAGCTGCAGTACGCGGTGTTCGCCGACCGGCGGCTTCGGCTGCGCTACCGGCACAGCGGCACGCCCGCGCCGGTGGAGTACACCGTGGATCCGTACGGCCTGGTCAGCAAGGCCGCGGTCTGGTACCTGGTGGCCGATCTGCACGGCGAGCCGCGGCTGTTCCGGGCCGACCGGGTGCTGTACGCGGAGACCGCGGAGGAGCCGGTGCGCCGACGGCCCGGGGTGGGACTGGGCGACGTCTGGACGGTGCTGCGCGAGCAGGTGGAGCGGCTGCCCAAGGAACTGCTGGTGAAGGTGCGGGTGCGGCGCGGGCGGCTGGACATGTTCGTCCGGATCCACGGCGCCCGGCTGGCCGCCCCGCCGCCGGAGAGCGGGGGCGGGGCGCCCGAGGACTGGGTCGAACTCGCGCTCGGCTTCCAGTCGTTGCCGGCCGTCCGGGCGCTGCTCGCGTTCGGCGCGGACGCCGAGGTGCTCTCCCCGCCGGCCGCGCGCCGGGAGATGGGCCGCACCGCCGCCGAGGCCCTGCGGCTCTACGGGGACCCGCGCTAGCGTCCGGCGCCGGGCCCTCCGGTGTCAGGCCTCCGGGGCGGGCCGGACCACGTCCCCGTAGGTGCCGAGGGCGACGGCCGCGAAGTTGTGCAGGCTGTCGGTGCCGGTGGCGAAGTAGCCGTTGTGGCCGGCGGAGCGGGCCGAGGAGATCCGCTCGGCGCCGAAGTCCAGCGAGGTCGGATCGGCGCCGTGGCCGAGCCCGCCGACCTCCAGGTACGGCACGTTGCCGATCCAGTCGGTCTCGTTGCGGGTGGCCCAGACGTGCACGCCCGCGCCCAGCTCCGAGGTGCTCTCCACGCCCATGCCGGGGGAGCCGAACACCACGAGGTCGGTGATCCCGCTGGTGTCGGCCGGCGAGGCGGCGGCCCGCGGGATGTCCGGCGCGGCGGTGCCGCAGACCACCGAGCCGTAGGAGTGGCAGAACAGCGCGGGCGGCGCCTGGGGCCGGGTGGTCTCCTTGAGCCCGGCGAGCAGCCGGCGCAGCCGCGGCGCGCCGACGTCGGCGAGCCGGGAGGTCACCGCGTCGGGGCCGAGGCCGGAGGGGGTGACGTAGCCGGTCCAGGCGACCACCGCGGTGCGGGTGCCGGGGGCCTGCCGCCGCTCCTCCTGGTACAGCGCCCGGGCCATTCCGGCGGGGGAGCGCAGCGGTTCGACGGCCTGGTCGAAGTGGCCGAGGTCGGCGTCGGAGCCGGGGACGAGCACCGCGACCCGGTCGGCGCTGCCGAGGTCGCCCCAGACCTCGGTGAGCAGTCCTCGGCCGCGCGGGTCGAAGGCGAGGATCTGCCGGCCGGGCGCGAGCAGGCTCTGCACGTCGTTGGCCCGGGAGACGGCGAGCGCGTGCTGCTCGGGGGTCAGGGCGCGGTCGGTGGCGCGGGCCCGGGCGTGGTCGCGCTCGGCGGCGAGCGCGATCCGGTTGGCCCGGTAGCGCACGGCGAGCGGGGCGCCGTCGAAGTTGCCGACGACCAGCGGGTAGGCCTCGACCAGCCGGTTCAGTTCGGCGGGGGAGAGCTGGGCGAAGAACTCGGCCGCGGCGGCCGGGGCGGTGGTGGCCGGGTCGGGCAGGTCGTGCCCGTAGGAGTGGTCCTCGACCCAGGCGGCGCTGCCGGCCGGCGGGGTGGAGATGGCCAACTGCTCGGTCGCGGCCGCGGCCTGGGCCGCCGCGGCGCCGGCGTCGGCGAGGACGGCGGCACCCGCGAAGGCGCCGATCAGGACGTGCTTCCACCGCCGACGGCGCATCGCCTCAACTCCCCGAGAGTCCCGTCACCGATCCCGGACGGGGCCCGGAGGGCGGTACGACTGCCAATTTCCCAGCGCAAGCCTAGGGGCCAGGAGGCGCGCTGGGCGCGGCTCAAACTGTGGGATGGATCACATGAACCGGGAGTGTCCGGGATGCGTCCTGATCGTTCGCGCGAGCACCGCCGCACCGCCGCACCGCCGCACCGCCGCACCGCCGCACCGCCGCACCGCCGCACCGCCGCACCGCCGCACCGCCGCACCGCCGCACCGC
>NZ_JBEXJT010000049.1:0-4632 GCF_040609255.1 Kitasatospora sp. NPDC004723 | reverse complement strand
CCGCCGCACCGCCGCACCGCCGCACCGCCGCACCGCCGCACCGCCGCACCGCCGCACCGCCGCACCGCCGCACCGCCGCACCGCCGCACCGCCGCACCGCCGCGCCCCCGCGGCCGGGTGGCCGCGGGAGCGCGGACGGCGGGCCCGGGGCCCGGCTCAGAGCAGCGAGTTCCAGGCCGAGACCGAGCGCGAGCCGCTGACCAGGCGGTCCGGGTGGCCGCTGCCGTCGGCGACCGAGATCCGCCGGTAGCTGTCACCGTGGAACACCCAGTACTCGCTCCGGCCGCCGATCCGCTGGGCGTCGGGGACGGGCAGGAAGCAGTCCACCGCGGCGACGCCGTCCAGCGAACCCCACTGGGAGAGTTCGCGGTCGCCGCGCTCCAGCGTGTCGGGGTGCCCGGTGCCGTCGGCGACCGAGATCAGCCGGTAGCGCTGCCGGCCGCCGGTGGTGTGGAAGGCCCAGTACCAGCTCCGGCCGTTCACCCGCTGCTGGTCGGGTACGGCGAGGAAGCAGTCCACCCGGTCGACGCCGTTCAGCGAGGCCCAGGGACCGAGGTCGCGGTCCGGGCGCTCCAGCGCGAAGGTGTATCCGCCGCCGGAGGTGATCGAGACCGCCCGGTACCGCTGGCCGCCGCCGTTGCCGCTGTGGAACGCCCAGTACCAGCTCTTGCCGCCGGGGTTCTGCAGGTCGGGCATGGGCAGCAGGCAGTCGATCCGGCCGATCCCCTGGAAGGCCGGCCGGCTGCTCAGCGCGGTGTCGCCGTCGACCAGGCGGTCGGTGTGGGCGGTGCCGTCGGCCACCGAGATCTGCCGGTACCGGTCCCCGTGGTAGGCCCAGAACCGGCTCTGGCCGCCCTGCCGCCACTGGTCCGGGACGGCGAGGAAGTCGTCGCACGGGTAGGCGGGCCCGCCCGGGGCGGTGCTCTGGCCGCCCTGCTGGGCCTGGGTCTGGGTCTGGCTCTGCCCGCCGGCCTGGCCGCCCGTCGCGGTCCGGTCGGGGCCGACCAGCCGTCCGTCGGCGAGCCCCCGCAGGGTGCTGAGCGAGGGCATGAAGGCGTACACCGAGCCGGTGGTGCGGACGAACTGGGCGAAGCTCACCGGGGTGTGCTTGACGGTGCCGTCCGGCTCCTCGCTCTCGAAGTCGACGTCGTCGGCCGGCTGGGTGACCGGGTCCTTGCCGGGCTGCGGGGTGCGGCCGGGCGGGAAGTTCGGCTCGTCCATCCAGTCGGCCTGGATGAACTCGAACTGCCGGGCGATGTCGGCCTGGTAGCAGACGAACAGCAGGCCGCGCGGGTCGTCGGGCCCGCCCGGGCCCTCCGAGGCCGGGTCGAACGGCGCCCCGTACGGCGTGCCGCGGCGCATGATCCGGCGGCCGTCGAGCTCCTTGGCGTCGAGCGGCGGGTCGGTGGGGCCGGGTGCTTGGAGGCCGGCCCGCGGGCTGGTCTTGCGCAGGTGCGACCAGAGCGGGGTGACCAGGCCCTCCGGGTCGTCCCGGAAGTCGAAGTCGTTGTCCGCGGCGGCGACGGGGTCGTTGGGGACGTCGCGGTCCTTGAAGTGGCAGACCGGGGCGCCGGAGCGCCAGCGGCCGACCATCCGGGCCGCCAGCCACTCGGTGGTCGCGGCGTCCGGGACGGCCTTGGCGAGCCGGAGCTCCTTCAGCTTGACCGAGACCTGCGACCACCAGCCGGGGACGTCCTGGGCGAGCCGGCGCACCACCTGGAAGGAGCCGTCCGCCGTCCAGTCCGGGTACTGCTCCCTGGGAAAGCTCAGCGGGGCGTTCTCCTGGCCGCAGACGAACTCGCCGGCCGGGATGATCCGGGTGCCCGGGTGGCCCGCGACCTCGTCGGGCCGGCCCGGGTCGGGCGGGTCGAAGCCCCGGACGCCCGGCTCGCTGATGCCGTCCTTGAAGCCGAAGTGCTCCTTGCCGCGGCGGCTGCCGAGCAGGGTCTGCGCGTTCTGCTGGTAGACGATCAGCACCCGGGACTCGGCGGCGGCGATCCGTTGCTCCTCGATCGCCGTCCGCAGGTCCGGCTCGGTGTCCGCGGAGAGCTTCAGCACGGCGTGCACCGGCTGGCTCCTGCCGTTGCCGAACAGCCAGTTCGCCGGGGAGTTCTCGCCGGTGTCGCCGAGCGCCCCGGCCCGCTTGGCCGAGCCCTCCTTGAACGCCTCGAGACCGGTGCCGACCGGCGGGGGCTGCGGGAACGGGTCGGTGTCGGAGAGCAGCCGCAGGCCCTCGTAGGTGAAGCTGACGCCGAGCCAGGTCGCCTTGAGGGTCTTGGGGTCGTCGCCGCCGGAGGTCCTGCGGGCCTCGCTGAAGGCCTCGTTGAACGCGGCGACCTCACGGGTGGTGGCGATCTGCGGGGTGAGCTGCCGCAGCCACTCGCGGGCCAGGGCCGCGTCCTCGAACTTCAGGAACAGGACGCTGACGTTGTCCTTCTTGAAACCGGCCAGGATGTCGCCCTGGATCTCCTCGCTGTCGCGGAGGAACAGATCCGTTGCCGTTGCCATGGGGGTGGGGGTTCCTTTCGGGTGCGCGGTCAGGCGGTGAGCTGGATCCACTTGGCGACGGAGGGCACGCCCTGGTCGTTGAGCAGGAAGAGCAGGTACCAGCCGGGCGGGGCGGCCTTGGCGTCCGGCGGGGCCTGGAGCTCCAGCCGGTTGCCGGCCCGGCTGCTGAGCCGCAGGTCGAGGTGGCGCTGGCTGGTGTTGATCGAGTGGGTGGAGGTGGTGGGCGAGAGCAGCACCGCCTTGGCGACCCGCTCCGGGGTGGAGGTGTTGACCAGGAAGGTCTGGTCGTAGCCGACGGGCGTGGTCGGCGCCCCGGTGAGGACCGGGCGGTCGCCCTGGTGGAGGTAGGCGGGCTCGTAGATCTCGATGGTCCCGTTCATGGTGACCGGGCCCGTGGTGCCGGGGATGCCGCTCACCGTGCCGTCGATGTCCGGGTTGTTGGCGAGCTGCTGGAGCTCGTCGCCGGTGACCATGACGCGTCCGTCCGGCAGCACCACGGCGTTGGAGTGGTAGCCGCGCGGGAGCCGCTGGACCGGGCCGAGCTGCCAGTTGCCCTGGTCGTCGCGGAGTTCGACCTGGCGGTACTTGAGGTCGGCGTTCGGGTTGTACGGGCCGTTGCCGTAGTCGCGGATGTCGTAGGCGCCGTTGACGGTCATCAGCCGGCCGTTGGGCAGCAGCAGGGTGTCGTCCTGGGTGCGGCCGAAGGCGCGGGACTTCTCGGCGGTCCAGCTGCCGTTGGAGAAGCGCAGGGTGCTGGGGTTGTCCCGGTCGCCGCCGAGGATCAGCGCGGAGTCCGGGCCGTTGACGCCGCCGGGCAGCGGGACGGCCGAGCCGTAGTTGCGCTTGCGGCCGTCGGGGCGGGCGGTCAGGTCGCTGCGGGACTCCGCGACCGGGTCGAACTTCCACTGCTCGGCGGCCTGCCGGCCGAAGCCGTAGATGTTGCCGTCGTTGAGCGAGAACAGGTGCGGGTAGTCCAGGGTGAACGGGGCGTCGGCCTTGAACCGGTCGACGGGGGTGTTCACCGGGGTCTGGGTCTTGAGCGTGGGCACCGGGTAGTTCTTGGCGGGGAAGCGCTCGACCACCGGGGTGGGGGTGCCCCAGCCGAGTTCGGACTGGCCGGACATGATCAGCTGCCGGCCGTCCGCGCCGGTCACCACCGTGGGGTACCAGCGGCCGACGGACATGTCGGGGTTGCGGGTCCAGGTCTCGGTCCACGGGTCGAAGATCAGCGAGAGCTTGGCGCCGGTGCCGCCGTTGCCGCCGAGGTTGCCGCCGAAGACGCCGAGCATGCCGTTGGGCAGGAAGGAGTGGCCGGCGCAGAAGAACGGCGCCGGGCGGGGCTGGTCCAGGCCGTCGGGCATGTTGACGGTGGGCGGGGTGACCTGCTTGAAGGCGTCCTTGCCGTAGCCCTTGGCCGGGTCCCAGAGGAACGCCCGGCCGGCGTTCTCCCGGCCGGTGGTCTGGGTGGGGGCGGGTTCCTTCTCCGGGTTGGTCTCGATCCGCTCGAAGGAGAACAGCAGCACCTTGCCGGTGGGCAGCAGCGCGACGTGGTCGCCGAAGTCGGGGGAGGGGAAGTACTGGTTGAAGGTCCCGAAGGTGCCGGCGGCGAAGCCCTTGTTGTGGTCGGCCTGGGACTGCGTCAGCGCGTTCAGCCGGTTGGTGCGGGTGGTCTGCGGGTAGTCGCCGATGCCGCGGACGGCCGCGCGCATCCGGGCGTGCTCCTCGGCGTGCTCCTGGCCGAGTGCGGCGACCTCGTCGTCGCGCAGCTCGGCGAGCATCCGGGGGTCGGCGACCTTGGGGGCGGTGGCGGCCGGGCCGTCGGGGGTGTCGTGACCGCCGGGGCCGTGGGCGGCGGCCGGGGCGACGGCGGTCAGGGCGGTGCCGGTGGTCAGCGCACAGACCACGGCGGTGGCGAGCACGGCCGGAAGGCGCCGGCCGGGCCGTGGCGGGGACAGGGACATGGAACTCCTCGAACGGGGGAGCGGGGCCGTCCGGCTCGGAACTCCGGGCGGGGGATAGGGGGAACGGCCGCCGGGGCGGTGCCCGGTCGCCGACAGCCACAGGCCATCACGGTGGGTGTCGGTTCGCATGCGGAGTCACTGCGTTCGGCGTCGGCGGGTCCGC
>NZ_JBEXJT010000048.1:0-65296 GCF_040609255.1 Kitasatospora sp. NPDC004723 | reverse complement strand
ACACATGGCGGTGATCTTCGCGGACGCCACGCCCGCGAAGATCACCGCCAACGCATCACGGCACGCAGTTGATCAATTACCCAACACTTTCTGAGTCCTCAGGCGGCCTTGCGGACCCGGCCGGAGACCAGCGCGCCGAGCAGCGCGACCCCGGTCATGGTCAGGAAGATCACCGCGAAGGCACCGGTCGACCCGGTGCCCGCGGCGCCGTCGTGGGCGGCGGCCACCGAGCCGCCGCCCAGTGCCGCGAACAGCACCCCGGACAGGCCCACCAGCAGCACGTTGCCCAGCGCGTCGCTCACCTGGAGCGAGGCCGAGTTGGCCCCGGCGTCCTCCGGCGTCGACAGCTTCATCATCAGCACGCTGACGCTCGCGACCGTCAGGCCCATGCCGAACCCGCCGACGCCCCAGGCCACCGCCGCCACCCAGACCGGCGCCGCCGGGACGAGCACCAGCGCCGCCCCCGCGATGGCCACCGCGGTCAGCACGAAGCCGCCGCGGATCATCAGCGTGCGGTACCGCTCGGCCCCCGGCCGGCCCTGCAGCCAGGAGCCGAGCGCCCAGGACAGGCCGCCGCTGGTCAGGGTCAGACCGGCCAGCGTCGGCGAGAGCCCGCGCTCGGTCACCATCATCAGCGGGATGAACGCCTCCGCCGCGAAGAACGCCCCCGCCGCGACCCCGCGCAGCAGGATCACCGTCGGCAGCCCCCGCCCGGCCCGCAGCGTCCCGGTCGGCAGCAGCCCGAGCACCGCCGGGAGCAGCAGCGCCGCCCCGGCGACGGCCGGCAGCAGGCCGATCAGGTCCAGCCGCTGGCCCGCGTACTGCAGCAGACCCGCGCCGAGCGCGGCCATCGCGGCCAGCCCGGTGCGGCGGCGGTCGAACGCGGCGCCCCGGAGCACCGACTGCTCCTTCTCCGAGCGGCGCAGCGCCGGGCCCATCACCGCCAGCGGCAGCAGGATCAGCACCGGCACGGCGAGGAAGACCCAGCGCCAGCCGAGGTGCTGGGTGACCGCTCCGGAGACCACCGGGCCGATGATCGAGGGCAGCACCCAGGCCGAGGAGAAGGCGGCGAAGACCGCGGGCCGCAGCCGCTCGGGATAGGCCCGGCCGACCACCACGTAGAGCGCGACGATCACCAGGCCGCCCCCGAGGCCCTGGATCGCCCGGCCGCCCACGAAGATCCACATCCCGGGCGCCGCACCGGCCACCAGCAGGCCGGCGCCGAACACCGCGATCCCGGTGAACAGCGGTTGCAGCGGACCGCTGCGGTCGCACCACTGGCCGGAGACGACCAGCGCGAACAGCGTGGTGGTGAAGTAGCCGGAGAAGGCGAAGGCGTACAGCCCGAGCCCGTCCAGCTCGCGGGCGGCCACCGGCATCGCGGTGTTGACGGCCGTCGCCTCGAAGGCGATGACCAGGACCACCGAGACGATCCCCAGGGTCAGGGCCCGGAAACGGTCGCCCAGCACCCCTCCCCCGGGGTCGGTCGGTATCGGAACGGAGGCGGTGTCGGCCGAGGTGGGGGAGGCAGTGGTCATACGTATGATCGTAAGGCGCATCTGGCCCGGTGGCCCCTGACCCTGGTCGCTCCGCTCCTCCGACTCCGGTCCTAGGACCGGGTCAGTGCAGCACCTTGAGGCCCACCACGCCGGAGACGATCAGCAGCAGGCAGCCGATCCGGGCCAGGGTCACCGCGTCGCCCAGCACCGCCATGCCGTACAGCGCGGTGCCCACCGCGCCGATGCCCACCCACACGGCGTAGCCGGTGCCGATCGGGATCGAGCGCATCGCGTACGCCAGGCCGCCCATCGAGAACGCCAGCGCGACTCCGAACACCACGGTCGGGACGAGGCGGGAGAAGCCCTTGGAGGACTCCAGGGCCACCGCCCACACGGTCTCCAGGACACCGGAAACGATCAGAACGAGCCAAGCCATGACGGTCGTACCTCCGCAGTCGGCAGCGGCCGGGTTGCCGCTGTCACTGCGCCGTCTTGTCATCACCGGGTACGACGCACTCGTCCGGGGTGGCCACCGGGGGCCACCTGCCTCCGACCGTAGCACACCCCGCCACACAGAATTTACAAAAGGATATTGACGTTCCGCCCGGCATTCCGCCAAACTGAATTCACCAACACGGCGAACGACGACAGGAGTCGGACATGGACAGGAAGACGGCGGCCCGCGCGCCCCGCACCTGTGCCCCCGCTCCCCTGTGTTGTCGCGCCTGTCGCTGCTGCCACTGCGCCTGAGCGCGCCCTCGCAGTCCAGCCTTCCACCAGTTCCACCCCACGGCCGTGTGCCCGAGTGGTTTAGGGAACCGCCTGCAAAGCGGTGTACACGGGTTCGATTCCCGTCATGGCCTCAGAAGCGAATTGCCGGTCGGCGCGAAAAGCGCCGCCCGGCAATTCGTCATGCATTTTCCGGGGAATTCGGCGGGCCCTCCCGCCGAATTCCCCGGAAAATGCTCAGCCGGTGACGGCGTCCTCCGGGCGGATCGGCAGCCGGCCCACCGGCAGGCCGGTGGCGGCCCGCACCGCCGCGGCCACCGCCGCCGGGGCCGTCACCGCCGGCACCGCGCTGACCGCCTTGGCCCCGAACGGGGCCACCACGTCGCGTTCCTCCAGCAGGGCGGCCACCCGGATCTCCGGGGTGTCCAGCGCGGTCGGCAGCCGGTAGCCGGTGAGCGAGGGGTTGGCCAGCAGGCCGCCCTCGGTGCGCAGCTCCTCCAGCAGCGCCAGGCCGACGCCCTGGGCCACCCCCGCCTCGATCCGGTCCTCGATCTGCCGCGGGTTCAGCGCCCGGCCGACCTCCTGGGCCACCGTCACCTCGACCACCCGGACGGCGCCCAGCTCGATGTCCACGTCCACCACCGCGCGCATCGCGCAGAACGCGATGGAGACGAAGGCGTCGCCCTGCCCCGCCTCGTCCAGCGGCTCGGTCGGGTGCGGCCGGCACTGCGCGGTCGCCCAGAGCTCCTTGCCCTCCAGCGCCTCGGCCACCGGCATGCCGAGCACCCCGTCGTACGAGGTGATCTTGCCGTCGGAGATCTGCAGCAGCTCCGCCGACATCCCGAAGTTGGCGGCGATCGGCTGGAGCAGCTGGTGGCGGACCATCAGCGCGGCCCGCTCGATCGCGCCGCCGGAGACCCAGGTGTGCCGGCCCCGGGCGGACGGCCCGGCCACCGACTGGTCGCTGTCGGCAGGCGCGATGTACACCTCGCTGACGCCCAGCACGCTCTGCACGATCTGCCGGGCCAGCGTGGCGAAGCCCTGGCCGGCGTCGACCGCGGCGCAGATCACCGTGGCGTGGTCGCCGCTGACCCGCACCGTCGCGGTGGCGACCTCGTCCTCGCCCTCGGCGCCCAGCATGTGCACCATGCCCAGCGCGTAGCCGATGCCGCGGCGCACCGCGGCCGGGTCGCCGGCGCCGCCGGGCCCGCCCGGCAGCAGCCACTCGGCGTCCGGATCGTCCACCGGCAGGGCCGGCAGCGGCTCGGCGGCGACCGCCTCCAGCAGCGCGCTCACCGGCGCCGGGCAGGTGACGGCCTGTCCGGTGGGCAGCGGGTCACCGGTCGCCATCACGTTGCGGCGGCGGATCTCCACCGGGTCGATGCCGACCCGGGCGGCCAGCTGGTCCAGCTGCGACTCGTAGGCGAAGCACGCCTGCAGCGCGCCCTCGCCGCGCATCCGGCCGGCCGGCGGGTTGTTGGTGCGCACCGCCCAGGCGTCCACGAAGACGTTGGGGCAGTTGTACGGGCCGACCGAGAAGGCGGTGGCGGCGGCCAGCGCCTCGGCCGAGACGTCCGCGTAGGCGCCGCCGTCCAGCAGGATCTGCGCCTCGACCTTCACCAGCCGGCCCTCGGCGTCCGCGTGGTGGCGGTAGCGCAGCAGCGCCGGGTGCCGCGAGGGGTGGGTGTGGAAGGACTCCTCGCGGGTGAGGGTCATCTTCACCGGACGGCCGGTGCGCAGCGCCAGCAGCGCCAGGGTGACCTGGAAGGAGAGGTCCTCGCGGTCGGCGGTGGCGCCGGGCACGCCGGTGACCACCAGCCGGACCCGGTCCGGCTCCAGGCCCAGGCAGGCGGCGGTGCGGTCGCGGTCGCCGTGCGGGTCGGTGGAGGACAGGTGCAGCTCGACCCCGCCGTCCGGGCGCGGCACGGCCAGGCCCGCCTCGGCGCCGAGCGGCGCCGGGTCCTGCCGGCCCACCTGGTACAGGCCCTCGACGACGACCTCACCGACCGCCTCCGGGTCGCCGGTGCGCAGCGGCAGGTGGCGGAAGAGGTTGCCGTCCGGGTGCAGCGAGGGGGCGGTGAAGGACTGCTCGGGGTCGGTGACGGCGTCCAGCGGCTCGTAGTCGACGGCGATCAGGCCGACCGCGAGCCGGGCGGTGTCGGGGTGGTCGGCGGCGACCGCGGCCACCGGCTCGCCGTGGTGGCGGACCACCCCGGCGGCGAGCACCGGCCGGTCGGCGACGATCGGTCCGGACGGCGCGCCGTCCGGACCACCGTCCGGGCCGGCCGGCAGGTCGGCGGCGGTGACCACGGCGTGCACGCCGGGCAGGGCCAGCGCGGCGGAGGTGTCGATGCCGCGGATCCGGGCGTGCGGGTGCGGCGAGCGCAGCACCGCGCCCCAGAGCAGGCCCTCGGCCCACAGGTCGGCGGCGTAGGGGTAGATGCCGAGCGCCTTGGGCAGGGCGTCGCTGCGCAGCGGGGAGCTGCCCAGCCCGAACGGCTCCGTCGTGCCGCCCGCGTCGCCGTCCTGCTGGAGTGCTGCGCCGATGTCGGTAGGCGACGTCATGATGCGTGGTCGTCCTCGGGGAGCCGGATGCCGTGGGCGGGGGTGGCGCCGTACGGGACGCCGGCGGGGGCGGTGCCCTCGGCCGGGACGCCGTGCGGGGGCGTGGGGATGTACGGCGTGCCGTGCGCGGGGGTGCCGCCGTCCTGGCCGGGCTGCTGCGGGTAGCCGCCGGCCGGGGTCTCGTACACGGGGCCGTCGTAGACCGGGCCGTCGTAGGCCTGGGCCCCGTCGTAGCCGGGCTGCTGCGGGTAGCCGTTCGCGTCGGGGTGGCCGCCGGGCCCCGGCAGGTAGGTGCCGTGCGCCGGGGTGGTGCCCGGGTAGGGCTGCGGCCCGGGGTAGCCCTGGACCGGGTGGAAGCCGGTGGAGTCGGCGGCCGGCTGCGCGGGGACGTCCCGGATCGGGGCCAGCACGGTGGTGTCGTACACGCCGCTGTCGTAGCCGCCCGGGCCGTCGGGGGTTCCGTAGCCGCCGGTGACGGGGGCGGGCTGCTCGGCGGGCGGCTGCGGGACGTGCTCGATCCAGGCGTCGCCGTCGGTGTACACCGGCAGGTCGGCGGCGGCCGCGGGGTCGTCGGCGGGGTCCGCGGCGGACGTGCGCGCGGACGTGCGCGCGGGCGCGGACACGGGTCCGGGCGCCGCGTGGGCCGCTTCCGGGGCGGGGGTCGCAGCGGTCTTGGCGGTCTTGGCGGCCTTGGCGGACTCCTCCCCGGCGACCGCCTCGTCCGCCGCCTCGGTCTGCGCCGCGCGCGCCTCGGCGACGCTCTGCACGGCCGCCAGCGCGCCCCGGTAGCCGGTGCACCGGCAGAGGTTGCCGCACAGCGCCTGCCGCGCCTCGACCTCGGTGGGCCGGTGGTTGCGCTGGAGCAGGTCGTGCACGGCCATCGCCAGGCCGGGCACGCAGTAGCCGCACTGCACCGCGCCGGACTCGGCCAGCGCCTGCTGGACGTCGCTGGCGCCGCCGCCGGCCGACAGGCCCTCGACGGTGTTGATCTCGCTGTCCTGCGCCAGCGCGGCGGGGACCAGGCAGCCGGCCACCAGCTGACCGTCGACCTGCACCGAGCAGGCCCCGCACTCGCCCTGCTCGCAGCCGTCCTTGGCGCCGGCCAGGCCGAGCCGCTCGCGCAGCACGTAGAGCAGGCTCTCGCCGATCCAGGCGTCGGTGACGGGCCGTTCGAAGCCGTTGACCCGCAGGCTGTACGAGGTGGTCGGCCGCAACTCCCGGCTGACCTGCGGCGCGTGGTCGTGCGCGTGGTCGAGCAGCCCCGCGTCCAGGGCCTCGATGGGGTGGTCTGTGGTCACTTGAGCGCCCTTCCCAGTGCCCGGCGGGCCAGCACGGCTACGGTACGCCGCAGACGGACGGCGGCAGCGCTCGGCCCCTCGGTGACGGCCTCCCAGGCCCCCTCCGCGCCGTAGCCGTCGGGGACGCAGGCGGCGGCCACGTACTCGCCGAACGCGGCGGTCGCGGCCGGGTCGATCTCCCGCGAGCCGTCCCAGTCGATGCAGCCGGCCACCCAGGCCTCGGCCTCCAGGGGCCGCAGCGGCACCGGGGCGACGGCGCCGACGGCGCAGCGCACGGCCCGCCGCGCGGGGTCGAGGACAAGGGCGACGGAGGCGGTGGCGCGGGCCGGGCCGCTGCGGCCGGTGGCCTTGAGGAAGACCTGCGGGGCGTGCAGCAGCGGCACCCGCACCCAGGTGAGCAGTTCGCCGGGGCGCAGCGGGTCGAGGCCGGTGAGCAGGTGGCTGACCGGGACCTCGCGGGTGGCGCCGGCCCGGGCGAGGGTGACGCTGGCCTCCAGGGCGGCGAGCACCGGGAGGGTGTCGCCGGCCGGCGCGGCGGTGGCGATGTTGCCGCCGAGGGTGCCGACGTTGCGCACCTGCGGGGGGCCGGCGGTGCGGGCGGCGTCGGCCAGCGCGGGGATGAGCGCGGCGAAGTCGGGGCGGTCCATCCGGGCGTGGGTGAGCCCGGCGCCCAGGACGGCGGTGCCGCCGTCCTCGTAGCGCCAGCCGCGCAGTTCGGTGATCCGGCCGAGGCCCACCAGGGCGGCGGGGCGCAGGCGTCCGGCGTTGACCGCCTCCATCAGGTCGGTGGCGCCGGCCACCGGTACCGCGGCCGGGTGAGCGGCCAGCGCTTCAACGGCCTCGTCGAGGGAGGCCGGCAGCATGATCGTCCGGTTCACCTGGGTCCCACCGTGCTCCACTTGCTCATCGATCGCCTGCCGCCCGCGGCCCTGGACCGGGTGTCCGCGTCCGGCAGCCCGGCCTGGCCCGTAGGGTACGGGCGATCGGGCCGGGTTGGGCAACTCTGGCACACAATGCTCGATGATCATTTCGGGACGGGCGAACGGCGCTGCCCGATTGGGACCGATACCGGGCGGTATCCGACCCGGTCCGAGGCGGACCGGGTCGGATGTTCATCTGTTCTTGACGTCCGGCGACCGTTCGGAAGTTCCCGCGGGTCGTCCGCGTCCGTCCGCCCGGCGCGCCGTCAGACCACCGGCGGCGGCCCCTCGATCGGCCGGCCCTGCACGCCGGGCCAGGTCTGCCAGGGGTGCGGACCGGCGGCCGGACGGTACTCGACGCCGAGCGCGTCCAGCACCTCCAGGTGGCCCGCCATCCGCCGCTCGAAGCCGGCGAAGTCGCGCGCGGCCGGGTCGGCGGGCAGCGCCGACCAGGCGACCTCGGCGAAGGCCGCGAGCCGGGGGAAGGCCCGGTAGTCGATGTCCCGGGCACTGTGCATGAACTCGCTCCACAGGTTGGCCTGGGTGCCGATCACCCGGCGCGCCGCCACCTCGTCGAGCTGGGCCGGCACCGGCTCGAACCGGTAGACGTCCTCCAGGGTGCGCACGAAGCCGACCGGGATCGGCTCGTCCTCGCCGGGCGCCTGCCGGTGGTCGAGGTAGACCTGCTGCTCCGGGCACATCACCACGTCGTGCCCGGCCTGCGCGGCGGCGATCCCGCCGCCGTAGCCGCGCCAGGACGACACGGCGGCGCCGGGGGCCAGGCCGCCCTCCAGGATCTCGTCCCAGCCGATCAGCCGGCGGCCGCGCTCGGCCAGCCAGCGGTCGAAGTGCCGGATGATGTGGCTCTGCAGCTCGTCCTCGTTGGCCAGGCCCAGCTCGCGGATCCGCTCCTGCGCGGCGGCGCTCTCCTTCCACTGCTCCTTGGGGCACTCGTCGCCGCCGAGGTGGATGAACTCGGACGGGAAGAGCTCCAGGACCTCCTCCAGCACCCCCTCAAGGAACCGCAGGGTGGCCTCGGAGGCGTTGAGCACATTGGGGCTGACGCCCCAGTCGGTCCACACGCCGAGCTCCGAGGTGTCCACCACGTCGGTGTTGCCCAGCTCGGGGTAGGCGGACACGACGGCCTGGGTGTGGCCCGGCAGGTCGATCTCGGGCACCACCGTGATGCCGCGCTCGGCCGCGTAGGCGACGATCTCGCGCAGGTCGGCCTGGGTGTAGAAGCCGCCGTGCGGGCGGTCGTCGCGGCGCTGGCCGGCCCGGTAGCCGACCATCGAGCGCTCGCGCCAGGACGCCTTCCCGGTGAGCGCCGGGTAGCGCTTGATCTCCACCCGCCAGCCCTGGTCGTCGGTCAGGTGCAGGTGCAGCACGTTGAGCTTGTGCGCGGACAGCTGGTCGATGAAGCGCAGCACGTCGGCCTTGGGCAGGAAGTGCCGGGCGACGTCCAGCAGCGCGCCGCGCCAGCCGAACCGGGGCGCGTCCTCGATGTCCACGCCGGGCAGCACCCACTCGGAGCGCAGCGGGGCGCGCCGGTAGGCGTCCGGGCCGAGCAGCCGGCGCAGTGTCTGGGCACCCCAGAGCGCGCCGGCCGGTCCGCCGGCGGTGATCACGGCGTGGCCGGGGCGCACCGAGAGCCGGTACGCCTCGGCGGCCAGCGTGTCGTCGTGGACCAGTTCGACGCCCTCGCCGGGCCGTCCGGGGGCGAGCGGCAGGCCGGTGGCGGCGGTCAGCGAGGAGCGCAGCCACCGTTCGGCCCCGGCCAGCTCGGGCGGCGCGGTGAGGGTGGTCGTCCGGTCGAGCGGGAAGTCCTGGTCCGGGAGGCGGACGGAACTCACGGGGGCGGGAATGAGGTCCATTGCGACATCCTCCCCCGGCCCGGAGGACTGGCATAGACCACCCCGGAATCGCCGTGCAATGCAAAACGGCGCCGCGGAGCGCGGAACGGACGGCCTACTGCTTGCCGCCGTCGTCGCCGCCCTGCGGCTTGCCGATGCCGTCGTAGATCTCCTTGCACATCGGGCAGACCGGGTACTTCTTCGGGTCGCGCCCGGGCACCCACACCTTGCCGCAGAGCGCCACCACGGGGGATCCGGAGAGCGCGCTCTCCATGATCTTGTCCTTCTGGACGTAGTGCGCGAAGCGCTCGTGGTCGCCGTCCCCGTGGGACACCTGCGGGACGGGCTCGACCAGGGTGCCGGTGCCGAGGCCGCGCTCGGGCTCAAGAGTGCTCATGGGTGCCAAGTCTATGGGCGCCCCGCGAAACCGGGCCAGTGTCGCGGCGCCCTGCACATGTCACGGTCGCGCCGGCCGGCCCCGCCGCCCCTCAGTTGAGCGTCGGATCGTCCGGATAGCTCGCCAGCAGGGCCAGCGGGCCGCGCTGGCGGCGCAGCACCGCGCGCCAGAGCCGCTCCGGCTCGGGGCTGGAGATGTCCCCCGGCTCGCAGTCCACCAGGTACCAGGCCCCGCTGGAGACCTCCGTCTCCAGTTGCCCCGGCGCCCAGCCCGCGTACCCGGCGAAGATCCGCAGCGCGCCGAGCTCGCCGGCCAGCACCTCGGGCGGCGCCTCCAGGTCCACCAGGCCGATCGCGCCGTGCACCCGCCGCCAGCCGAGCGGCTCGCCGGTGCCGGGCTCCCCCGGCGCCACCGCCAGGCCGAGCGCCGAGTCCAGGGCCACCGGGCCGCCCTGGAACACCACCGCCGGACGGCCGACCAGCACGCCCCAGCCGTCCAGCACGCTGCCGACCTCGACCGGGGTCGGCCGGTTCAGCACCACGCCGAGCGCCCCCTCGGCGTCGTGGTCGAGGAGGAGCACCACCGCCCGGGCGAAGTTCGGGTCGGTGAGCACGGGCGTCGCGACGAGCAGACGGCCGGTGTGGGACCGGCCTGCGTGCGAATGGGCCGCCGTCATGCCCACATGATCCCGCAGAACGCCCCGCGACGGACACCCGAGGACCGGCGGGCCGGGGAACGCGCCACGAACACCCGTACGGACGCGCCGACGCGCGCCGCGGGGCCCGGGGAGAGCACCATCACGGGAGAGGCTCACGGGAACCGTCGGCACGACCACTACCATCTACTGATGGTGGACGCCCGTCCACGGTGCCGATTCGGTCACGCCGGGGGCCCGACGCGCCCGTGCAACCGTTCCACCGCATGGCTCGTCGCCGAGCCGCACCCACTCCTCTGGCACCCCGGATTGCGAGAACGATGACCGACGACGTCCTGCTGGTCCACGGCGGAAACCCGCTCGAAGGCGAGATCCGCGTCCGCGGTGCGAAGAACCTGGTGCCCAAGGCCATGGTCGCCGCCCTGCTCGGGCAGGGCCCCAGCCGACTGCGCAACGTCCCGGACATCCGCGACGTCAAGGTGGTCCGCGGCCTGCTCCAGCTGCACGGCGTGACCGTGCGCACCGGCGACGAGGACGGCGAGCTCATCCTCGACCCCTCGCACGTGGAGAGCGCCAACGTCGCCGACATCGACGCGCACGCCGGCTCCTCGCGCATCCCGATCCTGTTCTGCGGCCCCCTGCTGCACCGCCTCGGCCACGCCTTCATCCCCGGCCTGGGCGGCTGCGACATCGGCGGCCGTCCGGTCGACTTCCACTTCGAGGTGCTGCGCCAGTTCGGCGCCACCATCGAGAAGCACCCGCAGGGCACCTACCTGGTCGCCCAGCAGCGTCTGCGCGGCACCAGGATCGAGCTGCCCTACCCCTCGGTCGGCGCGACCGAGCAGGTGCTGCTCACCGCGGTGCTCGCCGAGGGCGTCACCGAGCTGCGCAACGCCGCCATCGAGCCGGAGATCGTCGACCTCATCTGCGTGCTGCAGAAGATGGGCGCGATCATCACCCTGGGCACCGACCGCACCATCCTGATCACCGGTGTCGACGAGCTGGACGGCTACAACCACCGGGCGCTGCCGGACCGCCTGGAGTCGGCCTCCTGGGCCTGCGCGGCGCTGGCCACCAAGGGCGACATCTACGTCCGCGGCGCCCGCCAGCTGGAGATGATGACCTTCCTCAACACCTTCCGGAAGGTCGGCGGCGCCTTCGAGGTGGACGACGAGGGCATCCGGTTCTGGCACCCGGGCGGCGAGCTCACCGCGATCGCCCTGGAGACGGACGTGCACCCCGGTTTCCAGACCGACTGGCAGCAGCCGCTGGTGGTCGCGCTGACCCAGGCGACCGGTCTGTCGATCGTGCACGAGACGGTGTACGAGTCCCGGCTGGGCTTCACCGGCGCGCTCAACCAGATGGGCGCGCACATCCAGCTCTACCGCGAGTGCCTGGGCGCCACGCCGTGCCGCTTCGGCGCCCGCAACTTCCTGCACTCCGCGGTGGTCTCCGGCCCGTCCAAGCTGATGGGCTCCGAGCTGGTCATCCCGGACCTGCGCGGCGGCTTCTCGTACCTGATCGCGGCGCTGGCGGCCGAGGGCACCTCGACCGTGCACGGCATCGACCTGATCAACCGCGGCTACGAGAACTTCATGGACAAGCTGCGCGACCTCGGCGCCCACGTCGAGCTGCCGAGCGAGCGGGTCGGCGAGGAGCTGGTCGGCGCCTGACCGGCGCCCCCGCCGACGGCGAGAGGCCGGGCCCCCGCGACGGGGACCCGGCCTCTCGGGCGTTCAAGGGGTGGTTCAGGCGCCCTTGGCGGCTTCCTTCAGCTTGGAGCCGGCGCTGACCTTGGCGCTGTAGCCCTCGGGGATCTGGATCGGCTCGCCGGTCTGCGGGTTGCGGGCGGTGCGAGCGGCACGGTGGGTGCGCTCGAAGGTCAGGAAACCGGGGATGGTGACCTTCTCGTCGCCCTTGGCGACGACCTCGCCGACGATCTCGGCGAAGGCGGCCAGAACGGCGTCGGCGTCCTTGCGGGTCACCTCGGCGCGCTCGGACAGCGCGGCCACCAGCTCACTGCGGTTCATGTGTACTCCTGTGGTCTGTTCGCTTGCGGTGTGCGGGGGCCCATCGGTGCTCCCACCGGGGGGCACCCGGATGGGCCGCAGGTCCGCACACTGTGCTCATGCAGGCAATGCGTGGTCGCGAGCCGGGTCCGCACCCAGTGCCGCGCGCCGTGCCTTCGAAGGCCCGCCTGCCTGCCCGGATACGAATCCTGCCCCGACCGGCCCCGAGAATGCCAATCGGGCCCCGGCGGTACAACCCGAACAGCGCCCGCCCGCCGGAGGTGTGACGCTCCGTCGGCTCCGGCGGACCGGGCGCGGGCGGCGGTCGGGAGGACGCGCCGGAAGACCAGGGGGACGTTCCGTACTTGTCGGACACGCCTGCCCCGTGCAGGGCTACCGTACGCCCTAGGTCCGACAAGCCCAAACACGCCCCTCGCCCTTGTGTCGCAAGGGTTCGGGGCGGGAAGGGGCGGGTACGACCGTCAATCGGCCATTTGACCGATACGCGACACATTGCCACCGGCCGTCGTGGAAGCTCGACGCCGGGCCCGGCGCAGGGGCCCGGCGGTGCCGTCCGGCGTCAGAGCTTCACGGCGGGGAAGGAGGCGGTGTCGAGCGTGCCGACGATGCCCGGGGTCGGCCGGGGCGGCACGGGCGCCTCCGAGGCGGCGGCCAGGGCCGCCTCGCGGACGGCGGCGGCGACGGTCTTGGCGACGTCCTTGTGGAACACGCTGGGGATGATGTAGTTCGGGTTGCGCTCGTCGTCGCCGACGGTGGCGGCCAGGGCCCGGGCGGCGGCGATCATCATCTCGGTGTTGACCGTGCGGCTCTGGGCGTCCAGCAGGCCGCGGAAGACACCCGGGAAGACCAGCACGTTGTTGATCTGGTTCGGGAAGTCGCTGCGGCCGGTGGCGACCACCGCGGCGGTCTGCCGGGCCACCGCCGGGTCGACCTCCGGGTCCGGGTTGGCCAGCGCGAAGACGATCGCGTCCTCCGCCATGGTGGCCAGGTCGTCGCCGTCCAGCACGTTCGGGGCGGAGACGCCGATGAAGACGTCGGCGCCGGCCACGGCCTCCTTGAGGCTGCCGGTGCGGCCCGAGCGGTTGGTGTGCTCGGCGATCCAGCGCAGGCTGTCGTTGAGGTCGTCGCGGCCCTCGTGGACCACGCCCTTCACGTCCGCCACGGTGGCGTGCGCGACACCGGCCGCCATCAGCAGCTTGAGGATCGCGGTACCGGCGGCGCCGGCGCCCGACATCACCACCCGGATGTCGCCGATCTCCTTGCCGACCACCTTGAGCGCGTTCATCAGCGCCGCCAGCACCACGATGGCGGTGCCGTGCTGGTCGTCGTGGAAGACCGGGATGTCCAGGGCCTCGCGCAGCCGGGCCTCGATCTCGAAGCAGCGCGGCGCGGAGATGTCCTCCAGGTTGATGCCGGCGAAGCCCGGGGCGATCGCCTTGACGATGGCCACGATCTCGTCGGTGTCCTGGGTGTCCAGGCAGATCGGCCAGGCGTCGATCCCGGCGAAGCGCTTGAACAGGGCCGCCTTGCCCTCCATGACCGGCAGCGCGGCGGCCGGGCCGATGTTGCCCAGGCCCAGCACGGCGGAGCCGTCGGTGACCACGGCGACGCTGTTGCGCTTGATGGTGAGGCGGCGGGCGTCCTCGGGGTTCTCGGCGATCGCCATGCAGACCCGGGCGACACCCGGGGTGTAGATCATCGAGAGGTCGTCACGGTTGCGGATCGGCAGCTTCGAGGACATCTCGATCTTGCCGCCGAGGTGCATCAGGAAGGTGCGGTCCGAGACCTTGCCGATGGTGACGCCGTCGATCGCCCGGAGCTTCTCGACGATCTCCTCACCGTGCGCCACCGAGGCGGCGGCGACGGTGACGTCGATCCGCAGCGCCTCCAGGCCGGAGGAGGTCACGTCGAGGCCGGTCACCGAGCCGCCGGAGGACTCCACCGCCGTGGTGATCGCGCTGACGGCGTTGCCGCTGGCGGGCACCTCCAGCCGCACCGTGATCGAGTTCGAGACACTGGGCACCGTCGCCATCGACGTTCCTTCTTCCGTCCGTCCGCGAGTTCAACAGTCCGTTGAAGACCTCGCATGCGTCTGCTAGACGTCGATGGTCGCACCAATTCGGGCGTAGTCAGAAATAACGTTCATTGAGTGTGCGGACCCGACAACTTCTTGCCTCCACCGCCCGATGCGTTACATTGGACGGGACACCGGCTCGATCCAAGCCCCCGGGCCCAACCTTCGTCCCTTCGAGGGACCACTTGCCGCGAGGCGAGCATGGCGGGTCGGTGTCGTAGCTTCTGAAGGCCCCTCACCCGCCGGGTGGGGGGCCTTCGCCGTGGTCGCGGCGCGTCACGGCGTACGGCCGGCCCGGGGCGGGCCGGCCGTACGAACCGTCAGTGGCGCGGGTCAGTCGCGCAGCAGCGCGGGCACCCCGGCCGCGTCCGGCAGGTCGTCCGGACCGGACAGCACGGTCAGCCGCTGGGTCGCCCGGGTCAGCGCCACGTACAGCACCCGCAGACCCGCCTCCGACTCACCGGCGATCCCGGTCGGGTCGGCCACCACGGTCGCGTCGTACTCCAGGCCCTTGGCCTCCAGACTGCCCAGCGCCACCACCCGCCCGCCCAGCCCCTCGGCCCAGCCCGCGGCCTCGGCCCGCCGGTCCATCGGCACCACCACGGCCACCGTGCCGTCCACCTCGCCCAGCAGCCGCTCCAGCTCGGCCCGGACGCCCGCGCCGAAGGCCTCCGGCGACGGGTCGGTGACGGCCGCGAAGCGCGGCTCGACGCCCACGTGCCGCACCGCGCTCGGCGACGGCGTGCCCGGCGCCGCCAGCGCCAGCACCTTGGCCGCCACCTCGGCGATCTCGGCGGGGTTGCGGTAGTTCACGGTCAGCGTGAAGCGGCGGCGCGGCTTGCCGGACAGCACCTCGTCCAGCGCGGCCTGCGCCTCCTCGGGGAACGGCCAGGAGGACTGCGCGGGATCGCCGACGATGGTCCAGGTGGCCATCCGGGCCCGGCGACCGATCATCCGCCACTGCATCGGGGTGAGGTCCTGCGCCTCGTCGACGATCACGTGCGCGTACTCGACGCGCTCGACGGGCAGGCGCTCACGCTGCCGGGCGGACCGGTCGGCGAAGGTGGTGACCTCCTCCAGGCCGCTCAGCAGGTCCACCGCGTCCACCTCGCGGACCTTCACCCGGGCCGGCTCGCCGAGCAGCACCTGCAGCTCGTCCACCAGCGCCACGTCGTGCGCCGACAGGGCGCCCTCGCCGCGCTCCGACAGGTGCCGCCAGGACGCCGCCAGCAGCCGCGCCTCCTCCGGGGTGACCGCGCGACGGGCGATCCGGTTGATGTGCCGGGACTGCTTCAGCGTGCCGAGCACCCGGCGCGGGGTGACCGCGGGCCACCAGGCGTCCAGGAAGTCCAGGAACGGCGCCTCGTCCGAGACGTAGTCGTCGAAGGCCTCCTTCTCCTCCTGGCGCTGCTCGCGGGCGTAGTGGTCGGCGGGCTTGGGCAGGTGGCGGACGGCCTGCTGCCAGAGCGCGTCCAGCAGCAGCCGGCGGGCGCGCGGGCGCAGCAGGTTGAGCGGGGTGCCGCCGGAGCCGATGACGTTGCCGCGCACCGCCTTCAGCCGGCCCGCGTCCAGCCTGAGCACCTCGCCGCGGGCGACCACCTTCAGCTCCTGCGGCGCGCCCAGCTCCAGCACGCCCCGGGCGGCCCGGCGCAGCAGCTGGACCATCCGGGCCGAGCCCTTGATCCGGGCCGTCTCCGGGGTGTCGTAGGTGCCGGCCTCGATGCCGTCGACCAGCGAGCCGACCGCGCGGATGGCGACCTGGCCCTCCTCGCCGAGCGAGGGCAGCACGCCCTCGGTGTAGGAGACCAGCAGCGGGGTCGGCGAGACCACCAGGATGCCCCCGGCGTACCGGCGGCGGTCCTGGTAGAGCAGGAAGGCCGCCCGGTGCAGCGCGACGGCGGTCTTGCCGGTGCCGGGGCCGCCGGTGACCAGCGTGGCGCCGGCCGCGGCGGCGCGGATCACCTCGTCCTGCTCCTTCTGGATGGAGGAGACGATGTCGCGCATCGAGTGGCTGCGGGCGCGGCCCAGCGAGGCCATCAGCGCGCCGTCGCCGACCACCGCCAGCTCCTCGCCGTCCAGGGTGGGGGTGAGGTCGGGACGCAGCAGGTCGTCCTCGACGCCGATCACCTTGCGGCCCTTGGAGCGGATCACCCGGCGCCGGATGACCCGGCCGGGCTCCAGCGGGGTGGAGCGGTAGAACGGCGCTGCGGCGGGGGCCCGCCAGTCGATCACCAGCGGGCCGTACTCCGCGTCCAGCACCCCGAGCCGGCCGATGTGCAGGGTCTCGGCGACGGCCGGGTCGGCCGGGTCGAGCGGGGTGTTGGAGGGGATGCCGTGCTCCTCCGGGGCGTCGGGCCGCTGCAGGTCGATGCGGCCGAACAGGAAGTCCTCGAACTCGTTGTTGAGCCGCTGGAGGTGGGCGCCGGCCCGGTACACCTGGGCGTCGCGCTCGGCGAGCGCGCCGGGGGTACCGACGTGCACGCGCTTGGCGGCGTCCTCCAGGATGTACTCGGCCTCGGCGAGCTTCTCCTCCAACCGGTGGTACACCGTGTCGAGGTGGCGCTGCTCACCGGCGATCTCGCGCGCGCGCACGGTCTCGTGGTCGGTGGCGGTGGTGTCCGTGGTACTGGTGTCCGTGTTGCTCTGCATGGCCTCGGTGGTTGCGGCGGAATCCGGCTCCGGGAAACGAGCGGACGGACGATCCTACGCCCCGGCCCGGGGAAACGTGAAGGCCGCCCTCCGCAACGCGGTGGACGGCCTTCACTGTCAACATGGGGTGGTGGAGATGCCGGGAATCGAACCCGGGTCCAGTGGAGTTAATTCAGGGCTTCTCCGAGCGCAGTCCGCTGTGCTTTTCTCGGCCCTGGCGGTCACACGGACAAGCCGCCAACAGGCCCAGCTGCTGTTTGATTTCCCCTCCACCCCCGCAGCCCGGGTGGACGGTTGAGTTCCCTAGATTATGCCAGGGTCCGGGTCGGGAACTCCCCGGTCTGACACCCAAGCGCTATCGGTGCTTATTAGGCAGCGAGAGCGAACTGCTGGGAATCGCGCTTAGAGTTGGCGATTATTTTTTTGCGACACGTGGTTAACGAGATCATTGCCGCGTTCCTCGGCTCGCTTCCCCTGTTTCAACATCCCCTGTCGAAACCGATCATCCCCATGTTTTGTTGAGAAACAACGCGGACGGAAGCCCGTCCGTGGTGCTGGGCCCCATGGTACGCGAGGCGACCAGCGAGGGTCCAGCCGATTAACGCTGGCGTCGCCGGGCCGCCGCCACCGCGCGCGCGGTCTCGCGGGTGTCCTGCTTCTCCCGCAGGGTCTGCCGCTTGTCGTACAGCTTCTTGCCGACCGCGAGGGCCAGTTCGAGCTTCACCCGGCCGTCCTTGAAGTACAGCGACAGCGGGACGAGGGTGTGGCCGGCGTCCCTGACCTTCGTCTCGATCTTGCGGATCTCCAGCTTGTGCAGCAGCAGCTTGCGCTTGCGCCGGGCCGCGTGGTTGGTCCACGTCCCCTGGGTGTACTCGGGGATGAAGACGTTGTCGATCCACGCCTCGTGGTTCTGGATGTAGGCGTAGCCGTCGACCAGGTTGGCCCGCCCCTCGCGCAGTGACTTCACCTCCGTGCCGGTGAGCACGAGACCGCACTCATAGGTGTCGAGGATGGTGTACTCGTGTCGCGCCTTCTTGTTCTGCGCGATCAGCTTGTGTCCGGTTTCCTTTGCCATAGCGCGGTCATTCTCGCACCTCGGCCCGGTTCCGAGCAGCCCCTTTACGCGCGGCTGCCGAGACCGGCCAGCACCCGCAGGGCGAGCGCGGCGGCGTCCTCGGAGGCGCCCGCCGGGACGTCCGGGGCCAGTCCGGTGCCCTCCGGGGAGCGGCCGGCCGGGGTGAAGTAGCGGCCGACGGTCAGTTCCAGCACCGCGCCGTCGGCGAGCCGGCTGGGCTGCTGGACGGTGCCCTTGCCGAAGGTGCGCCCGCCCACCACCACGGCCCGGCCGCGGTCCTGCAGGGCGCCGGTGAGCAGTTCGGCGGCGCTCATCGTGCCGCCGTCGACCAGCACCACCAGCGGGGTGTGCTGGTCGCCGCCGGGCGGGGCGGTCAGCTCCCGGGTGCCGCCGCGGTCCTGGTACGAGCCGACCGGGCCGCCGTCCAGGAAGACCCCGGCGGTGTCGGCGGCCTCGTCGACCAGCCCGCCGGAGTTGCCGCGCAGGTCGAGCACCACGCCGGCCCGCGCGCCGCGCACGGCGGCGCGCACCTGCTCGGCCACGCCGGAGGTGAAGGCGCGCACGGCGATCCGCGCCACGCCGCCCGCCAGGTGCTCGACGGTCACCTGCTGGCTGTCCAGCAGCGCCCGGCGCAGCCGGACCTCGCGCTCCTCGCCGTCGTCGCGCCGCACGGCCAGGACGACCTCCGAGCCGGGCTGCCGCTCGGCTCCCTCGCGTCCGCGCAGCCGGGCGACCACCTCGGTGACCGGCAGCCGGTCGGCCTCGTCCTCGCCGATCCGCAGCAGCCGGTCGCCGACCGCGATCCCGGCGGCGGCCGCCGGCCCCGCGGCGCGCACCTGGGAGACGGTGGTGACACCGTCCTCGCCGCGGCCCACGGACAGCCCCACGCCCAGGTAGCGGCCCCCCAGGCCCTGGCTGAACTCGGCGTACTCCTGGGCGCTGTAGTACGCGCCCCAGCGGTCGCCGGCGGCCCCGATCAGGCGCTCGGCCTGCTGCTCGGAGAGGTCGGCGCCGGCCGGGTCCTGGCCGGCGCCGACGGTCGCGGCGGCGGCCTGCGCGGTGTCGGCGGACGGCGGACGCCCCGTCGTACCCGGTTCGCCCCAGGCGCCGGTGGCGGCCCCGGCCAGCAGGACCACGCCGAACACCACGCTGAGGGTGGCCACCTGACGCGCCGCGCGGGGAGTGACTGGCATGGTCCGGAGTCTAGGACCTCACGGAAACGCCCCGGCCCGCGAAGCGGTGCCGACGGAACGCCGACGGCCCCGGACGGCGCAGTGCCGTCCGGGGCCGTTCGGGACCGTTCGAGGCCGTCCGGGCCGTCGGGGCCTAGACCTTGAGGTACTTGCGGAGGGTGAAGAAGGCCGCGATGCCGGCCATGCCCATACCCACCACGACCAGCAGCGGTATCACCGCCAGCACCGAGGACAGGCCGATGAAGTGGATGAACTGCACCCGCTCGGCGAGCCAGTTCTGCACGAAGAAGTGACCGCCGAGCAGCAGGCCGGAGGCCATCACCGCGCCGAGCAGCGCGGAGAACGCCGCCTCCGCGATGAACGGCATCTGCACGTAGAAGTTCGAGGCACCGACCAGGCGCATGATGCCGGTCTCGCGCCGCCTGCTGTACGCCGACACCCGGACGGTGTTGACGATCAGCAGCAGGGCGACGAAGAGCATCAGCACCATGATGACGAAGGCCGCCGTCTGGAGGCCGTTCAGCAGGCCGAAGAGGTTCTCCAGGATCTTCCGCTGGTCCTCGACCGACTTGACGCCGGGTTTGCCGGCGAAGGCGCTCTGGATGACGTCGTACTTGGTCGGGTCCTTGAGCTTGACCCGCCAGGACTGCGGGATGGCCTCCGGGCCGAGGACGGAGATGAGCGGGTTGTCCGGGTTCATCTCCTTCCAGTGCTTGTACGCCTCGGCGGAGTTCTCGAAGGTCGAGGTCTGGACCACCGAGTCCATCTTGTCCAGCTGGGTCTTGATGTCGGCGATCTGCTGGTCGGTGGCCGCGCCCTTGTCGCACTGGGGCGAGTTCCGGGCGTCGGCCTTGGTGCAGAAGTAGATGCTCACCTCGACCTTGTCGTACCAGTACCCCTTCATCGAGTTGACCTGGTCGCGGACCAGGAGGGAGGCACCGGCGAGGGCGAGGGAGAGCGCGACGCTGACGACGACCGCGATGGTCATCGTCAGGTTGCGGCGGAGACCCACACCGATCTCCGACAGGACGAACTGGGCGCGCATGCGTTCAACAACTCCAGGGTCGGTACTGCTGGTCGGGCGAGGCGGGCGGGCGGCCCACGGGGTCAGCGCCGAAAGGTCAGTGCTGGTACCCGTAGACGCCGCGGGCCTGGTCGCGGACCAGCAGCCCCTTGTCGAGTTCGATGACGCGCTTGCGCATCTGGTCGACGATGGCCTGGTCGTGGGTGGCCATCAGCACGGTGGTGCCGGTGCGGTTGATCCGGTCGAGCAGCTTCATGATCCCGACCGAGTTCTGCGGGTCGAGGTTGCCGGTGGGCTCGTCCGCGATCAGCAGCATCGGGCGGTTGACGAACGCCCGGGCGATCGCCACGCGCTGCTGCTCACCACCGGACAGCTCGCCCGGCATGCGGTCCTCCTTGCCGCCGAGGCCGACCAGGTCGAGCACCTCGGGCACCACCTTGTTGATGGCGCTCTTCGGCTTGCCGATGACCTCCAGTGCGAACGCGACGTTCTGCGCGACCGTCTTGTTGGGCAGCAGGCGGAAGTCCTGGAAGACGGTGCCCAGCTGGCGGCGCATGTGCGGCACCTTCCAGTTGGACAGCTTGCCCAGGTCCTTGCCCAGCACGTGCACCTCGCCGTTGCTGGGGCGCTCCTCGCGCAGGCAGAGGCGCAGGAAGGTGGACTTGCCCGAGCCGGACGAGCCGACCAGGAAGACGAACTCACCCTTCTCGATCTCCAGCGAGACGTTGTCCAGGGCGGGACGGTTCTGCTTGGGATAGGTCTTGGAGACGTTGTCGAATCTGATCACGGCTGCATCACGGAGGCCATCCTAGGCGGCGCCAGTCCTGGGTCGGTCCGCCCCTCGGCATGCCCGGCCCGGGGCGGGCGAGGGGAGCGGTACGGCCGCTCCCGGCTTGGGACCATACGCGAACGGGCGCCCGGCCCGCAGGTTCCGACCGCGACAGCGCCGCGCAGCTGGGGGAGAATGACCGGATATGCCCCGAAAATTGGGAGCCATCTCACAGCCCGGGGGCCGGAACGCCGGGAACCTGGCACAGTGGAGGGTGCGGTCGGGCCCGACCGCTCCGCCGCACGGGGCACGAGAAGGAACCAAGGCCCGGTCCGGTGCGTTTGCAGTAGCAGCGAGGAGGAGATCGCATGACCTGCGACCATCTGGTGTGCGCCCACTGCAACGGCCGCGTCAGCGAGGGCCGCTGCCCCGCGTGCCGTGCCACCCGGGCCCGGCTGCAGGAGCAGCAGGGTCCGTTCGCCGCGCTCACGCCCGCGATGCTGCTGGCCGTACTGGCCGGACTGCTCGCGGTGGCGCTGATCGCGCGGCAGGCGCTGGCCTGAGAGACGAGAGCGAAGGCCCCCGACCGGTGAACCGGTCGGGGGCCTTCGCTCGTTCCGTCGTACGGGGGCGCGGGGGGCCGTCCCCCGTGACCGCTTACTGCGCGGCGGTCTCGCGCTGCTTGCGCCAGCGGATGCCGGCCTCGATGAAGCCGTCGATGTCGCCGTCCAGCACGCCCTGCGGGTTGCCGACCTCGAACTCGGTGCGGACGTCCTTGACCATCTGGTACGGGTGCAGCACGTAGGAGCGCATCTGGTTGCCCCAGGAGCTGCCGCTGTCCTTGAGCGCGTCCATCGCCGCGCGCTCCTCCTGGCGGCGCCGCTCCAGCAGCTTGGCCTGGAGGACGTTCATCGCGGACGCCTTGTTCTGGATCTGCGAGCGCTCGTTCTGGCAGGAGACCACCACGCCGGTCGGGATGTGCGTGATGCGCACCGCCGAGTCGGTGGTGTTGACGCCCTGGCCGCCGGGGCCGGAGGCGCGGTAGACGTCGATGCGCAGCTCCGACTCGTCGATGTCGACGTGGTCGGACTGCTCGACGACCGGGAGCACCTCGACACCGGCGAACGAGGTCTGCCGGCGGCCCTGGTTGTCGAACGGGGAGATGCGGACCAGGCGGTGCGTGCCCTGCTCGACCGAGAGGGTGCCGTAGGCGTACGGGGCCTTGACGGTGAAGGTCGCGGACTTGATGCCGGCCTCCTCCGCGTACGAGGTGTCGTACACCTCGGTGGGGTACCCGTGCCGCTCGGCCCAGCGCAGGTACATGCGCATCAGCTGCTCGGCGAAGTCGGCGGCGTCCACGCCACCGGCCTCGGCGCGGATGTTGATCAGCGCCTCGCGGGCGTCGTACTCGCCCGACAGGAGGGTGCGGACCTCCAGCTCCTCGACCGCCTTGGCGACGGCCGCCAGCTCGGTCTCGGCCTCGGCGCGGGTGTCCGCGTCGTCCTCGGCCTCGGCCAGCTCGAACAGGACGCCCAGGTCGTCGATGCGGCCGCGGAGGCCCTCGACCCTGCGCAGTTCGCCCTGGAGGAAGGAGAGCCTGCTGGTCACCTTCTGCGCGTTCGCCAGGTCGTCCCACAGGTCGGGGGCGGCTGCCTCCTCCTCCAGACGCGCGATGTCGGCCCGGATCTTGTCCAGGTCGAGGACGGCCTCGATCGACCCCATGGTCGTTTCGAGGTTCTTGAGCTCTTCGGAAGGATCGACGGCTGCCACGCCCCCAGGGTAATGGTTCCCGGGAGGCTTCTGACGACCGCGGGTGCGTCCGGCCCGCCCGTGACCGGCCGACGACCCGTCCACGACCGGCTCGGCCGGGCCCCGGAGCGCGCCCCGGGCTGCCCGCCGGGGGTCCGGCTACGGGGCCCGCGGCGCCGCGGAGGCGGTGGCCGGACGCGGCCCGGGGCCGGCGTCCGGGGCGGTGGCGGCGAAGGCGGTCCAGGCCGCGGCCGCGCCGGCCAGCAGCAGCACCACCGCCACCAGCACCGCCAGCACCCGGCGGCGGCGCAGCAGCGCCTGGCGGTCCCGGCGGTGGGCCGCCCCCGGGGCGGTCCGCTGGGCCCGCGACTCGGCCGCGTAGGAGGCCAGCTCATTCGCGGAGGGGCGGCGCAGGCTGGTGTGGGTGTCCCGGGTGGAGTCCGGGGCGACGCCGGGCACCAGCGGGACGGCCGGGCCGCGGCGGCGCTTGTGGGTGCCGGGGGCGGCGTCCACCTCCGCGTACACGGCCTCGCCCGGGGTCAGCTGCTCCTCGACGGGCGCCCGGCCCTGCTGCGGGACGGCCAGCACCGGCAGCCCCGCCAGGGCCGGCAGCTGCTCGCGCAGCCGGGCGGCCAGCTCGGCGGCGCGCAGCCGGGAGGCCGGGGCCTTGGCCAGGCACTCGGCGATGATCCGCCACAGGCCGTCGGGCAGACCGGGGATCGGCGGCACCTGCTCGGTGACGTGCCGGCGCAGCACCGCACCGGTGTGGCCGCCGCCGAACGGGGTGAAGCCGGCCAGCAGCTCGTACAGCACGGTGGCGAGGGCGTAGATGTCGACGGCGGCGCGCGGCTCCAGGCCCTCGATGATCTCGGGGGCGAGGTAGTCGGGGGTGCCGATGATCCGGGTGGCGCGGGTGCGGCGCGGGGCGTCGACCAGCCGGGCCACGCCGAAGTCGGTCAGCTTGGCACGCGGGGCGCCGCCCGGGCCGGGGGCGGCGGTGAGGTCGAGCAGCACGTTCTCCGGCTTGACGTCCCGGTGCACGATGCCGGCCGCGTGCGCG
The DNA here is from genome assembly GCF_040609255.1 of Kitasatospora sp. NPDC004723. Classification (NCBI taxonomy): domain Bacteria; kingdom Bacillati; phylum Actinomycetota; class Actinomycetes; order Kitasatosporales; family Streptomycetaceae; genus Kitasatospora; species Kitasatospora sp. NPDC004723. The sequence goes on along the minus strand of NZ_JBEXJT010000048.1, from coordinate 41,757 downwards.
GCGGCCAGGCCGTCGGCGACGTCCGCGATCACCGAGGCGGCGATCTGCGGGGGCAGCGCACCGTCGCGCTCCAGCCGGGAGCGCAGGTCGGTGCCCTGGACCAGCTCCATCACCAGGGCGAGGTCGCTGCCGTCCACGACCATGTCGCGCACGCCGACCACCCGGGGGTGGTCGAGGCCGGTCAGCGCGGCGCGCTCCTGGACGAAGCGCCCGACCAGCACCTGGTCGGCGGCCAGGTCCTCGCGCAGCAGCTTGACCGCGACCGGACCGTCCGGGCCCTCGCCGAGCCAGACCGTCCCGGCCGAGCCGCGGCCGATCACCTGGTGGACGGTGTAGCGGCTGCCGATCTTGCGTGCCAATGCTGCTCCGTGGGCGGCGGGAGCGCTCCGGGAGGCTCCGGAGCGCTCGGTGGGGCGGGACAACAGCGACCAACCTACGCGCCCGAACACCCTCCGCGGGTCGTCCGGGGGTGCTCGGCGGGTACCGGGCGGCAGGAATTCCCGCGAATTGTCGACAAAGCGTCAATCCTGCCGACGGGAGGCTCGGACTCCCCGTCAGACCACGACGGCCGGCAGCGTCCAGCGCTGGCCCGCCGACCCGTCGCAGCCGGCCAGGTCGGCGCCGCCGCCCGGCGCGGTCCCGGCCGCGGGGTCGCGCAGGCAGCCCGCGGCGCCCTGGTTCCAGAGCGCGCCCGCCAGGCCGACCAGCCAGACGTGGTACGGCGAACCGTTGCAGGGGTTGAGCGACGCGGCGTTGCCGTCGGTGCCCAGGCACTTGCCCGCGTGCCGCAGCGTGCCGTCGGTCTCCACGGTCCACTGCTGCTCGGGCGAGCCGTCGCAGGCCAGCAGTGCGACCGGCTCCGGCCCGCCCGCGACGCTGCCGGGCAGGTCGGCCAGGCACTGGCCGCCGGGCGCGCCGACCGGGCCGGTGGGACGCCCCGGCCGGACGTCGGTGGCGAAGGAGTCGGTCCGCAGGCCGGCACCTCCGCTCCAGAGCTCGAAGCCGGCCTCGATCGAGACCAGGTACCACTCCGGCCTGACCACGCCGCGGGCCACCGCGTCCCGGACGAAGGCCCGCAGGTCGAGATCGGTGACCGAGTCGACCGGGGTCTGCGCCTGGTAGGCGACCATCGGCCACTGCCGGTCGTTGGCGGCGATGGTGAGCTGCCAGCTGGTCCAGCCGGTCCCGCCGACGTACGCGGTGGACCCGGTGGGACCGGACCCGGCCGGACGGCGGTCCAGCCAGATCATCAGCTCGGCCCCGTCCGGCTGGCCGTTGGCCTCGGGGGTGGCCGGGGAGGTGTGGAACCACAGGTCGTAGGCCACGTTGAAGTCGCCCGAAGCGGGCAGCGTGGTGGACCAGCTGCTGGTCGCCCGCCCCAGCTCGGAGACCCGCAGCGGCAGCGCGCTGCCGGTGGAGCAGGTGTTCCAGTGGCAGCCGTCGAAGATCTCCGGGTAGGCGACCGGGCCGGCCGGCGGACTCGCGGCGGCGTCCGAGGAGTGCACGGTGAACCCGGCGCCGCCGTCGGTGGCCAGGCAGGTGTTCGTCCCCGGGCCGTAGGCGTTGTTGTCCACCACGTACCGCCCGCCGGCCACCGGCACCGTCTCGTACCGGCCGCAGTGCACGCTCTGCGCCGTCTGCGCCGCCACCGCCGGACCGGCCGGCAGCAGCGCCCCCAGCACGGCGAGCAGCAGGCCGGGCAACGCCGCTCCCGGCCGTCCGGACCTGTGTCGCACCCTCATCGAAAGCCCCCTCCGCGATCCGCCGGTCCTGCGTGTCCGTCAGTTCTTGGTACTGCCGAACAGCTCCGTCACCCAGTCCTTCGCGCTGGAGAACCAGTCCTGGACGTTGGCCCAGTAGTCCGGCAGCGGGGTGAAGTTCCACAGCGCCAGCACGGCCACCGCCAGCACCAGCAGCACCATCAGGCAGCCCTTGAGGCAGCCCAGGCCCGGGATGTACATCCGGTTGCGGCTGCGCGGACGCGGCTCGCGGCGCGGAGCCTCCCGGGGTGCCTCGCGCGGCGGCTCGGCGCGGCGCTGCGGGGGCTCGCGGTGCTGCGGCGCGGGCGGCTCGGCCCGGCGCGGCGGGGCGGCCGGGGCCGCCTGCCGGGGGGCCAGGTGCTGCGGGGCCGGGGCGGGCGCGGAGCGGTGGCCGCCGGGCGGGGCGGCCGGGGGCTGCTGCTGCGCCCGCTGCGGGCGGCCGTACGGCGGGGCCGGCTGCGGGGGCTGGTTGTAGCCGCCGGGCGGCTGCGGGCGTCCACCGGCCTGGCCGGGTCCGCCGCCGTGACCGCCCTGGCCACCGTGGCCGCCCTGGTAGGGCGGCGGGGCGACCGGCGGACGCTGGGCGTAGCCGGGCGGCGGGGCCTGCCGGTAGCCGCCCGGGGGCTGCTGCCCCGGCTGCTGGTAGCCCTGCGGAGCGCCCTGGGGCGGGCGGCCGCCCGCCTGGTAGGGCGGCGGGGCGACCGGCGGCTCCTCGAAGTCCTCGGGCCCGTAGTAGGCGATCTCGGTCTGCTGGTTGCGGTCCCGGGCCGCCCGCAGCTGGGTCTGCCACGGGTGCGGGGCCTCGGCCTGCGGCGGGCCGGGCAGGGGCGGCGGCGCGGCGGCGGGCGGCATCACCCGGGTCGCGGCCGCCGGGTCGTACGGGGGCGGCTGGGCGCCCATCACCCGGGTCGCCGCCGCCGGGTCGTACTGGCCCGGCTGACCGGGCTGCTGGTCGTACTGGCCCGGCTGACCGGGCTGCTGGCCGGCCGGGAGCACCTGGGTGCGGTCCTCGGCGCCGAACGGCGCGTCCGCCGACAGCCCGGGCACGCCCACCGGCCCGCCCGGCACCGCGGCCGGCTGCGGGTCCGGCACCAGCAGCGCGCCGACGGCCAGCGCCGCGTCCACCGCCGCCGGGGAGGCGTGCACGCCCACCCCGGCCGCGACCACCCGCAGGGCGCCCGCCAGCGACACCGCGCTCGGCCGCTGCGCCGGGTCCTTGCGCAGGCAGCGCTCGATCACCGTCCAGAGCGGCTCCGGCATGGTGGACGGCCGCTGCGGCTCCTGGGCGAGGTGCGCCTGCAGGACCGCCAGCGGGTTGTCGCCCTGGAACGGCTGGCGGCCGGTGACCAGCTCGTACAGCATGATCCCGGCGCCGTAGACGTCCACCGCCGAGGTCTGCGGCCGGCCCTCGGCGGACTCCGGCGCGACGTACGCGGGGGTGCCGACGAACTCGTGGCTGCGGGTGATCCCCGGGGAGTCGGCGAGCCGGGCGATGCCGAAGTCGGTCAGCATCGGATGCATCTGCTCGGTGCCGTCGACGACGGCGGTGGCGAGCAGCACGTTGGCCGGCTTGAGGTCGCGGTGCACGATGCCGTCGACGTGGCTGGCGGCCAGCGCGTCGGCGACCTGGGCCATCAGCAGCGCGCCGGCGATCGGGCTGAACGGGCCGTTGCCGCGCAGGTAGCGGGCCAGGTCCGGGCCGTCCACCAGGTCCATCACCAGGGCCAGCAGCTCGCCCTCGACGACCAGGTCGCGGACCTTGACGATGTTCGGGTGGGTCAGCCGCAGCAGCACCGAGCGCTCCCGCAGGAAGCGCATCACCACGTCCGGGTCGGCGGCGAGCTCCTCGCGCAGGATCTTGATCGCCACCAGCTGCCCGGGCGCGCTGCCGGGGACCTCGACGTCGGCGCGGACCCGGCCGCGCCACACGGTGCCGGTGGCGCCCCGTCCGAGGGGGTTCTCCTCCAGCAGATACTTGCTGCCGACTGGCCGCACCTGTCGCACTCCTCGTCGTGCCGCCCGCGCGGGGCGCTCCTCCGCCGGTGCGGTGAGCCTGCCGGGCCCGTGTATTCGGGCCACTCTAACGGGGTCCGTCGACGTTTTCGGGGCGACCGGCAGGGGCTTTCGCCCGGGTTGGGGGACATCCCCTACGGGAAGACCCGGAGCGTTCGCGGACGGTTCCACGGGAGCCTCGGGGTCTGCCCTTCCGGGCGCCGGTTGACCTGATTCCCCGTCGCCTCCACCATGGCGATGATCGCAAGATCGTCAAATCCGGTACGGTGCGCGGACTGTCCGTGACGGATGGCAGGATGACACTCGCCACTCCTGTGGCCCAAGCGGTGTCGCGGCCACCCTCCGCACCCCCGCGGCGGCCCCGGACAACGGCACAAGGCGTCACACCAGCAGAAGGGACCGCGGGCGAGATGCAGATCCGGCTGACCGTCCTCCGACCGCGCAGCGGCCCGGCAGCCGCCGGCTCCGCCATCCCCTACGTGGACGTGCTGGTCACCGCCCCCGTCGGCACCGCGCTCGGCTCCCTGGCGGGTGCCCTCGCCGGCGCCGTGGGCGTGCGCGGACCACGGGCCGCGACCCATGTGCACCTCTACGCCGGGGCGCACCGGGTCGACGAGCACACACTGCTCGGCCACCCACCGCTGCTCGACGGCGCCGTGCTCTCGCTCAACGAGCCCGACCCGACGGCCGACGACCCCGACGACACCCCGGCCGCCGCCGAGCTGCGCGTCGTCGGCGGCCCCGACGCCGGCGGCGTGCACCGCCTGCACGGCCGGGAGATCCGGGTCGGCCGCTCCGGCGAGGCCGACGTGCCGGTCGACGACCCCGACGTCTCCCGGCTCCACCTCGCCCTGCACCTCGCCGACGACGGCACGGTGACCGTCCGCGACCTCGGCTCCACCAACGGCACCACGGTCGATGGCCGGATCGTCCCGCCCGGCCCGCCCGAGGAGGCCGTCCCGCTGGACGGCACCGGCCTGCTGCGGATCGGCGAGACCACCCTGCGGATCGTCGCCCCGGACCCCCGCGACGGCTCCGGCGCACCCGTCCGCGCCGCGCTGCCCGACGGCCACGGCCACCTCCAGCTCGCCGCCCCCGCCCCGGTCCGCCCCGCCCCGCCCGCCGCCGAACCGCCGGCCGCCCCCGAGCCACCCGCCGGGCGCGGGCGCGGCCTGCTCTCGCTGCGCCTCGGCCGCTCCGCCGCCGAACCGCCCGAGGAGAGCGCCGAGCGCCACCACGCCGCCGTCCGCACCCGGCAGGCCGCCGCCCAGCGCGAACGCTGGCCCGACCTCGCCACCCTGCTGCTCAACGCCCTCGGCCCCGGCCCCCGGCTCTGGGAGCGCGGCCCCGGCCACCCCGACGCGCTCACCCTGCGGCTCGGCACCGCCGACCGGCCCGGCGGCCCCGGCACCTCCCCCGGCACCGTGCTGCCCGCCGTCCCGGTCACCGTCGACCTGCAGACCGCCGGCAGCCTCGGCCTCAGCGGCCCGCGCGAGCGCCTCGACGCGCTCACCCGCGCCGTCGTCGCCCAGCTCGCCGCCCTGCACCCGCCGACCGGGCTCAGCCTGGTGGTGGTCGACGCCGACCCGCTCCGCACCCCGCAGGACCGCGCCGACACCTGGGCCTGGTCCCTGTGGCTGCCCCACCTGCGGCCCGCCGAGGGCCAGGACTGCCGGCTGCTGCTCGGCCTCGACGACGAGCAGGCCACCGCCCGGCTCACCGAGCTCACCGCCCGGCTCAGCGGCCCGGTCGGCCTCGGCGGCCACCCCGCCACCGTCGTCGTGGTCGACGGCCGCCCGGGCACCGAGTCCGCCCGGCTGGCGCTCGACCTGCTGCTGCGCCAGGGCCCGGCGGTCGGGATCTTCCCGGTCTGCCTCGCCGAACAGCCCGAACTGCTGCCCCGCGGCCTCGGCGCCACCGCGCTGATCACCGGCGAGGTCGGCACCCAGCTCTCGATCGACCGCCCGGGCCCGGTCGCCCGCGGCCGGGAGACCCTGCACGAGGTGTCGCTGGACGCCGTCTCGGACGCCTGGGCCGAGCGGCTCGCCCGGGTCCTCGCCCCGCTGCGCGAGGCCACCCCGGCCAACCGCGGACCGCTGCCGGACGCGCTGCGCCTGCTCGACCTGCTCCAGCTGGACACCGTCACCCCGGCCAAGCTGTCCGCCCGCTGGGCCGCCCACGCCGGCGGCATCGGCGCCGCCACCGCGCTGCTCGGCACCACCCGCGACGAGCTGTGCGTCCTCGACCTCGCCGACCCCGAGCTCACCCTGCCGTCCCCCGACCCGGGCGGGCCACACCTGCTGATCGGCGGCGCGCGCGGCTCCGGCAAGACCGAGCTGCTGCGCACCCTGGTCGCCTCGCTGGCCGCCTCCGAGCGGCCCGAACGCCTCGCCGTCACCATCGTCGAGGGGCGGGCCACCGAGGACGGCCTCGCCGGGTGCGGCGAGCTGCCGCACGTCACCGGCCGGGTCAACGCCGCCGCCGACCCGCGTGCCGCGCTGCTCGCCGCCGAGGCACTGGAGGACGAGCTGACGCTGCGCGAGCGGCTCTTCGACGGGCTGGACTTCGCCTCCTGGCACGCCGCCCGGATCCTCGACGGGGAGCCCGTCCCGGTCCCCGCCGCGGTCGGCGCCCCGACCGGCCCGGCCGCCCCGGCCACGCCCCGCGTCATCCACCCGCGCAGCCCCGAGTCCCCCGCCGCCCCGATGGCCGTCCCCGGGCCGTGCCCGCCCCGGCTCGTCGTCGTGGTCGACGACTACGACGCCCTGCTCTCCCCCACCTCCCCGGCCGGCCGCCCCCTCGCCCGCGCCCTCGCCGCCGTCGCCCGCCGCGGCGGCCCGCTCGGCATCCACCTCGCCGTCACCACCGGGCGTCCCGACGAGACCACCGGCACCGAGGTCGACGACGCCGCCCTGCTGCGGATCGCCCTGCGCACCGACGACCCGGCCGACTCCGACCTCCTCATCCACCTCGGCGACGCCGCCGCCCTCCCCGACACCACCCCCGGCCGCGGCTACCTCCGCCTCCCCGACGGCGGCGTCACCGCCTTCCAGGCGGCGCGCATCAGCGGCCGCATCCCCCGCACCGCCACCCTGCGCCCCACCGTCGTCGCCATAGACCCCCACACCCTCGGCGCCCCACCCGCCCGCCGCCCCGTCCGCGAGCTCGGCAACGGCCCCACCGACCTCGCCCTCCTCGCCAGCGCCCTCCAGCGCGCCGCGGCGCGGTGACGTAGAAGAGGCTGAACGGCCATCCGCCCCCGCCGCGATCACTGTCGCGGCGGGGGCGGACGGCCGTTGAAGGTCAGGTTCGAGGGATACGAAGCGGTGGGCCGATTCAGCGCGTGTAGTGGAAGCGAGCCTGGTGAATGATCAGCTCGCCGGCGGTCGGCTCGTAGACCAACCGATGCTCGTCAGAGATACGACGCGACCAGAGTCCCGCGAGATCACCTCTGAGTGGTTCCGGCTTCCCGATCCCTCTGAACGGATCACGAATCGTGTCCCTGATCAGCTCGTTGACCTTCCGAAGGGCTTTCTTGTCGGCTGTCTGCCAGTAGAGGTAGTCGTCCCAGCCCTCGGAGGTAAAGGCCAGCTTCACTCGGAGTCCGCCAGCTCGCGGTACTCGAACCGCCCCTCGGCAGCAGCCCGCCGGGAAGCAAGCAGGCGTCGGGCGTTCTCCGGCGAACTCAGGAGGTAGTCCGTCTCGTCAGCCCCCTCAGCCTGCTCGACCTCGACGGTCTTCACCAGACGCAGGGCATGACGTCGCAGTTCCTCGACCTGCTCGGGCTCCAGCCGCTCGAGGATCTTGTAAAGGTCGCTGTAGTCGGGCGCGGTGGCCATCCGGACTCCTTCGATGGGCGACTCCCACCAACCATAGCTCCGGCGGCCGCACCGGAGACACGGGAGAACGGCGGGCCCGCACGCCGGGCACTCCCTCCGCGACCCAGATGCTGGACAGGTGTTCGCGCTCGTCGACGACGTCCCGGAACACGTACAGGATCGGCCGCGCCATCACGGCTTCCCGTCCGCCCACGGCCCTGCGGCCGTACTCCACCATCCGAACGCTTCGCACGCTGCGTGGTTGATGTGCTACGTTCCGCATTATCAACAGAACAAAGAAGACCCCGGCGGTGCTACCAACACCCCGGGGCCCGGCACCAGGAGCAGCAACTCCAGATGCAGATTCATCGTAGCGCCCACGCGCGCTCGTTCACCGTGCTTCCCAACGGCCTGTTGCAGGACCGCCGCCTCAGTTTCACCGCTCGCGGACTGCTCGTCGACCTCCTCTCGCGCCCCGACGGGTGGCGCGAGGACGGCCGGCACATGGCGGACACCAGCACCCAGGGGCGCGGCGCCGTTCGGCGGGCGCTCAAGGAGCTCACCGAGGCCGGGTACTACCGGGTCGTCCGTGTCCGGCTGCCCGACGGGACCATCCGCTCCGAGGCCCACGTCTTCGACGTCCCGCAGCTCCCGCCGCCACCGGGTGTCCCCTGTCCGGTCGCCGGTGGACGGGAGACCGGCCGCCCTGACGCCCCTCCCGAAAAGAACCCGGAAGAAGTACCCACCCTCCCCGGCGAGTTGCCCGACGAGCAGACCCGGGCGGCGGTGGCGGCGCTGTTCCGCGCGATCCGGCCCGAACCGCGTCTGCGGCTCGGGCTCGCCGAGGCGCGGACGCTCGCGCCCCTCGTCGGCCAGTGGCTCGAACGCGGCAGCACCGCGGCCGACCTGGCCCACGCCCTGATCCCCGGCCTGCCCGTGCCCCTGCACTCGCCCGTCGCGATCCTGCGCGACCGCCTCCAGCGCAAGCTCCCGCCGCCACGCGCCGAGGCCCCTCCCCCGGCCTACGCCGAGTGCTCCGGGTGCCACGATCCGGTCCCGCGCCCCGGCCTCTGCCGCCCCTGCGCCGGCCTCGCTCCGAGACCCGCCGCCGCCCCCACCGACACCACCGGCACCGGCGCCGCCCGCGCCCGCGCCGCCCTACGCAGCCAACGCACCCTCACCGCGGTGCCCGGCCATTGAGAACGGGCCCGGGGTCCCCCGATCCCCGGGCCCGCGTGCGCTGATCAGATCAACACGGCACCACGGCGTCGAGGGTGACCGGCGTCGATCCCCAGCCGGGCTTGGTCACGCTGAAGCTGCCGTGCACGGTGGAGCCGCACGCCACGGTCCCGCCGACGCCGCGCACATCGGTCCTGGTGAGGTTGAACCGCGTCCACCGGTTGACCGAGCCGAGCGAGGCGCCGCCCACCACCTGGCCGTCGAGCACGGTCACGAGGTCCTCGGGCTGCGGGTAAGGGCCGCCCGGGCTCGGCGGACCGGCCAGGTAGATCCAACCCACCAGCTGCACGTCACTGCCGTTCACCTCGGCACAGAGCCAGGTCGCCAGCCCGGCCTGCAGCTTGGTCGAGCTGCAGATCTCCGTGGTGGCGGTCGTGCCCGTAGCGCCGGTCTGAGCGGCACCCGCCTGGGTCGGCGCCGCCAGCATCGCCACCGCACCGGCGGCACCGGCCAGCGTCAGGGCAAGTCGGTTCGTTCGCATCGTCCTACTCCTCCTCTGCTTCGTCTTCGGAATATCGAGGCAAAAGAAATGCCATATATGACATTTCATCTATCTCGTGGCGGTTACTCTGGCACGCATTGCAAAGGTCCCGCAGTTGATCGGCCTTGGGATCTATCAACAGACCGGAAACTGACCTTCGATGGCGCGATCGCCGCCGCTTGACACGCGGCGGCGGTCTGATTCAACGGCGCACGCAGCGAGGCGCACGCCCCACGAAATCGCCGCTCGACGGCCGACAGGATCCGGCAAGAGTCCGCCCCCGTCGCAAGGTGCTCGCGGCGGGGGCGGACCGTGGCATTCGGCTACTCGACGACGGCCGGAACGGGCTCGCGCGCGGCCGGAGCGACGACCGGAGCGGCAGCGGCCCCACAGCGTCACCTGTCCTTCAACGAGCCCTCGGCTCAGGCGTTCTTCTGCTGGGGCTCCTCCCCGGGCTGCTCGACGACGGTGCGGGCGAGGACGGCGGAGTGGCCGGTCACGGTGCCCGGCTTGCCGAACGCGTTGCCCTCGGAGGCGACGACGGTGCGCTCGCCCAGGAACTCGTGGGTCTTCGGGTCGAAGATCCACTCAGTGCGGATGCCGCCGTCCACGCGCGCCACGGCCACGCCGTGGCGGCCGGAGGCGTCCACGGAGTCGTCCACGACGGTGACGCCGGGGATCTTCGCGGCGGCCCGGTAGAGCGCGGCACTGACGGCCGGCGGGGCGAGCTGCTCGCGCAGCAGGTCGCCGATCGTCACGAAGGCCTCCTCGTCGGGGCCCGGGCCCATGCCCTTGGTCTCGGCGTAGATCTTCTTCAGCAGCGCGTCCGGGTCGGTCGGCAGCGTGGCCAGGTACGCATACGTCGGGGCGTTGAGGCCCGGCTTGGTGTTCGGGTCGAGCCACATTCCGCCGTCGGTGCGCGGCGCCGGATCCCCGGGCTTGACCTTCTCCGGGGCGTAGGGCTTGCCGTCCTGCTCCCGCTCCTCCTTGAGCACGCCCCACTGGCTGCCGTCCACCGAGAGCCAGATCTGGCGGCGGTGCGCGGGGTCGACCTTCGACTCACCGGTGGTCATGTTGACGCCGGAGAAGGCCACCAGGCTGTCCACGTACACGAACTGGTTCTTGCCCGGCTTCGGGTCGGGCTTCCCGGCGGCGGTGTCGGCCGCCTGGGTCAGCAACTGGACGGCGCCCACGGGGGCGGCGTTCAGCGTGGTCGTGTCCTGCTGCGGCGCCTGCTGGGCTTGCGGCGCCTGCTGCTGCGGCGCGGGCGTGCCGTCCGCGCCGCCGTTGCTCAGCACCAGCGCCAGTGCCAGTCCACCCGCCAGGGCGGGCACCGCCACCCAGCCGAGCCTGCCGCGACGGGCCCGCGCGGGCTTCGTCTCCCGGATCTCACTCATCAGATGTCCCCTCAACAACCGGTGGCGGTCGGCGGAGAGTTCGGGCCTCGCCGGGCCCGGCACCAGCCGGTCCAGCTCGGCGCGTTCGTCCTCGTTCATCGGTTCGTCTCCCGTATCGACCGGGCCGCTCCGACGCGGCCACCCCGTACCTGTCCGGGGACCGGGCGCAGTTCCCGGCCGTTCCTCAGCTCCTCGTCGGCGAGCGCGCGCAGCTTGGTGCGGGCGCGCGAGAGCCGTGAGCGCACCGTGCCGATCGGCACCCCCAGGGCCTCGGCCGCGCTCGCGTAGTCCAGCCCCGCCCAGACGCAGAGCCCGAACACCTCCCGCTCGGCCTTCCGCAGCCGGCCGAGCGCCCGCCGGGCGGCGGCCAGCTGGGCGCTGTCGTCCAGCCGCCCCACCAGCTCGTCGGCGAAGTCCGGCACCGTGTCCCGGGCCGGCAGCCGCTCCATCGCCACCCGGTGCCTGCGCGCCGCCCGGGCGGTGTTGCGCAGCACGTTCGCGGCGATCCCGAACAGCCAGGGCCGCACCGCCCCGTCGTCCTCCCGCAGCTTGTGCCGCAGCCGCCACGCCTCCAGGAAGGTCAGCTGGACGACGTCCTCCGCGACCGCCCAGTCCCCGGTGGCCCGCACGGCGTACCGGTAGAGATCACCCGCCGCCTCGTCGAACAGCTCCCCGAACGCCCACTGATCGCCATCCCGTATCCGTCCCCGCTGCGACAGTTCCACACCTCCACCTGTCCGCGGGCCGGAGCGAGTTCCCCGGCGCCCCGCCGGACTCAGTCGACGCGGAAGCCGCCGCGGCCCGCGGTCTCCCGGAGCCAGCCGAGCCAGAGCGGCCAGACCACGCCGCCGCCCTCCAGCTCGGCGCGCACGCCCGCGGGCGCGGCCTCGTACCGGCCGAGCGCCTCGCCGATCTCCTCCGGGCCCACCGACCACGGGCCGCTCTCGCGCACCTTGAACTCCGGGATCCCGGCCATCCCGGGCACCCGGTACGCCCGGGCCGCCCGGTCGGCGGCCTTGTGGGCGTCGCGCACGTCCTGCGGCGCGGCGTACCACTCGGCCGTGGTGGCGAACGGCCAGTCGGGGAACTCCGGTTCCTCCGCCGGGTAGCTCATCCCGGTCCGCCGCATCCCCTCCCGGCAGACCCCCAACTGGTGGCCGTCCAGCACCATCTGGTACTCCCCGACGGCCGCCTCGTACGGCTCGCGGCAGTGCGGCGCGTGCGGACACTCCGGATGGTGCTCCAGGCAGTCCTCGTACCGCCCCCGGGCGGACGCCGCCGGCTCCGGCAGCTCCTCCCACTCCAGCGAGAACTCCACACCCTCGTCGAACCCGTGCACGACGCCTCCCCCTCCGAGCGGGCGAACAGCATAACGGCGGGCCCGCGTCCACCAGGGACGCGGGCCCGCCGTTCGCTGTTTCAGCCGGCTGTCAGCGCATCGAGCCCGTACGGAGCAGGGTGCGGATGACGCGCATCGCGACGGAGAGGCTGGACAGCTCGTAGTTGTCCGAACCCCTTATGTCGTCGAGGGTGCTCTTGGCGCGGTTCAGCAGGGTGGAGTTGAGGTCCGCCCAGGCCGTGTAGCGCTCCTCGGGGACGGCGGCCTCGGGGCCGCAGGCGAGGATGTCGGCGGTCAGCGCCGCGTGGGCCGCGAAGAGGTCCTCGCGGATGGCGGCACGGGCCATCGACGACCAGCGGTCGGTGCGCGGCAGCTCGATGATGCGGTCCAGCAGGTGGGTGATCTGCAGGCGGTCGGCGAGGTCGTAGTAGAGCTCGGCGACCTGGGCGACGTCCTTGCCGGAGCGGTCCGCGACCTCGGTGATGTCCAGGGTCGGGAAGGTCGAGGACAGGCCCGCGATCCGGGTGGCGAGCTCCTCCGGCACGCCGGCCTCGGTGAGGTCGTTGTAGACCTTCTCGAACCAGACGAGGTCGTCGCCGCGCAGCGGCTTGGGCAGCGAGCCCCAGACCTGGTTGACCCGGTCGTGGAAGAACTCGATGGTGCCGGCGATGTCCAGCGGCTGGCGCCGGTTGTTGAGCATCCACCGGGTGGCGCGCTCGACGAGACGGCGGGCGTGCAGGCGCATCTTGGTCTGGGCAGGGGCCGGGACCCGGTTGTCCAGGCCCTCGATCTCCGACCAGATCTCCTCCAGGCCGAAGACGGCCCGGGCGGCGGCGTGGGTGCGGGCGACCTCTTCGTAGGTCGCGCCGGTCTCCTCCTTCAGGCGGAAGGCGAAGGTGCAGCCGCCGCGGTTGATCGTGTCGTTGACGATCAGCGTGGTGATGATCTCGCGGCGCAGCGGGTGCCGGTCGATCTGCTCGGCGAACCGGGCCCGCAGCGCGCTCGGGAAGTACTCGTGCAGCGCGGTGCGGAAGAACGGGTCGTCGGGCAGATCGGTGGCGAGCAGTTCCTCGGCCAGGGTGATCTTGGTGTAGGCCAGCAGCACCGACATCTCGGGCTGGGACAGGCCCCGGCCGCTCTGCTGGCGGTCGCGGATCTGCCGCTCGGTGGGCAGGAACTCCAGGGCCCGGTCGAGCCGGCCCTCCGCCTCCAGGCGGTTGATCATCCGGGAGTGGACGTTGACCATGCTGTGCGCCTGGGCGACCGCGTTGGCCAGCACCACGTTCTGCGCGTAGTTGTTGCGCAGCACGAGGTGGCCGACCTCGTCGGTCATCTCGGCGAGCAGGGTGTTGCGCTGCTTGACCGTCATGTCGCCGTCGGCGACCACCTGGTTGAGCAGGATCTTGATGTTGACCTCGTGGTCCGAGGTGTCCACACCGGCCGAGTTGTCGATGGCGTCGGTGTTGATCCAGCCGCCGACGCCCTCGGGGCCGCCGTTGGACGCGTACTCGATGCGGCCGAGCTGGGTGCAGCCGAGGTTGCCGCCCTCGCCGACGACGCGGGCGCGGACCTGCTCGCCGTTGACGCGGATGGCGTCGTTGGCCTTGTCGCCCACCTCGGCGTTGGTCTCCGTGGAGGACTTGACATAGGTGCCGATGCCGCCGTTCCAGAACAGGTCGACCGGCGCCTGCAGCACGGCCTTCATCAGCTCGGCGGGGGTGAGCCGGGTGTCGGAGACCCCCAGCACGGCCCGGACCTGCGGCGAGAGCTGGATCGACTTGGCGCTGCGCGGGAAGACGCCGCCGCCCGCCGAGATCAGCGACTTGTCGTAGTCGTCCCAGGAGCTGCGGGGCAGCTCGAAGAGGCGGCGGCGCTCGGCGTAGGAGACGGCCGCGTCCGGGTTGGGGTCGAGGAAGATGTGCCGGTGGTCGAAGGCGGCCACCAGGCGGATGTGCTCGCTGAGCAGCATGCCGTTGCCGAAGACGTCACCGGACATGTCGCCGATGCCGACGACGGTGAAGTCCTCGGCCTGGGTGTCGTGGCCCAGCTCGCGGAAGTTGCGCTTGACGGACTCCCAGGCGCCGCGGGCGGTGATGCCCATGCCCTTGTGGTCGTAGCCGGCCGAGCCGCCGGAGGCGAACGCGTCGCCCAGCCAGAAGCCGTAGGACTCGGCGACACCGTTGGCGATGTCGGAGAAGGTCGCGGTGCCCTTGTCGGCGGCGACGACCAGGTAGGTGTCGTCCTCGTCGTGGCGGACCACGTCGGCCGGGTGCACGACCTCGCCGCCGACCAGGTTGTCGGTGATGTCCAGCAGCCCCGAGATGAACGTCTTGTAGGACGAGATGCCCTCGGCCAGCCAGGCATTGCGGTCGACCGACGGGTCCGGCAGCTGCTTGGCGACGAAGCCGCCCTTGGAGCCGACCGGCACGATGACGGTGTTCTTCACCATCTGCGCCTTGACCAGGCCGAGGATCTCGGTGCGGAAGTCCTCACGCCGGTCGGACCAGCGCAGACCGCCGCGGGCGACCTTGCCGAAGCGCAGGTGCACGCCCTCGACCTGCGGCGAGTAGACCCAGATCTCGAACGCCGGGCGCGGGGCCGGCAGGTCCGGGATGGCCTTCGGGTCGAACTTCATCGACACGTAGGAGTGCCACACGCCCGAGCCGTCGTGCTGGAAGAAGTTGGTCCGCAGGGTGGCCTTGATGAGGTGCAGGAAGGAACGCAGGATGCGGTCCTCGTCCAGCGAGACGACCTCGTCCAGCGCGCCGGACAGCTCCTCCAGGATGCCCTCGGTCAGCTCCAGCGCGCCCTGCTGGTGGCTGGGGCTCAGCCGGGCCTCGAAGAGGTTCACCAGCAGGCGGGTGGTGTGGGTGTTGTTGCGGAGCGCGTCCTCCATGTAGTCCTGGGAGAACGTGGAGCCCGCCTGGCGCAGGTACTTGGCGTACGCGCGCAGCATCATCGCCTGGCGCCAGGTCAGCCCGGCGGTCAGGACCAGCTCGTTGAAGCCGTCGTTCTCGGCCTTGCCGGTCCAGGTGGCGGCGAAGGTCTCCTGGAAGCGGTCGCGGGCCTCGTCGGTCAGCTCGACGGCCTCGCGCAGCCGCAGGCCGAAGTCGTAGACCCAGGCGGTGGTCTGGTCGGAGCGGGTCAGCGCGTACGGGTGCTCGTCGAGCACCTCGACGCCCAGGCGCTGGAGGACCGGCAGCACCTCGGTGAGCGAGATCGGGCCGCCCACCCGGTAGATCTTGAAGCGGCGCTCGTCGTCGCCCGCGCCGACCGGCTGGTACAGGTTGAGCCGGAAGTCGCCCTCGCCGTGCAGCGACTCGATCTGCTTGAGGTCGGCCACGGCGGTGCGCGCGGTGAAGTCGGCGCGGTAGCCGTCGGGGAAGGCGTTGGCGTACTTGCGGGAGAGCTCGGCCGCCTTCTCCTCGCCCAGCTCGACGTGCAGCTGGTCGTTGAAGCCGTCCATCCAGAACCGGGCGGCCTCGGCCAGCTTGGCCTCGATCCGCTCGACCTCGGCCTCGGTCAGGTGCGGCAGCTCGCTGCCGGGGGTGACCCGGACGACGAAGTGCAGACGGGTCAGCACCGACTCCGTCGACCAGACCGTGTAGTCGATCGAGGCGCCGTTGAGCTCCTGCATCAGGATGTCCATGAGGCGCAGCCGGATGCGGGTGGTGTAGCGGTCGCGCGGCAGGTAGACCAGCGCGGAGAAGTAGCGCCCGTACTCGTCCTGGCGCAGGAACAGCCGCAGCCGGCGGCGCTCCTGCAGGTAGAGGACGCTGGTGGCGATCTGGAGCAGCTCGTCGGCCTGGGTCTGGAAGATCTCGTCCCGGGGGAAGGTCTCCAGGATCTGCAGCAGGTCGCGGCCGTCGTGACTCTCGGTGGAGAAGCCGGAGTCGGCGATGACGTCCTGCACCTTGCGGCGGACCACCGGGATGCGGCTGACCGACTCGGTGTAGGCGGCGGCCGAGAACAGGCCCAGGAAGCGGCGCTCGCCGATGACCTCGCCGTTGGCGTCGAACTTCTTCACGCCGACGTAGTCGAGGTAGGAGGGGCGGTGCACGGTGGCCCGGCTGTTGGCCTTGGTGAGGACCAGCAGCTTCTTCTCGTGCGCCTTGGCGCGCACCGGCGCGGAGAGCCGGCCGAAGGCCTCGCTGACGGCGTGGTGCTGCTCGTCGCGGGTGACCGGGTCGGAGCGCAGGATGCCGAGGCCGGTGCCGGCGACGGCCCGCAGGACCTCCTCGCCCTCGTGCTCGACCAGGTCGTACTCGCGGTAGCCGAGGAAGGTGAAGTGGTCGTCGGCGAGCCAGCGCATCAGCTCCCAGGCCTCGCCGACCTCCTGCTCGGGCAGGCCGACGGGGGGCTGCTCGGCCAGCTCGTCGGCCAGGCGCAGCGCGGAGTCGCGCATCTTGGTCCAGTCCTCGACGACCTCGCGGACGTCGCCGAGCACGCGGCGCAGGTTGGTCTCGATCTCGCGCAGGTCGTCGCGGTCGGTCTCGCGGTCGATCTCGATGTGCATCCACGACTCGACGGTCGCGTCGGCCGGCCACTCGGTGCCGGCGGCCTGGCTGCGGGCGCAGGCGTCGACGTCGAGGATCTCCAGCAGCTTGCCGGTGATGTCACGGCGGACGACCAGCTGGGGATGGATGACGATGTGGATCGCGCGGTCCTGGCGGGACAGCTCGTTGGTGACCGAGTCGACCAGGAACGGCATGTCGTCGGTGACGACCTCGACCACGGTGTGGCCGCAGGACCAGCCGTTCTCCTCGACCGAGGGGGTGTGCACCCGCACCTCGGCGGTGCCCTGCGGGCGCTTGAGGCCCAGGCGGTAGTGCGAGGCTGCCGCGCCGTAGACGTCGACCGGGTCGCGGTCGACCAGGTCCTCGGGCGCGGTGTGGAGGTAGTAGTGGTGCAGGTACGCGGACAGAGCGCCGTTGCTCAGTCCCTCCCCCGGCGCCGCTCCCCCCACCTGGCTGTTCTCAGCGGCTGCTGCTGCCTTCCTGAGCAGTTCGGCCTTGGCTGCGTCCAGCTTGGTCTGCATGACTTCTTGGCTCCTGTCGCGCGCCGTTGCGTGACTCGGTGATGGTCTCGCTTCACACCGCCGGGTCTCCCGCAAAATACTGCCGCACCGTCCTGCTGAAAGGGCTCCATGGCACGCATGGAACACCTCTGCAGCGGGTAGGACGAGACGTTCGGCCTGCGGAGTCACCCGACGACGCCAGCCAGCCTAACGGGATCAATCGAAGGTGTCAGGGGACAACCAGGCGCAAACCTGCAGGAACATGGAGCCGTCCTGGACAGCTTGTCCAATCAGCCTGCCGGTTTGCGCCGAAAGCCGAACCTTCGTACGGAGTGGCGTGCGGAATCCGTGTGCGGAGCGTGGACGCTCAGCCCATGTGCGGGTGAACGTGCGAGGTCGGCGGGACGAACGTCTCCTTGATCGACCGGGCCGAGGTCCAGCGCAGCAGGTTCTGCGCGGCGCCCGCCTTGTCGTTGGTGCCCGACGCCCGGCCGCCGCCGAAGGGCTGCTGGCCGACCACCGCGCCGGTCGGCTTGTCGTTGATGTAGAAGTTCCCGGCCGCGAACCGCAGCGCCTCCACCGCCTGCGCGATGGCGTAGCGGTCCTGGGCCACCACCGAGCCGGTCAGCCCGTACGGCGCGCCCGCGTCGACCCGGCCGAGCACGTCGTCCCAGCGGGAGTCCTCGTAGACGTGCACGGCCAGGATCGGGCCGAAGTACTCGGTGCGGAACATCTCGTTGCGGAAGTCCGAGGAGACCAGCACGGTCGGGCGGACGAACCAGCCGATCGCGTCGTCGTACTGGCCGCCGGCCGCCAGCTCCACCGTCGGGTCGGCCTTGGCCCGGTCGATGGCGTCCCGGTTCTTCTCGAACGCGCGCCGGTCGATCAGCGCGCCCATGAAGTTCGACAGGTCGGTGACGTCGCCGACGGCCAGCGCGTCCACCTCGGCCAGGAAGTCGTCCTTGATCCGCTGCCAGAGGCTGCGCGGCAGGTAGGCGCGGGAGAGCGCCGAGCACTTCTGGCCCTGGTACTCGAAGGCGCCGCGGATCAGGGCGGCCTTGAGGATCTCCGGGTCCGCCGAGCGGTGCGCCAGCAGGAAGTCCTTGCCGCCGGTCTCGCCGACGATCCGCGGGTACGTCCGGTAGCCGCCGATGTTGGCGCCGAGGGTCTGCCAGAGCGAGCGGAAGGTCTTGGTGGAGCCGGTGAAGTGCAGTCCGGCCAGCGCGGGGTCGGCCAGCGCCACCGCGGACAGCTGCTGGCCGTCACCGGTGACCAGGTTGACCACGCCGGGCGGCAGCCCGGCCGCCTCCAGCAGCCGCATCAGGTGGTGCGCGGCCAGCGTCTGGGTCGGCGCGGGCTTCCACACCACCGTGTTGCCCATCAGCGCGGGCGCGGTCGGCAGGTTGCCGGCGATGGCGGTGAAGTTGAACGGGGTGATCGCGTAGACGAAACCTTCCAGCGGGCGGTGGTCGGTGCGGTTCCACACCCCCGGCGAGGAGACCGGCTGGTCGGCCAGGATCTGCCGGGCGAAGTGCACGTTCCAGCGCCAGAAGTCGATCAGCTCGCAGGCCGAGTCGATCTCGGCCTGCTGCGCCGTCTTGGACTGCCCGAGCATGGTCGCCGCGTTCAGCGTCTCCCGCCACGGGCCGGCCAGCAGGTCGGCGGCGCGCAGGAACACCGCCGCCCGGTCGTCGAAGGACAGCGCCCGCCACTCCCGCCCGGCCGCCAGCGCGGCGTCCACCGCAGCCCGGGCGTCCTCCCGGGTGGCGTTGCCGAGCACACCCAGCCTGGCCGCGTGGTGGTGCGGCTGGACGACGTCGATCCGCTCGCCGCCGCCGAAGCGCTGCTCGCCGCCGATGGTCATCGGCAGCGGGATCTGCTCGGCCGCCAGCTCGTCCAGCCGGCGCACCAGACGCTCCCGCTCCGGGCTGCCGGGCGCGTAGCCGAGCACCGGCTCGTTGCCCGGGACCGGGACCTGGGTGACTGCGTCGATGGGCATGGCTGGCTCCGCTTCCTCGTCACGGCGGCCGGCCCGTTCCGACGACGGGCCCGGCACCCGTCCAGCCTGACCAGCGGCGGGCCGCTTCGCCCGCCCGGACACGCCAACGGTGGACGTGGTCCGCGACACGCCCGGCGCCAGGTGCGGGCCCGGCGGGCGTGTCAGCCGGCCAGCCGCCCGGCCAGCTCCACCGCCTCCGCCAGGGTGTCCACCACCGGGACGCCGACCGGCTCCAGCTTCTCCCTGGTGTGCGAGCCACCGGTGTACAGCACCGCGTGCGCGCCCGCGTCCAGGGCGGCCAGCGCGTCGTCCGCCGCGTCGCCGATCAGCACCGTACGGGCCGGGTCCACCCGCTCGCCGAGCGCGGCCAGGTGCCGGACCAGGTGCTCGGCCTTCTGCCCGCCGGCCGGGCCGCTGCGCCCGTCCACCCGCAGGAACTGGGGGGTCAGACCGAAGCCCTCGACCACCGGCAGCAGCCGGTCGTGCTCGTACATGGAGAGCAGCGACTGGCTGCGCCCGGCCGCCCGCCAGCCGTCCAGCAGCTCGCGGGCGCCCTCGGTGAGGCCGCAGGCGGTGCTCAGCTCGCGGTAGCTGTCGTGGAACGCGTCGTCCAGGCGCAGCCACTCGGCGTCGGAGGGCAGCCGGCCGAGCAGCCGCTGGTAGAACCGGGGGATCGGGATCTCGTACTGCTCGCGGTACTCCTGCAGCGTCATCGGGCCGACGCCGATGGTCGCGAAGGCGGCATTGCTCGCGCCGAGCACCGCTTCCATGTCGTGGAAGAGCGTTCCGTTCCAGTCCCAGACGATATGAGTGCGCACGTGTTGAACGGTAGCGCCGGGCGGTGCCGGACCGGTAGGACGGGGCTCACCCCCGGGCCGCGCACGGACCTCCGCGCACGGACCGGTGAGTTGGGCCTCAGGCCAGCAGGGCGGCGATCTCCTGGGTGGCGAACCAGAGCAGGTCGTGGTCCTCGGCGCCGTCCACGGTGAACTGGGCGTCCTGGTCGCCCGCGTCCGCCGCCGTCACCGCCTCGACGGCCGCCGCCACGTCGGCCACCACGTCCACGTCGGCGACGTCCGCGTGCACCGAGGCCGCCTTGGCGAGCTTCACCGGGCCGGCCAGCACCACCCGGCCGAGCGAGGCCTGGTCCTGGTACTCGTCGCCGGGGAACGGCTTCACCGCCGAGTCGGCGACATCGAGCGCCACGACGACGCGGCGGCGCGGGGCGTCCGACTCGGCGGCCAGCAGGCGCAGCGAGGACTGGGCGGCCCGGTTCAGCGCCGCGTACTCCAGCTCCTCCAGGTCGTCGCTGACGTACCACTCGCGCAGCGCGGGGGTCACGGCGTACGCCGCGGACTGCTCCAGCGCGCCGCCCGCGTGCGCCGCCGCCAGGCCGGTCAGGGTGGTGGGCACGTACACGCGCATCGGTGGCACTCTCCGGTTCGTCCAGCGGCACAGCTTCCAGCGCCCCAAGAATAAGCGCCGGACGGCGGGCCGTGATCACCCGCACGCCGTCGGCCCGGGCGCCGGCCCCTCCGGAGGCGGTCAGCGGGCGGCCTCCAGGGTGCGGCGGCAGGTGTCCAACGCGCTCTCCAGGACGGGTCCGCGGCGGGCCGGGTCCATCATGTTCGGGCCCATCACCGCCAGGTCGGCGGGGGTGGGAGCGAGCAGGTGCACGCGCACGCCGCTCGCCCGCAGCAGTCCGGCCTCGCGCAGCAGCCGGCGGGTCACCGTCCGGCGGTAACGGGCGACCAGTTGGGCGAGCACCCCGCTCGGGCGGTCCCGCTCGCGCGGGGCGTGCAGCCAGTCCCGCACGCGCCGGGCGCGCGTGGCGGCGGACGCGCCGTTATCGGACTCCGGGCGCCCGGGCGGGTCGGGGCGCAGCGCCATCGGGGCGAGCACGTAGACCTCGTCGAGGCCCCGGTCCAGCAGCAGGTCGGCGTTGGTGGCCGACCAGCAGCCGCCGTCCACGTACGCGGTGCCGCCGACCGGGACGGGCGCGAACCAGCCGGGGATCGCGCAGGAGGCCGTCACCGCCTCGTCGACCCGGGCGGGGGGTGCGCCGGGGTCGCCGAAGACCACCCGGCGGC
The DNA here is from genome assembly GCF_040609255.1 of Kitasatospora sp. NPDC004723. Taxonomy (NCBI): domain Bacteria; kingdom Bacillati; phylum Actinomycetota; class Actinomycetes; order Kitasatosporales; family Streptomycetaceae; genus Kitasatospora; species Kitasatospora sp. NPDC004723. The sequence continues at coordinate 20,604 of NZ_JBEXJT010000048.1, read as the reverse complement.
CGGTGCGGTAGTCCACCGCGACGACCCGCAGCACCGAGCCCGCCGGCCAGCCGTCCGCGCCGTCGAACAGGCCGCCGACCAGCGCGCCGACCGACGCCAGCGAGCCCCGGCCGTGCGGCGCCATCGCCGAGACCATGGTGAGCCAGGGGTAGGTGCGCGGGTGCCGGACGGCGTCCCGCAGCAGGCCCGGCGAGCCGATGCCGACCCGGGGCCGCGGCGGCAGCGCGCCGCCGACCGCCGTGTCGTAGTCGAACTCGATCCCGGCCAGCGGACCGGAGCCGATCGGCAGGCCGCACTGGTGGTCGCGGAGCTGGCCGGTGTCCGCCCCGGCCGCCAGCAGCGCGCCGAGGATGGCACCCGCCGAGGTGCCGAGCAGCACCTCCGCATCGCCCGGCGGCCGCCCGGTCGCCTCCTCGACGGCGCGCAGCGCACCGACCGTCCAGGCCGCGCCGAGCATGCCGCCGCCACCCAGCACCAGGCCGCGCCGGGGAGCGTCCCCGGTGCCCGGGGTTGCCGGACGCGTCCCCGATACCCATGTCGTCATACCGGCCGCCTGTCCTCGTCGGGGCGGTGCTGGTGCGCTGCCGGGCGGACGCCGCACGAGGCCCGCGAGGCGTACGGCCCGGCCTTCGATCCTGCGCGCCGACCGGCCGGGGGCGCAACGTCCGTCCTGGCGAACGGACCGTCCCCTTTCGGGCCCTCCCGGCCTCCCCGGCGCGTCAACCCCGGGCCGACGGGGGTGCCCGGAAGCCTGCCACCGCACGGGCCGACTCACCCGGATAGGTGAACTTCGAGGCCGTCGGGGAGGCCGTGGGAAACCCGTTGCCGCCCCGTGCGGGGGCCACTAGCAAGGACCCGTCCGTACCCGCACCAGCCTGCTTCCCGACCCCGTCGCCACCCCCGGCGACAGCCCCCGTCCAGCCCCGCCCAGGCCCCGCGCCGACCGCCCCCGAGGAAGGCCCATGACCACGTGCCCGAACCGCGCCGCACCGCCGCCCGCCCCGCCCGCCGTGCTCTCCGCGCGCCCCTACCGCTCGCGCGGCACCGCCCGGGACCACCACCCGGCGCCGCCGCGCCGGCCCCGCCACCCCCGGACCGCGTGCACCGGCGGTGCGGACCGCGAGCCGCTCGACGGCCTCAGCACCCGGTTCGCCCACCGGCTGGTCGAGGTGCTCACCGGCGCCCGGCCGTCCGGCCAGTTGCTGCGCCACACCACGCTGGACTGCTACGGCCAGCTCTCCGCCCTGGTCCGGGCCGGCACCCTGCGCCGGGCGCGGGCCGGCGAGCGGCCCCGGCTCGGCCCGGTGCACGACCGCTCCCCCTCGCCGGGCGCCGTCGAGGCCTGCGTCCGGGTCGACCTCGGCACCCGGCACCACATGGTGGCGTTCCGGCTGGAGCCGCGCGGCCCGTCCGGCCAGTGGCAGTGCACCGCCGTGGAGGCCCGGTGACCGCCGTCGCCCGCACCGCGCCGCCGCCCGCCGACCCGCCGCCGCCGACCCGCGGTCCGCTGGGCACGCCCCCGGAAACGGCACGGGGCGCCGCCCCCGTACGGGAGCGGCGCCCGGCCCTGCGGCGGGCCGGTCCGACGCGCGGACCGGCCACCGGCCTCGTCTCAGCCCTTGCGGCGGCGGCCCTTGGCCGACTTGGCGGCCTTGCGGCGCTCGGCGCGGGTCAGCCCGTCGCCCTCGTCCTCCGCACCGAGGTCCTCGAAGTCGCCCTCGACCACACCGCCGCCGACCTCGTCCGAGGGGGCCGTGTAGTGCAGCCGCTGCGGCTTGGGGGCCTCCAGGCCCTTGGCCTTGATCTCCGGACGGGCGGCGTCCTTCTCCAGCTTGTCGAGCACGACCTGGGCGTCCTCGACCGGGACCTCCTCGACCTGCTGCTCGACCTGGACCTCCAGGTTGAACAGGTAGCCGACGGACTCCTCCTTGATGCCCTCCATCATCGCGGTGAACATGTCGAAGCCCTCGCGCTGGTACTCGACCAGCGGGTCGCGCTGCGCCATGGCCCGCAGGCCGATGCCCTCCTGGAGGTAGTCCATCTCGTAGAGGTGCTCGCGCCAGCGGCGGTCCAGCACCGACAGCACGACCCGGCGCTCCAGCTCGCGCATGATCTCGGTGCCGAGCTGGTCCTCGCGGGCGCCGTACTGCGCCTGGACGTCCTCCTGGACGACCTTGGTGAGGAACTCCGGGGTGAGGCCCGCGGTGCCGCCGGCCTCCTCCTCCAGCTCCTCCAGGTCCAGGGTGACCGGGTAGAGCTGCTTGAGCGCGGTCCAGAGCTTCTCGAGGTCCCAGTCGTCCTCGAAGCCCTCGCCGGTGGCGGCCCGGACGTACGCCTCGACGGTGTCGTCCATGAAGTGGCCGACCTGCTCCTGCAGGTCCTCGCCCTCCAGGACCCGGCGGCGCTCGCCGTAGATGACCTCGCGCTGGCGGTTCAGCACCTCGTCGTACTTGAGGACGTTCTTGCGGATCTCGAAGTTCTGCTGCTCGACCTGGGTCTGCGCGGAGGCGATGGCCCGGGTCACCATCTTCGACTCGATCGGCACGTCCTCGGGCACGTTGGCCATCGAGAGCACGCGCTCGACCATGCCGGCCTTGAACAGGCGCATCAGGTCGTCGCCCAGCGACAGGTAGAAGCGGGACTCGCCCGGGTCGCCCTGACGGCCGGAACGGCCGCGCAGCTGGTTGTCGATCCGGCGGGACTCGTGGCGCTCGGTGCCGAGGACGTAGAGGCCACCGGCCTCCTTGACCTCGTCCTGCTCCGCCTTGACCGCGGCCTTGGCCTTCTCCAGCGCGGCCGGGAACGCGGCCTCGTACTCCTCCGGGGTGTCCACCGCGGAGAGCCCGCGCTGGGCCAGCTCGGCGGCCGCGAGGTGGTCGGCGTTGCCGCCGAGCATGATGTCGGTACCGCGGCCGGCCATGTTGGTGGCGACGGTGACGGCGCCCTTGCGGCCGGCCTGGGCGACGATCTGCGCCTCGCGCTCGTGGTGCTTGGCGTTCAGCACCTCGTGCGGGATGCCGCGCTTGCGCAGCTCCTGCGACAGGTACTCGGACTTCTCGACCGACACGGTGCCGACCAGCACCGGCTGGCCCTTCTCGTGCTTCTCGGCGATGTCCTCGACCACGGCGGCGAACTTGGCCGGCTCCGACTTGTAGATCAGGTCGGGCTGGTCGATGCGCAGCGGCGTCTTGTTGGTCGGGATCGGCACCACGCCGAGCTTGTAGATCTGGTGGAACTCGGCCGCCTCGGTGGTACCGGTACCGGTCATGCCGGCCAGCTTGTCGTACAGGCGGAAGAAGTTCTGGAGGGTGATGGTGGCCAGCGTCTGGTTCTCGTTCTGGACCTCCACCCCTTCCTTGGCCTCGATCGCCTGGTGCATGCCCTCGTTGTAGCGGCGGCCGGCCAGGATGCGGCCGGTGTGCTCGTCGACGATCATGACTTCGCCGTTCATGACGACGTAGTCCTTGTCCGCCTTGTAGAGCTCCTTCGCCTTGATGGCGTTGTTCAGGAAGCCGACCAGCGGGGTGTTCACCGACTCGTAGAGGTTGTCGATGCCGAGGTAGTCCTCGACCCGGGTGACGCCCTCCTCCAGGATGCCGACGGTGCGCTTCTTCTCGTCGACCTCGTAGTCGCGGTCGATCTTCAGGCGCAGCACCAGCTTGGCGAAGTCGGCGTACCACTTGGTCGCCTGGTCCGCCGGGCCGGAGATGATCAGCGGGGTACGGGCCTCGTCGATGAGGATCGAGTCGACCTCGTCGACCACCGCGAAGTAGTGGCCGCGCTGGACGAGTTCGTCCTTCGACCAGGCCATGTTGTCGCGCAGGTAGTCGAAGCCGAACTCGTTGTTGGTGCCGTACGTGATGTCCATCCCGTACTGGCGCTTGCGCTCGGCGGGCGTCATGTTGCCGAGGATCACGCCGACCTCGAGGCCGAGGAAGCGGTGCACCCGGCCCATCCACTCCGAGTCGCGCTCGGCGAGGTAGTCGTTGACCGTGATGAGGTGCACGCCCTTGCCGGTGAGCGCGTTGAGGTACGCGGGCAGCGTGCCGACCAGGGTCTTGCCCTCACCGGTGCGCATCTCGGCGACGTAGCCGAAGTGCAGCGCGGCGCCGCCCATGAGCTGGACGTCGTAGTGCCGCTGGCCCAGCACGCGCTTGGCGGCCTCGCGGACGGTGGCGAACGCCTCGGGGAGGATGTCGTCCAGGCTCTCGCCGTCGGCGATCCGCTGCTTGTACTCGTCGGTCAGTGCGCGCAGCTCGGCGTCGGTGAGGTTGACGAAGTCCTCTTCGATGGAGTTGACCTGGGCGGCAATCCGCTGCAGCTTGCGAAGGATCTTGCCTTCGCCGGCGCGCAGGATCTTGTCGAAGACGGACACGTGAGCGGGCTCCTTGCCTGTATTGGCACTGGACGACTGCACGGTGGATCCACCCCACCGCACGGGCCATCGTATGCGAGGAGCCCAATGCCCCGGGAGGTGCGTCAGCACGGTATTCCCGTGTCACCCGCGCGAGCACATCCGACGATAGTCGCTCGCACCGGGGCAAACCGGGCGGATGTCCGGCTGGTTGAACGAGTCGATCCGTTAATCGGATGCTCTGCTTTCTCTCTGCACGGAATAATCCGTCCATGGATGAGCAGCCGAAGCAGTCGCAGCAGTCGGGGCAGCAGAACGGGCCGGACCCGACGGAGCCCGTCGTCCTCACCACCGACCGCCTGGTCCTGCGCGCCCCGGGCGAGGGCGACGTCGACGCGGTCTTCGCCGCCTGCCAGGACGAGGAGATCCAGCGCTGGACGGTCGTCCCGGTCCCGTACCGCCGCCAGGACGCCGAGTACTTCGTCCACGACCTCGCCGCCGAGGGCTGGCGGACCGGCGGCAACCGGGTCTGGTGCGTGTTCGAGCGCGAGTCCGCAGCGCTGGTCGGCAGCCAGGGGCTGACGGCCGTCCCCGGCCGGCCCGGCACCGCCGAGGTCGGCTGGTGGGCGGCCAAGGAGTTCCGCGGCCGCGGCTACACCGCGGAGGCCGCCGCCGCGGTGGCCCGCTACGGACTGCGCGAACTGGGGCTGCGCCGGCTGGAGTGGCTCGCCTACACGGGCAACGAGGGCTCCCGCGCGGTGGCCGAGAAGGTCGGCTTCCGCTTCGAGGGCACCCTGCGCTCCTACTCCGAGCAGCGCGGCCGGTTCCTCGACACCTGGATCGCCTCGCTGCTCGCCGAGGACCTCGCGGACTGAACCGCCGGGCCCGGGCGGACGGCCCCACGGACCGCGCGGCCCCGGTGGGCGGCCGGCCCGGGCGGCCGGCCCGGGCCGGTTGTCGGTGCCCCCGTCTAGGCTCGCCGGCATGACCGCCTCGACCCCGCGCCGGGCCGCCGGCCCCACGCTCGCGACCCCCGCCCCGGTGACCGTCCTCGGTGCCGACGACGCCCGCCGGATCGCCCTGCGCGCCCAGGGACTGCTCGGTGTCCCGGACCGCCGCAGCGGGGTGCGCGGGGTGCTGCGCCGGCTCGGCTCCGTCCAGCTCGACACCATCTCGGTGCTGGCCCGCTCGCACGAACTGGTCCCGTACGCCCGGCTCGGCGCGGTCGGCCGCCCGGCGGTCGAGACGGCGTTCTGGGGCTCCGGCGCGAGCTTCGAGTACTGGTCGCACGCGGCCTGCGTGCTGCCCGTCGAGGAGTGGCCGCTGTTCGCCTTCCGGCGGCGGAGCTACCGGGCCAAGGCCCACGTCTGGGGCAAGCAGGTCGACGCGGCGACGTACCGCACCGTGCTCGACAAGCTGCGCGCCGAGGGCCCGCTCACCTCCACCGAGTTGGGCGGAGCCAAGCGGACCGCCGACTGGTGGGACTGGTCGGACACCAAGATCGCGGTGGAGCGGGCGCTGGCCTTCGGCGATGTGGTCTGCACCGATCGCCGGAGCTGGAAGCGCGTCTACGCGCTGGCCGAACAGGCCGTCCCCGCCGAGCTGTTCGCTGCCGAGCCGGACGACGCGGAGTGCCTGCGCACCCTGGTCGCACAGTCCGGCGCGGCGCTCGGCGTGGCCACCCGGGCCGACCTGCTGGACTACCACCGGCTGCGCGCCGACCAGTTGGACGCGGCGCTGCCCGAATCCGGTCTGGTCCCGGTCCAGGTGGCCGGCTGGGGCCCGGACGGCTCGCCCGGCGCGGCCTGGGCCGACCCGGCGGCGCTCGCCGCGGCGCCGCGCGGGCGCCACCGCACCACGCTGCTCTCGCCGTTCGACTCGCTGGTCTGGGACCGCCCGCGCACCGAGCGGATCTTCGGCATGTCCCACCGGCTGGAGGCCTACACGCCCAAGCACAAGCGGGTGCACGGCTACTTCGCGATGCCGCTGCTGACCGGCGGGCAGCTGGTCGGCCGGGTCGATCCGGCCCGCGAGGGACGGACGCTGGTGGCCCGTCAGGTCTCGCTGGACTCCCCCCGGCACCTGGAGGCGCTGGCCGGGGCGCTGCGCGAGGCGGCCTCCTGGGTGGGCTGCGACGCCGTCCGGGTCGAGACGCTGCACGACGAGGCGCTCCGCCCGGCACTGGAGAAGCTGCTCGGCTGAGCGCACCCCGAGGGACCCGCCGCTCACCCTATTTCGAGGATCTTCTCCCGCATCGCGTAGACCACGGCCTCCATCCGGGAGTGCAGCTGCAGCTTCTCCAGGATGTTGCGCACGTGGTTCTTCACGGTGTTCTCGCTGATGAACAGCTCCTTGGCGATCTCCCGGTTGTTCATCCCGGTGGCCACCAGCTTCAGCACCTCGAGCTCCCGGTCGGTCAGTCGCGGCGCGGGCACCAACTCGCGCTCGTCGGACCGGCGCTGGATCATCGACTTGAACTCGGTGAGCAGCTTGGACGCCATCGAGGGGCTGATCTGGGACTGCCCGTCGGCGACCGCGCGGATCGCGGTGGCGACCTCGTCGGTGGAGATCTCCTTGAGCAGGTACCCGGTGGCGCCCGCCTTGATCGCCTCGTAGAGGTCGGCCTCCTCGTCGCTTATCGTCAGCATGATGATCTTGGTGCTGGGCGCGACGTCCTTGATCGCGGTACAGGCCTCGATCCCGCTGCGGCGCGGCATCCTGACGTCCATGAGGATGATGTCCGGCAGCAGGTCGGCGGCCTTGAGCACCGCCTCGGCGCCGTCCCCGGCCTCGCCGACGACGGTGATGTCCTCCTCCTCGGCCAGCACGATCTCCAGGCCGCGGCGGAACAGCGCGTGGTCGTCCACCACCAGGACGCGGATCGGCTCCCCCCGGCGGGTGCCGTAGCCGGGGTCCTCCCCCCGGCCCGGTGGCCCCCCCGCGACCGGCCCCGCCGCGGGCCCCAGCCCGAAGTGATCCCCCATCCGCTCCTCCCCCGTCGCCGGTCGTCGTGGGCCAATCATTCCACGGCCGGAGCCCCCTCCGGTCACCCTCCGGCGCCGATCGCCCCGCATCGGGTGACCTGCGGGGCGGCCCGACGGCACACCGGCCCGCCCCGGAACGCCGGTGACCCCGGCGGCACCGGCCACCGGGGTCACCCTCCCATGCTGCTCGGACGGTCAGTCCTCGTCGTCACCCGCGCCGATCGCACCGCCGGCGCCACCACCCTCGACGGTCGAGCCGTCGGCCTTGAGGTGGATCACGCCGTAGTGGTAACCGTGCCGGCGGTAGACCACGCTCGGCAGGCCGCTGTCCTTCTCCACGAAGAGGTAGAAGTCGTGGCCGACCAGCTCCATCTCGTAGAGCGCCTGGTCGAGCGCCATCGGGGCGGCCGGGTGCGTCTTCTCCCGGACCACCAGCGGGCCTTCGCCCTCCACTTCCAGGGTTCCCATCATGGTCTTGCGGACGGCCCCGTTGGTGCTGCTCTCCGACGGCTTCGGCTCGGGCAGCGCGGCCAGGGCCGCGGTCGCCTCGGCGACGCTGATCGGGGTGCGGCCGTTGCCGCCCTTGTGGACCCGACGCCGGTCCGCGGACTTGCGCAGCTGGGCGTCGAGCTTCGCCGAGGCCAGGTCGAGCGCCGCATAGGGGTCCGCGGCGGCGGCCTCCGCCCGGATCACCGGGCCACGGGTACGGAGAGTGATCTCCACGCGGTCGGACCGGTCGGCCTGCCGCGGGTTGTGTTCCTTGGACACCTCGACATCGAGGCTGATCGCCTTGGTGTCGAACTTCTGGACCTTCTCCAGCTTCTCGGCCACGTGATCCCGGAACCTCTTGGGCACCTCGGTCTTGCGGCCCTTGACAACGATGTCCACGCAGAACTCCGATCCCTCGTTCTGTCGCCGGTCCGGGTGCTACCGGACCGGACTGAGACCAGCCGGACCAGCCAATCCTTCCGCCGGCCCTCCGTCCCACCGGCAACGGCGGGAACGACTGGCCCTCACCTCACTTCCTCCCCACCAGGGACGGTTGAAACCCCCTGGGGCTCATCGAACACCTCACACGGAGTTTTCGCCTCCCCAGCGGAGAGTTGGGGTATGACGGACTAATGGGGCGTGGCGGTCAAGCCGTAGCCCCCTGTCTACCCTCCTGCGAGTGAAACACAGGTAAATACCTGGACAACACCCCCCGTACGGCGCATTCTTTGCTCACTCTCCGTTCGCAAGCCGGGAGGAGCAGCCGTGCCGCCGACCTCCGCACCGCCCCGACCGCCGTCCGCCCAAGGGCCGTTCGCCCACGCCCTGGCCGGTCTGCTCGACGTGCTGGTCCCGTCGCCCTGCGCGGGCTGCGGCACCGAGCGCGGCCAGCTCTGCCCGGACTGTCGGCGTGTCCTCGCCGCCGCCCGGCCCGCGCCCTCCGCCGCACTGCCCTGGGCGCACGCCTGCGCGCCGTACGACGGCCCGGTCCGCCGGCTGCTGCTCGCGCACAAGGAGCGCGGCGCGCTCCGGCTGGCCGGCCCGCTCGGCGAGGTCCTCGCCCGCGCGGTGCGCTCCGCGCTCGGCCCGCGGGCCGGGCAGGCCCCGCTGCTGCTCGTCCCGGTACCCTCGGCCCGCGCGGCCGTCCGCGCCCGGGGCCACGACCCGACCCTGCGGCTGGCGGGCGCCGCCGCCCGCGTCCTGCGCCGGGAGGGCCTGGACGCCCGCGCCGCACCGCTGTTGCGGCACACCCGCCCGGTCGCCGACCAGGCCGGGCTCCCGGCCGCCGAGCGCCGGCGCAACCTGCACGGCGCGCTCACCGTACGGCCGCTCGCACACCGCCCGCCCGCGCTCCGGCCGGTTCTGGTGGACGACCTGGTGACCACCGGCGCCAGCCTCGCCGAAGCGGCCCGGGCGCTGTCGGCCGCCGGGCTGCCGCCCTGCGCGGCCGCCACCGTCGCGGCGGCCGGCGCGGACCGGCACCCCTGCGGCGACCCGCACACGCCCGAGCACCGGTCCGAGGACCACCTCTGAGAGCAGCCCGAGCACCGGCCCGGAGATCAGCCCTGGATCAGCCCGGGTAGATGAACGAGGAGACCCCGTAGAGCAGTCCCCCCAGCTCCCGCCACTGGTTGTTGACCAGCCGGTACGGCTTGCCTCCCACGCCCTGCAGCGCCAGCACCGGCGGCACCACCGGCGTAGTGCCGCCGCCGTTCACCCGCGACTCCGACGCGGCCACCGTGACCATCTCGCCACCGCTCTGCAACCGCGCGTCCGAGTTCGGGGACCCGTCCGTGCTGATGTAGTGCAGCTGCTGCAGCTTGTCCTTCTCCTTGCCCAGCACCAGCAGTTGGTCCGCCTCCGCCCAGGAGACCGAGGCCACCTCCTGGAACGCCGGGTTGGCCTCCTGCAGACCGGTGATCCGCACGGTCGGCGCTTCCTTGGTGCCTCCGTGGACCAGCAGCCCCAGCCAGAGCTTCTGGTCCTTACCGTCCTTGCCCTCCTTGAGCAGCAGGGCCACCCGGACCCCGTCCGAGGAGACCTTGATGCCCTGCACCGAGCGGCCGTCCAGCTTCGCCACCGGCACCTCGACGACCGTCTTGTCGCGGACCATCAGCACCCTCGGGCCCTGCGGGTCCCGGTCCACCACGTAGAGGTCGCCGCGCCCGTCCCAGGTCGGCGAGGTCAGCCCGTCCTCGGCCTTCGCGCCCGGGCGGGCCGTGGTGGTCAGCACCGGCTGGGGCATCGCGCCCGCCGCCGTGTTCTCCGCGAACGGCACGGTGTAGAGCTGGTGGCCGTCCCCGCTGATCGCCGCGGCCCGCTCACCGTCCCGGGCCACCGCGATCGCGCCCAGCCGCCGACCGCTCTGCTGCGGGCGCCCCAGCGGACCGCGCACCGGATCGGAGACGTCATCGGCCGCGCGCGTCTCGTACAGGACGCCGTTGTCCTCCCGCTGGTAGAACTGCCGGGTGGCCATCTGGCCGGCCAGCGAGCCGGGCCCGATCGCGGGCTCGTCGATGCGGGTCGCCAGGCAGCTCTGGCCGCCGTGCTGCCCCTTGAGTTCCAGCTTGTCCACCTGCCCGGTGCCCTGGTCGGCGAGGGTGTAGAGCAGCTGGGTGGCCATCTGCCGGCAGGCGGTGGCACTGCCCAGATCGACCCCGGTGAGCCCCACGTGCCCGGTGTGGTTGTCGTCCACGGTGACCGACTCCACCTTCGTCCCGGCCGGGAAGGCCGAGCGCACCACCGGCTCCAGCCAGCTCGACGGCCCGCTGACCAGCGCGTCGGCGGCCGAACCCAGCGGGTTTATTCGGCGCCGCAGGTAGACCGGGTCGGCGATCAGCACGTCCTGGTTGGTCACCGCCGTGGCGGTCGGCGCGGACGGGTCGGGCGCGGCGAAGAAGAACCGGTCGACCTGGCGGTAGCTGTTGCGGAAGTTGACCTCGTTGAGGATCAGGCCGTCGGGGAGCTCGTTGATCCGCCACTCCTCGCCCTTCTCCCGCACGAAGGAGAAGTTGAACTGGAGCTGCGGGTTGGTCGGCTTGATCCGGTACGAGTGCCGCTCGTCCACCTCGGCCACCAGCTGCCCGCTGACCGGGATGGAGACGTCGGTGTCGGCGTCGGTCACGCTCACGTCGGCCTGGCTCGGCTTGCCGCCGAGCACCTTGACGCCCGCCTCGGCGTTCCACCGCGCGGCGGCGGCGGACGTCAGGTACTTGCGGGCCGTGCCGTAGCTGTCGTCGGCGGTGAGCGCGTCCAGGAACCCGGTCAGCAGCTCCTGCGGCTTGGCGCCCTTGGCGGGCTCCACCGGGAAGACCCTGACCTGCAGGTTCTTCTCCGCCGAGCTCTTGGACTGCTCGATCCTGGTGACGCCCCCGGAATCCGGCATCGCCGCGCAGCCGCCGGCCAGCAGGCTGCCCAGCAGGGCACCGGCCACCCCGGCCAGCCGAGGCTCAGTCCTGCCGCTGGTCCTTCGCACCCCGCGACCCCTCCGTGTCGGTTCCACCCGTGCCGTCCACCCCGGCGGCCTCGTCCGGCCCCGCGGTGCGCTGCGCCACCGACGGCCGGCCCGGCGCCGTGTCCACCATGACCTGCGCGCCGGTCGCACCGTACCCGGCACCGGCCGGCAGCAGGTCCGACGGGTCGGCCCGCGGGGCGTCCGGCGAGCGGCGGCCGAGACCCGGGCCGATGCTCAGCACGCCGCCGAGCCCGCTGCCGAAACCGCTGCCGGAGGCCTCCGGGGTCTCCGGGACGGCCGTCTCCTCCGCCGCGCTCAGCGCCGTCGAGCCGCCCGGACGGATCGCCCGCCGGTACGGCGTCCCGTACGTGCCCAGCCCCCGGTTGTTGCGGGAGTCCTCCGGCTCCAGTCGGAACGGCGCCCGGTTGATCTCGCCGCCGCGGGTGCGCGGCAGGGTGAGCCGGAAGTGCGAGCCGCCGCCCGGCTCGCCCCAGGCCTGGAGCCAGCCGCCATGCAGGTGCGCGTCCTCGACCGCGATGGACAGGCCCAGGCCGGTGCCGCCGGTGGTCCGCACCCGGGACGGGTCGGCCCGCCAGAACCGGTGGAACACCCGGGACGCCTCGCCCGGCTTGAGGCCGATGCCGTAGTCGCGCACGCCGACCGCCACCGCGCCGTCCTGCGAGCCCAGCCGGACCACGACGTCCCGGCCCTCGCCGTGCTCCAGCGCGTTGACCACCAGGTTGCGCAGGATGCGCTCGATCCGCCGGGAGTCGACCTCGGCCACCACCGGCTCGCCGTCGCCGCGGATCACCACCGCGCTGCCCTTGGCCTGCGCCAGCGGGTCCGCGGCCTCGACCACCCGGCCGACGATGTCGCGCAGGTCGACCGGCTCGGCGTCCAGTACGGCCGCGCCCGCGTCGAACCGGCTGATCTCCAGCAGGTCGGCGAGCAGCGACTCGAAGCGGTCCAGCTGCCCCTGGAGCAGCTCGGCGGAGCGGGCCGCCATCGGGTCGAGGTCCTCGCGGCTGTCGTAGATCAGGTCGGCGGCCATCCGGACGGTGGTCAGCGGGGTGCGCAGCTCGTGCGAGACGTCCGAGACGAAGCGCCGCTGCACCCGAGACAGCTCCTCCAGCTGGCGGATCTGCGCCTGCAGCGCGTTGGCCATCCGGTTGAACGACTCGCCGAGCCGGGCGATGTCGTCCGTACCGGTGACCTTCATCCGTTCTTCCAGGTGCCCGGCGGCCAGCCGCTCGGAGATTCCGGCGGCCATCCGGACCGGCGTCACCACCTGGCGCACCACCAGCCAGGCGATGCCGCCCATCATGATCACCACGAACACGCCGGCGGTCGCCAGGGTGCCGGTGATCAGGTTGAGGGTCTTGGTCTCCTGACCGAAGGAGAAGACGTAGTACAGCTGGTAACTACTGCCGTCCGGGCCGGTGAACTGCTGGCCGAAGACCAGGCCCGGCTCGGTCTTCCCGCCGCTCTCCACGGAGCGCTGGATCCGGGTGGGCTGGCTGAAGGTCTGACCGGCCTCCTGCGCGACCCGGGCCCGCAGCGCGGCCGGGACGCTGTCCGGCGAGATGTCGCCCGAGTAGCGCGGGCCGTAGCTGATCCGGTCCTTCGCCGGCTGCACCGTCTGACCGGTGGCCGGCAGCATCGCGATCACCGAGTAGACGTTCTGCCCGCTGGCCGCCAGCTCGCCGACCTGCCGCAGCAGCCAGGTCCCGGGCTCCTCGGGCGCCGGGTCGGCGGCCGCGCCGGTGCGCACCCGCAGGTCCTTCGCCTCGTCGATCTTCTTGAGCTCGGTCTGGAAGCCCGCGATCGCCTGGTCGCGCGCCGCGGCCCGCTTGGTGTCCAGCAGCCCGGTCCGCACCTGGGCCACCACGACGACGCCCAGCACCAGCACCACCAGGACCGACAGCAGCAGGGTCGCCGCCACCACCCGCAGCTGGATCGACCGCCGGTACAGCGCCGCCACCCGGTGCACGGGGCGGCGCAGCTGACGGACCACCGGCGCGAACGGGGCCGCGAGGCCACGCCGGCGGCGGTTGCGGACGGTCGAACTCAGCACGTCCCCGCGCACGGCGGAGCCGCCCCCGTCGGTCGCGCCGGCCGCCGGGGTCTCGTCGGACTGGTCGCTCACGTCAGCTGGGCCCGGCCTTGTAGCCGACGCCGCGGACGGTCACCACGATCTCGGGGCGCTCCGGGTCCTTCTCGATCTTGGAGCGCAGACGCTGCACATGGACGTTCACCAGCCGGGTGTCCGCCGCGTGCCGGTAACCCCACACCTGCTCCAGCAGCACCTCGCGGGTGAACACCTGCCAGGGCTTGCGGGCCAGCGCGACCAGCAGGTCGAACTCCAGCGGGGTCAGCGGGATGCCCCGCCCGTCCCGCTTCACCGAGTGGCCGGCCACGTCGATCACCAGATCGCCGATGGTCAGCTGCTCCGGGGTCGGCTCCTCGGCACGGCGCAGCCGGGCGCGCACCCGGGCCACCAGTTCCTTGGGCTTGAACGGCTTGGTCACGTAGTCGTCGGCACCCGACTCCAGACCCACCACGACGTCCACCGTGTCGGTCTTGGCGGTCAGCATGACGATCGGGATCCCTGACTCCGCCCGGATCTGCCGGCAGACGTCGATGCCGTCCCGGCCGGGCAGCATCAGGTCGAGCAGGACCAGGTCGGGCTTGGTCTCCCGGAACGCGGCTAGCGCCCTGTCCCCATCCGCGACGAAAAACGGCTCAAAACCCTCACCACGCAGCACAATGCCGAGCATCTCGGCCAGTGCGGAGTCGTCATCAACGACGAGGACGCGTCCCTTCATGGGTCCATCTTCTCATTACCGGATTGTGACCTGCCGCACAGCAGTCCCATTGCTCCAGATCGGCCAACTGGCGGCCCGGCGAATTCCGGCCATACCGGGCGAAAGCCCCGGCCCGACCCGGCCCCGGAGACCCCGGGGCGGACCACCGGCCGTCCGCGGAGCGGCCGTTGCCGTTCAGCAACCGGATCCCCCTGGGGCGCGTCCGACCACCATGGCACGATGGGCGCTGCGCCCATGTGAAGATCCACCCGGCGCCGCGAACCCTGACGCCCTCCGAGGAGCAGTGATGACCGACACCCCGGGCTGGGCCTCGCCCGGCTCGTCCGAGCCGCCCCGCGACGGTGCCCGGCCCCCGGCCGACGCGCCCGCCGCCGTGCCCGGCCAGTCGGCACCGCCCCACGACGCCCCGCCCGCCTGGGGCACCGCCCCCGGCGCACCGCAGCCCCCGTACGGGCAGCAGCCCCTGTACGGCCAGCAGCCGCCGTTCGGACAGCAGCCGCCGCCGTACGGGCCGCCCGGCGGGCAGTTCGGATGGGGTGCCCCGCCCAGTCCCAAGCCCGGCGTCATCCCGCTGCGCCCGCTCGGCCTCGGCGAGATCCTCGACGGCGCGGTCTCCACCGTCCGCAAGCACTGGCGGGTCGCCCTCGGCCTGTCCTTCGGCGTCGCCGTGGTCCAGCAGGGCGTCGCGCTCGGCGCCCAGCTCGCCGTCCAGGGCGACACCGGCGAGCTCACCCCGGTGCTGACCTCCCTGGTCAGCCTCCCGCTCGCCGGGCTGCTCAGCGTGATCGCCTCGGCCCTGCTGACCATGGTGGTCAGCCGGGCCATCCTCGGGCAGTCCGTCACGCTCCGGGAGGCCTGGCGCGACGCCCGGCCCCGGACGCTCCAGCTCATCGGCCTCACCCTGCTGAACGCCCTGATCCTCGGCGGCATCGTCCTGCTGGGCTTCACCCCGCTGATCGGCTACGCGCTGTCCGGCGCGGCGGAACCGGCGATCACCGCCCTGCTCGTCATCGTGGGCATGCTCAGCCTCCCCGTGGCCGTCTGGCTCGGGATCCAGCTCAGCCTGGCCGCGCCCGCGCTCATGCTGGAGAAGCAGGGCGTCATCGCCGCCCTCTCCCGCTCCCGGCGTCTGGTCCGCGGCTCCTGGTGGCGGATCTTCGGCATCACCCTGCTCAGCACGGTCATCGCCTGGGTCGTCTCCAGCGTGATCAACACCCCGTTCACCGTCATCGGCATGATGCTGGGCTGGAGCGACCTCACCAGCCAACTCGACGCCGGTGACTCCGCCTCCATGCCCGCCGCGATGCTGGTCACCCTCGCCATCGGCGGCATCCTCTCGTCCACCATCACGCTCCCCTTCACCGCCACCATCGGCGTGCTGCTCTACGTGGACCAGCGGATCCGCCGCGAGGCCCTCGACATCGAGCTCGCCCGCGCCGCCGGCCTGCCCGAGTACGGCGGCACCGGCTGGGGCGGTCAGGGCGGCCCCGCCCCGGCAAGGCTCTGAGCCCGATGCCGACCTGGGGGGAGATCGTCGTGCTCGCGGGCGGGGCCCCGGTCACGACGCCGCGTGACCCGGCGCGCGACGCGGCCCGCGACGAGTTGGTCAAGGCCGACTACCACCGCCATGACCCGAGCATCCAGGAGCGGGTCGTCAACTGGGTCATGGACCGGATCGACGACGCGCTCGGCGCGCTCGCCGGCGGCGGCACCACCGGCACCACCGGGCTGATCCTCTTCCTGGTGGTCGCCCTGGTGATCGGCGCCGCCCTCTGGTGGCGCCTCGGCGCGCCCAAGCGGGCGGCCCGCACCGACCTCGGCGTCTTCGGCGGCACCGGCCCGCGCAGCGCCGCCGAGCACCGGACCGACGCCGAGCGGCACGCCGCCGCCGGCCAGTGGGCGGACGCCGTCCGCGAGCAGATGCGAGCCCTGGTCCGGGCGCTGGAGGAGCGCACCCTGCTCGACCCCCGGCCCGGTCGCACCGCCGACGAGGCCGCCGTCGAGGCCGGCCGCGCACTGCCCGAGCACGCCGGCGCGCTGCTCGCGGCCGCCCGTGCCTTCGACGACATCGCCTACGGCGAGCGCACCGCCGACCAGGCCGCCTACCAACTGCTGCGCGACCTCGACCGGACCCTCGAACGCGCCCGCCCGGTCCTCGCCCCGGCCGCCGGAGGAGCCGCATGACCAGCGCCACCCCCGCCCCGCCGGCGCCGTCGCACCCGACCGCGCCCGCGGCAGGCCCCGGCGGGTCCGATCCCGCCGCGGCCGGTCCCGTCGCGACCGGCACCAGCCTCGCCCCCACCGGCCGCGGCCTGTGGCAGCGCGCCCGCTGGTACCTGCTCACCATCGTCCTGGCCCTGCTCGCCGCCGTCGTCCTGGCCGCCGCCAACGACGAACGCCAGTACCCGCCGCTGGACCCGCGCTCCTACGACTCCACCGGCGGCCACGCCCTGGTCGCCCTGCTGGAGCGCCAGGGCCTCACCGTCGACGTCACCACCGACCCGACCGGCCGCCCCACCGGCGCCGACACCCTGGTGCTGCCCGAACCCGACCTGCTCACCCCCGAGCAGCTGGCCGCCGTCGCCGCCGCCCGGCACAGCCGGCTGGTCCTGATCTCCCCCGGCCCCGCCGCGCTCAGCGCGCTCGCCCCCGGCGTCCGCATGTCCGACGAGAACGGCGGCGTCCCCTACGCCCGCGTCCGCAGCACCGACCCGGGCTGCTCGCTGCCGGAGGCCGTCCGGGCCGGCAGCGCCCACGTCGGCGGCCTGCTCTACACCGCCGGCAGCCACGGCGAGGGCTGCTACCCGCGCGGCCACGGCTACCCCGTGGTCACCGTCCCCACCGGCCGCGGCACCGACGTCGTGGTCCTCGGCAGCGGCGAGTTCCTCACCAACGAGCTGCTCAAGAAGGACGGCAACGCCGCCCTCGGGCTCGGCCTGCTCGGCGCCCAGCCGCACATCGGCTGGCACCTGCCCGACTACACCGCCCCGGTCGCCGAGGGCGGGCGGAAGAGCTTCCAGGACTTCATCCCCGAGGGCTGGACCTGGGCCGGCTACCAGCTCGCCGTCGCCGTCGTGCTCGCCGCGCTCTGGCGCGCCCGCCGCCTCGGCCCGGTCGTCAGCGAGAACCTTCCTGTGGTGGTCCGCGCCTCCGAGACCACCGAGGGCCGCGCCCGGCTCTACCGCCGTGCCAGGGCCCGCGGCCGCGCCGCCGACGCCCTGCGCCGCGCCGCCGCGCACCGCATCGCCCCGGCCCTGGGCGTCCCGCCCGTGGCCGGCGCGCCCGACCCCTCCGCTCTCTGCGCGGCCGTCGCCGACCGCCTCCCCGAGCGGCCCGCCGGGGACGTACGGGCCCTCCTGTACGGCCCGCCCCCGACCGACGACGCCGCGCTGCTGCGGCTCGCCGACGACCTCGACGCCCTCGAAAGGCAGGTACGGAAGCCGTGACCGAGAAGGCCACCACCCAGCTCCGCATCACCCCCGGCACGGCACCCGCCACCCCCGGCACCACCGACCCGCGAATCGGCGACGCCCGGCCCGTCGACGCTCCGAACGTCGACGCGCGCGAGGCCCTGACCGCCCTGCGCGCCGAGATCGCCAAGGCCGTCGTCGGCCAGGACGCCGCCGTCACCGGGCTCGTCGTCGCCCTGCTCTGCGGCGGCCACGTGCTGCTCGAAGGCGTCCCCGGCGTCGCCAAGACCCTGCTGATCCGCACCCTCTCCACCGCGCTCAGCCTGGGGACCAAGCGCATACAGTTCACCCCCGACCTCATGCCCGGCGACGTCACCGGCTCGCTGGTCTACGACGCCCGCACCGCCGAGTTCTCCTTCCAGCCCGGCCCGGTCTTCACCAACCTGCTGCTGGCCGACGAGATCAACCGCACCCCGCCGAAGACCCAGGCCGCCCTGCTGGAGGCCATGGAGGAGCGGCAGGTCACCGTCGACGGCGAACCGCGCCCCCTGCCGGTCCCGTTCCTGGTCGCCGCGACCCAGAACCCGGTCGAGTACGAGGGCACCTACCCGCTGCCCGAGGCCCAGCTCGACCGCTTCCTGCTCAAGCTGATCCTCCCGCTGCCCGACCGCGACCAGGAGTTCCAGGTCCTCGCCCGGCACGCCGCCGGCTTCGACCCGCGCGACCTCTCCGCCGCGGGCGTGCGCCCCGTCGCCGGTCCCGAGCACATCACGGCCGCCCGGGCGCAGATCGCCAAGCTGACCGTCTCCCCCGAGGTCCTGGCCTACATCGTCGACCTCTGCCGGGCCACCCGGCAGTCGCCCTCGCTCTCCATCGGCGTCTCCCCGCGCGGCGCCACCGCGCTGCTCGGCGCCTCCCGGGCCTGGGCCTGGCTGGCCGGCCGCGACTACGTCACCCCCGACGACGTCAAGGCCCTCGCCCTGCCCACCCTGCGGCACCGCGTCGCCCTGCGCGCCGAGGCCGAGATGGAGGGCGTCACCGCCGACTCCGTCATCCAGGCGGTGCTCGCCCAGACGCCCGCCCCGCGCTGAGCCCACCCCGCCCGCCCGCACCTCTGGCCGGCTCACCCCCGGCCCCGACGAAGGAACGCACCGCATGGCCCTCACCGGGCGAACCGCCCTGCTCGCCGCGCTCGGCGCCCTCGTCACGGGTCTGCTGCTGCCTTCCTGGGCCGGGATCGGCGCCGTCACCGGTGCGGTCCTGCTCGCCGTCGTCGTCGACCTGGTGCTCGCCGCCCCCGTCCGCAGTCTGCGGATCACCCGGGGCGGCGACACCAAGGTGCGGCTCGGCGAGCCCGCCGGCGTCGAACTGACCGTCACCAACCCGTCCGGACGCCTCCTGCGGGCCCGGATCCGCGACGCCTGGGCCCCGTCCGCCTGGCGGCCCGGCACCGAGACCGCCGCCTCCCGGCACACCCTGCCCGTGCCCGGCCACGAACGGCGCCGCGTCACCACCGTCCTCACCCCGGCCCGGCGCGGGGACCACCACGCCCACAAGGTGACGATCCGTTCGCTGGGCCCGCTCGGCCTGGCCGGCCGTCAGGGCTCGCACCTCGTCCCCTGGACGGTCCGCGCGCTGCCCCCGTTCGCCAGCCGCAAGCACCTGCCCTCCCGGCTCGCCCGGCTGCGCGAACTCGACGGCCGCACCTCCGTCCTGACCCGCGGCCAGGGCACCGAGTTCGACTCGCTGCGCGAGTACCTGCCGGGCGACGACGTCCGCTCCATCGACTGGCGGGCCAGCGCCCGCCGCCACACCGTCGCCGTGCGCACCTGGCGCCCGGAGCGCGACCGGCACATCCTCGTCGTCCTCGACACCGGCCGCACCTCGGCCGGCCGGGTCGGCGACGCCCCCCGCCTGGACGCCTCCCTGGACGCCGCACTGCTGCTCACCGCCCTCGCCACCAAAGCCGGCGACCGGGTCGACCTGCTCGCCCACGACCTGCGCACCCGGGTCTCGGTGGCCGGCCGCTCCCCGAACGAGATCCTCCCGGCCTTCACCAACGCGATGGCCGTGCTGGAGCCCGCCCTCTACGAGACCGACATGCGCTCACTGGTCGCCACCGCGCTCAAGATGGCGCCGCACCGCTCGCTGATCGTCCTGCTCACCGGCCTGGACGCGGCCCCGGTCGAGGACGGCCTGCTCCCGTTGCTGCCCCTGCTCACCAAGCGGCACGAGGTCGTGCTCGCCTCCGTCTCCGACCCCCACCTCGACGAACTCGCCGCCGGTCGCGGCACGGTCGAGGCCGTCTACGGAGCCGCGGCCGCCGAACAGACCCGCGCCGACCGCCGCCTCACCGCCGACCGCCTCACCCGCGCCGGCATCACGGTCATCGACGCCCCGCCCGCCTCCGTCGCCCCCGCCCTGGCCGACATCTACCTCGCCCTCAAGGCCGCCGGCCGGCTCTGACCGCGGCTCAGCGCCCCGACCTCCGGGGCCGGTTCACGATCCGGTGCACTGCTCGGCCGCGTCGAAGGCCGGCGCGAGCGGGGCCGGCGCCGCGCGGAGCTGGTCCGCCAGGGACCCGGACGGTACGACCAGCCCGGCGTCGTCGGCGTTCCCGGTCGGCCGGAGCCAGCCCTCCAACGCGATGCGAACCGCCGCGGCCACGCTCGCCGCGAGAACGCGGGCCGTGTGCACTCCGGCGCCGCCCAGCCGTTCGGCGAGAACCGCCGCGAGAGGGGGCTCGATGTCGGCGGTGCTGCCTCGGAAGGCGTCACACAGCGCGGTCCGGCCGGTGATCAGCAGCAGCGCCTCGCGCGTCGCCTGCTTCTTCCCGGACGGCGACCCCAGGGACGACCTGGACCGGGCCGGCCTGGGCATCGTCAAACTCCTCGAAGGACGCCGGGGAGAGACCTACCCCGACATGGACTGGGAGCCCCAGGAGGCCTTCACGGCGGTGGCCGAGCGGTATCGGAGGTGACCGGCCTCCCCTGAACGCAAAGAACCCCCGCCGGATAACCGGCGGGGGTTCTTCTCACAATTTGTTCGGCGGCGTCCTACTCTCCCACAGGGTCCCCCCTGCAGTACC